>NZ_JBIVIF010000003.1:0-373304 GCF_044749595.1 Pseudomonas sp. NPDC089392
CTGGCCTGAGAGGTATCTCTCGGTTATCTGAAAGTCTCAGTCAGAGATCAGCGCTGGCGGGCTGAACTCTGATTTTGAGTTTTCACACAGCCTGTGTAGGAGCAGCCCATCGCGACACAAGGCCGCTCCTCCAGGTTTTGTGCATGCCTTGAATGCGATGCAGGCCAGACTTCAGAACTTCGCCAGTTCTTCCCGGCAAAACTCCACGAACAACTGCGCCGGTTTGGTCAGTTGCACCCGCTTCAGCCACGCCGCGGCCAGCCCCGACAGTGCCACCGGCTCGGCTATGTCCAGCATGACCAGGCGCTGGCCGTCGTAGGTGTATTCCGAGTGCGGGCGCGTCACCAGCAACGAGAAGCCGAAACCCTGCCCAACCATGCCGCGCACCATCTCGATCGACGGCGAGCTGAAGACGATGTTCGGCGTCAGGCCCATTTCGTTGAACAGGCTGACGAAGTAGGTACGGCTGGGGGCCACATCCAGCAGGATCATCTGCTCCGGGCACAGGTCGCGCAGCGACACCTGGGCCTGGCCGGCAAAGCGGTGGTTCTCTGGCAGCAGCACATAGGGCTTTTGCGGCGGCATCAGCGGCTCGGCCTCGATGGTGCCATCCAGGTCGTGGTCGTAGAGAAAGGCGAGGTCGAAGGTGCCGGCGGTCAGACCCTGGATCAGCTCCTGCTGCTCGCCGTCGCGCAAGCGGATATCCACGCCCGGGTAGCGCTGGCGAAAGCCGGCGATCAAGCGCGGCAGGTACAGCGGTGCCACGGTTTCGAAACAGCCGATGTCGATCTGCCCGGCCACGGTATCGTTGTCGGCCAGGGCGTTCTGTTCGAACTCATGGGCCATTTGCAGCAGCGACTTGGTCTTGGCATAGAAACGCTTGCCGCTGGGCGTCAGCGACACGCCCTGGGCGTGGTGGCGGATGAACAGCTGCACACCGAAGCTTTCTTCCAGGCTTTTGATGGCCGTGGAAATGGACGGCTGGGCGATGTACAGCTGACGAGAAGCCTCGGCAACGCTGCCGGCCTCCACCGTAGTAACGAAGTACTTGAGTTGTCGCAAGGTATAGGCAGCCACGGGTACCTCTTTGACGCCGGCCTGGGCGCTCAGGGATCATGCCTGTCACTTTACCCTTGGCAGCCGAAAGGTGGGGGCTGGGTAATGAAGGATTTACCTATGGCTTGAGCAGGTTTTTTGTGGGGAGGCGTCTTGCGCCGCCTCCCCTCGGCTCACTCGAACAGTACATTAGCCATCACGCAATTTTCACCTACCAGCTTGTACCCTGGCTCGCATGGCATTCCCGCTACAGGGCCCACACCGCGCTTACGCCTGGAAAGTATCACCTGCGGTTTTACATTCTCCAGCTGATCCGGTTCGGTGGTCTCTGGCTGTTCATTCGTGGGTTGTTCTTGCATGGTATTCACTCCTGGTTTGAATTGGCTTGCCCGGAGCACGTTAATGCCGGCGCTTCCAACAACCCATTCGGAAACACCACCACCGCGGGCAGCAGCCCACTGGTCAAATATGCCCGAACGTCTTTACTGATAGTCATCGGCCCCAGGCATACGGTGTGCGCTTATGAAGATCGTGGTCACCAGCATCCTCGTCGACGACCAGGCCAAGGCCCTGGCGTTCTACCACTATGTACTCGGCTTCGAACCCAAGCACGATATCCCCATGGGCCGGCACCGCTGGTTGACCCTGACATCGCCCAGCGACCCCAATGGCGTCGAACTGCTGCTGGAGCCGGACGCGCACCCGGCGGCCAAGGTGTACAAGGCCGCGCTCAAACAGGACGGCATTCCCGCCACCTCGTTCGGCGTGCGTGACATCCAGGCCGAATACACCCGGCTGTGCGCGGCAGGTGTGCAGTTCACCCAACCACCTACCGACATGGGACCGGTCACGGTAGCGGTGTTCGATGACACCTGCGGCAACCTGATCCAGATCGTCCAAAAACATTAGCCGCTCGCCATTACCCCCACGCGCAACAACAAGGAAAACAAATGCGCCACGAATTCAGCGAAGTGCTCAACGACCTGGTCGACTACTTTTTGCTCGGCGATATCCAGTTGCTGGAACGCTTCAAGCAGGATCATGAATTGCCCGACGACCTGGCCTACGCGTTCACCCATGACGACAGCGGCGACCAGGCCGTGCGCGACGGCATCGTGCTGCCGCTGGCCGGGGTCGATAACCTGCCCTACCGTATTCTGTTCACCCTGGATAACCACACCCCGGCCCTGCGCGAGCCCGGCAGCCGCCTGAAGCACCGGCGCAATGGCTATGTGCTGCGGGTCGAGCACGGGGCACTGATGCTGTACACCTGGCGCATCCTGCAGCACTTCACGCCCAAGACGCTGGGTGACCTGCTGGCGCGCTACCAGGTGCCGGGGCGGCCGATCATCGAGCTGGACAATGGCTGGTATGACGTGGAAGTGCTGGCGGGTGCGCTGGTGCGTGACGGGTTGTACGAGCCGGCGTTCGAGTTTGTGTTGAAGAAGCGCTGGAGCCGGGGTGAGGCTGCGGGGGTGGATACTGGGTATGCCTTTGGGCTGCGTGGGTATTTTGATTGATGGGTTGCCTGTGCCGGCCTATTCGCGGGTAAACCCGCTCCTACAACGGGCAGCGATCCCGTTGTAGGAGCGGGTTTACCCGCGAATAGGCCGGCACAGGCAACCTCAACCCTCAGGTGTGATTGATATCCCGGTCCTTGGTCTCCGGCAGGAAGAAAATCCCAAGCACCGCCGTCATCACCGCAATCACGATCGGGTACCACAAGCCGTAGTAGATATCCCCGGTCGCCGCCACCATGGCAAACGCCACGGTCGGCAGGAAGCCGCCGAACCAGCCATTACCGATGTGGTAAGGCAATGACATCGAGGTGTAGCGGATACGCGCGGGGAACAGCTCCACCAGCCAGGCGGCAATCGGGCCGTAGACCATGGTCACGTAGATCACCAGGATGGTCAGCAGCAACAGCACCATCGGGTAGTGGATCTTCGCCGGGTCGGCCTTTTCCGGGTAGCCCGCTTCTTTCAATGCACCGCCCAAGGTTGCGGTAAAGGCGTCGTTCTGCGCCTTGAAGTCCGCCGCCGCCAGGCTGCTGCCGTCAAAGCTCGGCAGCACCCGCTCACCGATACGGATCTGCGTGACGCTGCCGGGTTCGGCCGCTTCGTTGGTATAGGGGATGGCGCGCTTGGCCAGCAGGCTCTTGGCGATGTCGCACGAGCTGGTGAATTTGGCCTTGCCCACCGGGTCGAACTGGAACGCGCACTGGCCAGGATCGGCCACCACCACTACCGGGTTTTGCTCCTGGGCGACGAACACGTCCGGGTTGCCGTACTCGGTCAGCGCCTTGAAGATCGGGAAGTAGGTCAGCGCAGCGATGATGCAGCCAGCCATGACGATCTTCTTGCGGCCAATGCGGTCGGACAGGCTGCCGAAGAAGATGAAGAACGGCGTGCCGATCAGCAATGACCCGGCAATCAGCAGGTTGGCGGTCTGCGGCTCGATCTTGAGCATCTGCAACAGGAAGAACAGCGCATAGAACTGCCCGGTGTACCACACCACCGCCTGCCCGGCGGTACCGCCCAGCAGCGACATGATCACCACCTTGAGGTTGTCCCAGCGCGCGAACGACTCGGTCAGCGGCGCCTTCGACGCCTTGCCCTCGGCCTTCATCTTCATGAACACCGGCGACTCGTTGAGCTGCAGGCGGATGTACACCGAAATTGCCAGCAGCAGGATCGACAGCAGGAACGGCACCCGCCAGCCCCAGGTCTCGAACACCTCGGTGCCCATGGCCGTGCGGCAGGCCATGATCACCAGCAGCGAAAGGAACAGGCCCAAGGTTGCCGTGGTCTGGATCCAGGCGGTGAAGAAACCGCGCCGGCCTTTCGGTGCATGTTCGGCCACGTAGGTGGCCGCGCCGCCGTACTCGCCACCCAGCGCCAGGCCCTGCAGCAGGCGCAAGGTGATCAGGATGATCGGTGCTGCCACGCCGATCGATGCATAGCTCGGCAGCAGGCCCACTACCGCAGTGGACAAGCCCATGATGATGATGGTGATGAGAAAGGTATGCTTGCGCCCGATCATGTCGCCCAGGCGGCCGAACACGATGGCGCCGAACGGCCGCACGGCAAAGCCGGCGGCAAAGGCCAACAAGGCGAAGATGAACGAGGTGGTTTCATTGACCCCGGCAAAGAAGTGCTTGGCGATGATCGCCGCCAGTGAGCCGTACAGGTAGAAGTCGTACCATTCGAATACCGTACCCAGGGACGAGGCAAAGATGACCTTGCGCTCCTCCTTGGTGATACCGCGTTGGGGCGCGCTACTGCCCGTGGATGCGCTGTCGAGAACCGCCATGGGTTGCCTCCGTCATGTCATCATGCAGGCCGGAGCACCT
The DNA here is from genome assembly GCF_044749595.1 of Pseudomonas sp. NPDC089392. Classification (NCBI taxonomy): domain Bacteria; kingdom Pseudomonadati; phylum Pseudomonadota; class Gammaproteobacteria; order Pseudomonadales; family Pseudomonadaceae; genus Pseudomonas; species Pseudomonas sp. NPDC089392. The sequence goes on from NZ_JBIVIF010000003.1 coordinate 4,409, forward strand.
CACACCCATTTCACCGTCGCACCCAGGCCCTAGGGCTTGCTTTGGTTGCGCGAAGCACGACGAGGCGGGCCGCCTCGAATCGCAGCAAGGTAACTGAAGCATAATCGGCTTTGCCGGGATATCCACTGGCTGGGACACAGGCAAGAGGGCTGTATGAACGACGAGGTCTCACAGGGCTGGCGGGGTGACATCTGGCTGGCTGACGACCACTGCCTGCTGCTAGCTACGCTGGGCAGCACCGACAGCCACGTGCACTATGCGCATCAGGTGCTGATAGGCCTCGATGCCGATGTCGAGGTGCTGCTGGGCGAACAGCGTTACCGCGGCCCGCAGGTGTTGATCCCGTCGCGGCAGCCCCATGCCATTCTCAGCCACGGCGCGCCCTGCCTTACCCTGTTCGCCGAACCGCTGGCATTCGACCTGGCAGACCTCGCCCTGGCCTGCGAACAAGCCGGCAACAGCCCAGCGCAACTGGCCGAGCGACTGCGGCACTGGCCACGCCGCCGGCTCGACCCTCGCCTGGTGAAAGCACTTGAGCGTATCCGCTCGCTGGGCGAACAGGCCTTGCCAGCCCATGAGCTAGCCAGTACTGCGGCGCTGTCGATCAGCCAGCTGGAACGCCTGTTCAGCGACAAGCTGCTGCTGTCGGTGCGGCGCCTGGTGCTGTGGCAGCGCCTGCGCGTAGCCTTGCAACTGGCGCTGGATGGTGCCAGCCTGACCGAAGCCGCCCTGGCAGCAGGGTTTGCCGACTCGGCGCACTTCACGCGCAGCGTCCGCCGACAGTTTGGCTTGAGCCCCGGCAGCGCCTTGCGCCAGCTGCGCCTACGCACGCTCGGCTAGTGCCTGGCGCAATGCCGTCGGCAGCGTGGCAGGCCGGTGTGCGCCGCCGTTTACCCAAGGTTCCTGCAATTGCGCCACATAGGCCTGCGGGTAGTCGGGCCGGTCACCTATGCCCATGTCATCGTCCGCCAGTGCATAGCCAGGCAGGTGCAGCGCCGTGCCCAGCAAGCGGTCCCACACCGGGAAGAACAACGCGAAGTTGACGTCGCCGGTGGTGCCGTACTTCAGGTGGTGCAAGCGATGCACCGGTGCCCAGGCAAACACATGGCGCAAGCCGCCGATACGCATGTCCACATTGCTGTGCTGCAGCAACAGCTGGATCGACACACTGAACGCCAGCAGTGATGCCACCTCGACGGGCAAACCGAGCAGCAGCAACGGCAAGGTGCCGCCCAGGGTTTCAAGCAGTTGGTGCACGGGGTGCTTCATCAAGCCATTGAAGCCGTACAGGCGGGTGACGCTGTGGTGTACTGCATGCAACCGCCACAGCAATGGGCTGCGGTGGCTGGCGTAATGCACCAAGGTGATGCCCAGGTCGGCCATGGCGATGGCAAGCAGCAATTGCAGGGCCAGCGGCCAGTGCCCAGGCCACAGGCCGGTTGCCGGCAGCCAGCTGGCCAGCAACGGGATGGCTGCCACACTGCTGATGGTCAGGCACTCGTTGACCAGGGCATGGCACAAGTCGCGCCGGCCCTCGCCTTGGCTTCGGTTCCAGGCGACCTTGTAGGGGATGAGCCGTTCGCAGGTGAACGACAGCAGCACCGCGCTGGCCAGCAGCGGCAACAGCCATAGCGGGCTTACTGCCAGCGACAGTGCGGCGCTGATGAATCCAAAGAAGAACAGTGGGGCGTAGAGGGTGCGCATGGGCGACTCCAGGTAGACAGGAGCCGCCAGTGTTGGCGCAAGTGCCACATCGGCGCTTGAACGAACGGCGCATGAATGCGGGACGCGCTCCCCGTGTAGGAGCGGCCTTGTGTCGCGAAAGGGCCGCAAAGCGGCCCCGGCAATTTTGAGATGTTGCGAAGATCCCGGGGGCGCTTCGCCCCCCTTTCGCGACACAAGGCCGCTCCTACAGGGGGACCGCGTACAGTCAGAGAAACCTTTACTGCAGGAACTGCAGCACTTCTGCCAGCACCTGCTCGGCCTGCTCCCGGTGCGGCACATGCCCACAGCCTTGCAGCAAGCGCACCCTGCCCGGCCCGCCCGCCAGCGCCTGCAGCCGCTCGGGGTGCGCCGGCGAGCCGAACTCGTCGTTATCGCCATGCAGGCTCAACAGCGGGCAGCGCACCTGCGCCAACACGATATCCAGGTTCCAGCCGGCAAAATCCTCGGCCAACCAGTTGTCCACCCAGGCACGCAATACCCATTCGGCCTTGCTGCCGTGGTAACGCTGCAGCCGTTGCAACTGCCCCGGCTCGGCAAACTGCAGGTTGGCTGCGCGAATGCCCTCAAGGGTACGCGCTTCGACAAACGCCTGTGCCGACTCGGTGATCAGCCCCACACACTGGTTGGCGAACGCCGCCGCGCAGGCCACGGCCATGCCGCCGCCAACGCTGTGGCCGAAAATAATGAAATCGCCAAGGCCAAAATACTCGCGCAGCGCCGTGAACCCCTGCTGCGCCTCGTCCTCGACAAAGCCCAGGCGTAATACACCCGGGTGTGCGTCGGAACGGCCAAAGCCCAGGCGGTCGTAGGCGATTACTCGGTGCCCGGTGGTTTGCGCCAACTGCTGCGGAAAGTCGCGCCACAAGGCAACACAACCCAACGAATCATGCAGCAGGACGATGGGCGCCCCCTGCGCCTGTGGCGGCGCCCATTCCTGGGCGAACAGTTTGCCTTGCGCGGTATTGATCCAGTGCTCGTGGCTGTGCAGCTTGCTCATGGCGCCCCCACGGCAGGTACCGGCCCTTTGAGCTCGACCTGGTTGCCATCCGGGTCGTAGCAGTACAGCGACAGCCCTTCGCCTTCGGCGCCATAGCGCTTCTCGGCGGGTTCCACCGTCACCCCCGCAGCTTGCAGGTAGGCGGTCAATGCCGCTTCATCAAAGGGCTCGATGCGCAGGCAGAAATGATGCAGGTTGCGCCCTTCGGCCCCCGGTGCCGCACCACCGGGCTGGCCCAGCGGGCCGTCCAGGGTTACCAGGTCGATCATCGCCGTGCCTGTAGCCAGATGAACCATGCCCAGGTCTTCACGCACACGGCTGACCGTGCAGCCGAGCAGCTCGGTGTAGAAGGCGATGCTGCGCGGCAGGTCACTGACCCGCAGGACGAGGTGGTCGATATGCTTGATGGCGAACGGTCGCATGCCGGGGCTCCTTGTGGTCTGGCATTTTGGTAGAAAACGGCGTTCGCAAGCGATCCGCATACCCTGTGGGAGCGGGTTCACCCGCGAAGAATCCAACGCGGTGCATGGCACCGGCTGCGCCGGTGTTCGCGGCTAAAGCCGCTCCTACATCGATTGCGCAAGCAAATGGATTTTCAGCACGGCCGTTGTTCCCGCAGCCACCATAGCCCAGACGTGCATGGCCTGACCAGAATCAGCTACTCGTTCACCATCCGTTGCAGCACGCGCCCTTCATGGCGGGCCAGGATGCGCAGCAATTGATCGACCAGCGCCCGGTCTGGTGCATCCAGGTGGAAGTGGTGCCCGCCGGGGTGCCAGGAGATCTTCGCCTGGCTGGGCAAGGCCGCCTGGCGCCGGGTAAAGGCCTCGCCGGTAAATGCTCCCTGGCGACCGAACAGCAGGTACAGCGGGCAATAGACTTGGCTGAGCAGGTCGCAGGCTTCGCGTTCGGTCAGCGGCATGGGCTCGGGCAGCACCAGGCGCGGGTCGTGGCGCCAGCAGTAACCATCGCCCAGCTGCAGCAGGTCGCGCAGCGCCAGCAGCCGTGCCGCACTTTCCGACAGTTCGGTGTCCAGGCGCTCGCGGCGTTGCACCAAGGCTGTGTCGAGGTCATCGAAGCGGCCGACGTCCGGCTCGGCAAAGCCCGGCAACTGGCTACGTTGCACCATGCGTTTGAGCCGGTAGGCCCGCGCCAGGTGCTGCACGCGGTCGTCCTCGGCCACCGTGAACGGTGCGCCCATGCCGTCGAGGAAGGTCATGCTGGCGATACCGCTGGTCATGGCCGCCAGCAATGACGCCACCCCGGTGCCCATGCCGTGGGCCAGTACATGAAACTGCCCAAGGCCCAGGCTGTCGGCCACCGCCAGCATATCCTCGGCATGTTCCCACAGGTAATAGCCACTGTCGTGGCGGCGATGGTCGGAACGGCCGTGGCCAACCAGGTCGGGGGCGACCACGAAGCAGCCGTCGAGCATGGGTGCCAGGCGTTCGAAAGAGGCGGCATTGTCCAGCCAGCCATGCAGGGCCAGCACCGGGATGCCGTCTTGCGGCCCCCAGCAACGCACGGCAATTTCAATGCCGTTGAGGTCTAGCAGGTGATCCTTGGGTGTCGATGAAGAACGCATGGGTACGCTTCCTGACTTGAAGCCTGGTACGACCACACCAGGCCAGATACGCCGCCGGCCCCTTCGAATCCTGTCGCCAGCGACAACCCTTGCGCCGGGCCGCGCAGGGCTCCGACACGCTACCTTGGCGCAAGGCCAGGTACCCCACTGGCCCATCACCGACCGTGACTTAACCGTCACCGACCCTTACTGGCCGCGCAGGTCTTCGAAGAAGGCCTGCCGGCCATCCACCTGGCTCGAAGCCCGCGGGGCCGCCGCCGCGTCGCCGTTGGCCGCCTCCACATGCCAGTAGCAGTGCTGCACCGCACGGGTCACCGCCACGTAGGCCAGGCGCTGTACTTCTTCCTTCTGCGCTGTATCGAACGGCTGGGCATCACCGGCCTTGCCCAAACCGGCCTGGCGATACACTTGGTTCTTGTACGGCGAGCTGGTCAGGTACTGGCAGTCGCCCAGCATGAACACCGCGTCGGCCTGCAAGCCCTTGGCACTGTGATAGGTCAGCTGGCGCAGCCGGCGCTGCTCGGCCGGCAGGGCTGCCTCGGCGTGCAGCACGCTTTGCAGGTGCTCGTTCATCAACGCCCGGTCGCCGCCCTTGCGGTACAGCATCATCACCGTCTCGCCGCGCTGGTAGTGCTCGATCAGCGTTTCACCCAGGGCGGCTTCGTCACGGTCGAACACCTTGACCGGCGTGGCCGGCAATTCGGCCGCCGGGCCACTGGCGCGGGCTTTCTTGCCGGTAATTGCCGGGGTGCCCTTGACCAGGTGCTCGGCGGCGTCGATCACCTGCTGCTGGCAACGGTAGTTGTCGACCAGCATCACCCGCGTATTGGCCGGCGACGGGAAGGCCTTGGTGAACTCCATGAAGTACTTGGGCGAACTGCCGCGCCAGCCGTAGATCGACTGCCAGTCATCGCCCACGCACAGCAGCGACGAATGCTGGGCATGGCGCCCGGTGTGCATCGCCGGGCCACGCCGGCGGATTTCGGCGAGGCTGGCGCGCAGCCAGCTGACGATCTGCGGCGAGACGTCCTGGAATTCGTCGATCATCAGGTGCGCCAAGGGCCGCAACAACGGGTCGGGCAGCAGTTGCAGGTTTTCCGGGTTGTTCTCGCCGAACAGGGCAAACATGCGGTTGTAGCTCATCACCGGCGGCGACTGGTCCAGCAGGTGCGCCTCCAGGGCTTTCCAGTACAGGGCCAAGGCCTCGAAGAACAGCGCGTCGCTGTCACCAGGCGGGAAGCTCATCGCCGCCACGGCGGTGTTCACGTCCAGGCCGAGGTTCTCGATGAAGTTGGCTGCGCTGACGAAGGCATCCAGCAACGGCGCTGGGGCCAGTTCGCCCTTTATCTTGTATTCAAAGCCGGGGCCGGCCACAGCATCACCGGCCAGCGAGGCCGCCAGGCGCCGGGCCATGGCGTAGTTGTCGAGCCAGATCAGCGGCCTGTCGCAGAACGCTTGCAGCAATGTGCGCTTTACCGCCCATTCGGCGCGCACCGCCAGCTTGGCGCCGGGGCGCTGGTACTGCGCGCTCTCCGCCGGGTCGAAGCCCAGCACCACCAATGGCCCTTCACCCGTCAGCCGACCATGCACATGGAAGCGGCTGCCACGGATCTCGACCGTTTCGCGGCACGGCTCGATGCCCTTGATTGGCCAGGCGCCAGCGGCGAACCACAGGTCTTCGATCACGTCGCACAGTTCTTCGTCGCGCTGGGCGGCCAGCTGGGTCACCTGCGCGCGCTTCTGCACGTCGGGGTTGTTCGGGTCCAGTGGTTTAAGTTGCAAGGCTTCGCTGCGCAGCAGGCCGACCAGCTCGGCGAAGCGCGGGCTCTCGCCTAGCACGCTGCTGTAGCACTGGTTCAGCTGTTGGCGCTGGGCATCGTTCAGGCGCAGGTCGAACGGGTTGCTGTCGGCCTCGGCCTCACGCCCGGCAGGCATCTCGTTGCCCAGTGTTTCGAACGAGCGCACCTGGTCAAACCCCGGCAAGCTGCGCACCAACGGCAGAATGCGCGAATGGAAGGTACGCACCAGCTCGCGGGCCTGCACCGGTTGCAGGTTGATCTGCCACAGGGCAAACACTTGCAGCAGGCGCTTGATGAAGTCCTTGCGCGACTCGCGGGTGAAGGTAACCACAGTCATCGCGTCCAGCTCGTAGCCCAGGTAATGGCGCAGCAGCAAGATGCGCAGTACCAGCGACGTCGACTTGCCCGCCCCGGCCCCAGCCACCACGCAGGTGGACGGCGTGTCGCTGAAAATCAGCTTCCACTGCGCGGCACTGGGCTGCGCCTCGGCGGGCAGGCGCTGGGCGACATCGGCCTTGAAGCGCTTCTTCAGCTCAGCCGTCAACGGCAGGCGCCAGTCATCGAACAGCTTGTCGTCCTGGCCCGGTACAGCGGCAGTGTCGGGGCGGGTATCGCGGATCACCAGCACCTGGCGCCCGGCCTCATAGCCCTCCACCCGCCCGCGCTCAAAGCCGTCACGCAGCCCATCGGCGTGGCCACTGCGCTGGCCGGTGGCGTGGCCCAGGAACCAGGAATCGCGGTGCTGCGCTTGCAGACGGGTCAGGCCACGCCCCAATAGGCGCGCGGCCAGGCGGCGAAACCAGGGCAGTTGGGCGGGTGGGGTAAGGTCGGCGGGGGCCTGGGGTTGCTCGTGGGCCACGGTCACTCCGTTGAAAAACAAAATCAGCGGGCATGTTCGCCGCATCGACAAAAAATCGCCAGCGAATGCTTGCAGATCAGTGGATTAGGCGATGAAACGGATAAAAACTTGCATCCTTATACATCCAATAATTAGATTGTTTTAAGCCGATATTTACGCTTATTTTCGATGTTTCTTTCGCGCATCATGGCGTCATTCCACTGATTCAAGGAGCACGACCATGCTGCAACTGCGACCGTTCGAAAGCCTCGGCCACGCCAACCACGGCTGGCTCGATGCCCACCACCATTTCTCGTTTGCCGAATACTACGACCCGGCGCGCATGCACTGGGGCAACCTGCGGGTCTGGAACGACGACCTGATCGCTGCTGGCAGCGGCTTCCCGCCGCACCCGCACCGCGACATGGAAATCATCACCTATGTACGTGAAGGGGCAATTACCCACCAGGACAGCCTGGGCAACAAAGGCCGCACCGAAGCGGGTGATGTGCAGGTAATGAGCGCCGGTACCGGCATCGTGCACAGCGAGTACAACCTGGAAGACGTCGATACCCGTATCTTCCAGATCTGGATCGTGCCGGAGCGTACCGGTGAAGCACCGCAGTGGGGTACCCGGCCGTTCCCCAAAGGCGAGCGTGGCGAAGGCTTCGTGACCTTGGCCAGCGGCCGTGCCGGCGATGAAGACAGCCTGCAGATCCGCACCAATGCGCGGTTGGTGGCTGCCACCTTGCGGGCTGGTGAAACCGCCGAATACCGCTTCGATGCCGCACGCCGGGGCTACCTGGTGCCGGCCAAGGGGTTGGTGGAAGTCAACGGGTTGCGGGCCAAGGCGCGTGATGGTGTGGCGATCGAGCAGGAAGAAGTGTTGCGGGTGACCGCCATCGAGGACAGCGAGATCGTGCTGGTGGATGTGGCCTGATCACCGTTGGCCTTGATAGCGCGCAACACGTGTAGGAGCGGCCTTGCGTCGCGATCGGGCCGCACAGCGGCCCCTCGATTTCAGCCATGCTGCTGATATTGCTGGGGCCGCTTTGCGGCCCGATCGCGACACAAGGCCGCTCCTACAAGGGCGTTGCCCTCGTGATCTAGAAGGGCAAGGTCAGCTTCAGCCAGTAGGCATCGCCCTGGGCGCGGTTGCGCACTTCGGTTTCCTTCGACCACTTCGCCGTCACGAACCAACCACCCTTGCCGCTGTACTTGATCGACGGGCCGATGGCAAAGCTGCGGCCTTTGTTGTCTTCGATACGCTCGCCATCCTGATTGTCGTCGGTGGTCTGCCGGTAGTAGTACCCCCCTACCCCCAACACCCAGCCATTGCCCAACCCCCACCCCACGGCATAGTCCACATGAAACTCCTGACCCGAGCGGTAATCGGTGGCCGGGTTGCGCCGGTTGAAGTCGTACATCACCTTGGCATCCAGGTTAAGCCCGGTCGGGTCGACGTAGCTCATTGCATACACAGGCTCGAACACCCAGTAATTGCGCCCGGGGTTGGCCAGGTCGTTCTTGTCGTAGCGGCCCGTGGGGGCAATCATGTCGAAGGCCAGGATGCTGTGGAACTTGTCGCTATGGTGAAAGCCCAGCGCCGGGCCGAAGATCACGTCACCCAGGCCGCTGTTGTGCTGCGACTGGCCATTGAGCGAAACCTTGACGTCCACCAACGGCACGATCGCATGCAGCGCCAGGCTGCCGCCCAGCAGCGTGTAGTCACTCACCCAGATAAAGCGCGGCACGATGGCATTGGCGCGCACGCGGAAGTCCACCGGCAGCTTGCGCCCGTCGTTACCGCGCAGGTTGTCGGCCTCGTAGTGGTTGACGAACAGCTGGCCATAGAAGCCCGGCGGCGGCATGGCGCCAGACATGTAGTTCTCGGCACCCAATGGGTACGAGGTGCCGCCCCCTTCAGTGGCATGGGACAGGTTGGCAGCGCCGAACAACGAGGCGCACACGGCAAGGCGAAGCAGGTTCGCTAGGGTCGGGGTCATCGGGTCAACCTTTGTTGTTGTTATCGGTCGGGTGCACGCCGGCCCCCCGCGTTCGGGGCGCCGGGTTCGAATGTGCTCAGATGCGCTTGAACAGGGCCGAACGCTGGCCTTCGTCAGCACCATCAGCGGCGCTGTAGAAACGCTCCATGAAGATGTCGCGCTCAAACAGGCGGCCCTGCATCAGGCAGGTGATGGCTGCATCGATCATGGGTGGCGGGCCGCACAGGTAGGCTTTGTGGCCGTTGAAGCGGCCATCGAAATACTGCCTCGCCGCGTCGTGCACATAACCGCGCACGCCTTGCCACTGCGCATCCTCGGCGGCCTGGCTGAGGGCCGGCACGTAGCTGAAATTGGCATGCCGGGCGGCCAGCGCTTCGAACAGCTCACGGTTGTACAACTCGGCACGGGTGCGGGCGCCCTGGAACAGGGTGATGCGCCGGGTGTCGCCACGCGCCAGCAGGTCGAGGATCATCGACTGCGGGCTGGACAGCCCCGAGCCACCGGCGATGAAGATCAAGTCGCCCGGCTGCGAGCAGCGCACGAAGAACTGCCCGTATGGGCCGGACAGCTCCAGCGCATCGCCGACCTTGAGCTGCTGATGGATATGCCCGGTGGCCACGCCGCCTTCCACCAGGCGCACGTGCAGTTCCACCTCGTCGGCCTGCTGTGGCGGGTTGGCCAGGGAGAACGCGCGGGTGCCTTCAATGCCCGGCAGCTGCAGGTTGACGTATTGCCCGGCCTGAAAGGCCATTGGCCGGTCGAGCTTGAGGTGCACGCCGCGAATGGTCGGCGACAGCTGCACCAGTTGGGTGACCACGGCACGGTAGTCCTGCACCGGCAGGCCGGCGAAGTCCGGGTCGACATCGATGTCGGCCTCGATCACCAGGTCGCTCTGCGGGATGGCGCAGCAGGCCAGCACCTTGCCTTCGTCACGCTCCATGTCCATCAGGGCGAACGACGAAGCAGCGCCGAGGTCGACCTCACCGTCCAGCACCTGGCACTTGCAGGTGGCGCAGGTACCGTGGCCGCAGGCAAACGGCAGCCACACGCCCTGGCGCAAGGCGGCCTCAAGAATGGTCTGGCCCTCCTCCACTTCAATCTGTTCGCCGGTGGGTTCGATGGTGACTTGATAGCTCATGGCGGCATTCCTCAGTTGTGGCTGCCGCCCAGGCCTTCAAGGCCAGGGGTGTGCAGGTGCAGCAGGCTTTTGTGGGCAACACCATTGGCGGCCAGGCCACCGGCCAGGTCGGGCGTGAACGGCTGCTCGTCCAGGCGCCAGCGCGCGGCGGCGAAGTCGACCTGGGCGGCATCCGGGTGCAGGGCAATCGCCGGTTTGACCACCTGCTCGATGAAGGCGGCAAAGGGTAGCGCCGGGTCCACCGGCAGGGTGAACGGGGCGCAGAACAGCAAGTGGTTTTCCCAGCACAGGTACACCAGCTGGGCGCCGTGGAAGTTGGCCTGGCGGTCCAGGGGCTGGGCGGTATAGGTGCCAATGGCGGTCACGGGCATGGCAATGTTCCTCTTGTTCTTGTAAAAGGCAGGGCGCAGCGATAGCGCCCTGCCTGATGCTGCAGCGGGATGGCTTATCGACTCAGACGGCCTTGCGTTCGGCGCCCTGCATCGCTTGCCAGCGTTGCTGCTCGGGTGAGCCCTGGTACTCGAAGTTGTCCTGCCCGGGGGTGATGTTGTAGTAATCGCGCACCACCGCCTCGACATCGGCGCCACCACAGTTGCCCTGCAGGATCTGGTGCACCGGCAGCCAGGCCTGCACGTACTTTTCCGGTTCGAAGGCGAAGATGTCGCAGCAACCATCGGAGCAGAAGTGGTAGCGCTCGCCCTCATGCACCAGGCTGCGGTGGCTCAGTTGCGTGGGCGCATCCGGCTCGGTGAAGGCCAGCGGGATCTGGCAGATCTGGCACAGCATCGGCAGCGTCGGGTTGTAGAAGCGCTCGCCGCGTGCCTGCAGCTCGCGCCAGTGCTCGTAGCGTGGCCGGTAGTAACGGTCGAAGGTGTCCGGGTACTTGGCCGACAGCCAGTCCAGCTCCTCGTCGGTGGGGATCCAGGTGTGGAAGTTGGTGGCCTGGCTGTACTGGTAGAAGATCGACCAGGCCTGGTGGCTGATGTGTTCCTTGCCGATGGTGGTCTGCTCGACGTACTTGGGCGGGCGAATGCCGTAGCGTTCCAGGTCCTTGAACAGTGCACCGCCGGCCTGTTCGAAGTACACCTCCCAGGCCTCGGCCCAGGACATCACTTTGTTCGGCAGCATGTAGTCCATCATCATCCCGACCAGGGTCAGCAGCCGGTAGCCGCGCCAGAACCACTTGTCGATCCAGCGCTGCACGATCGGCACGTTGTCCTCGTGCTGCTCCAGCAGGAACTTGATCACCTCCAGGCCCAGGGTCATGTGCCGGGCCTCGTCGGACTGCGCAGAGAAGCCGAAGGTGACCGTGGCCATGTCGCCATTGAACGCAGCGCCGGACATGAACGGCACGAACAGCAGGTTGGTCAGCACGTACTCGAACGAGAACGAAATGGCGGTAAGGAACTCGAACGGGCCCGCCGTGCGTGCATCTTCGAAGAACGACTTGGGCACCGACAGGAACCACACCCGGTCGTGCATGTGGGCAAAGTCATGCAGGCCGTTGAAGTGCTTGTTGTAGTGGCTCATGGCGTGCACCTGGGTCTGCACGTGGCGCAGCTCGTCGATGGCCTGCATCTGGCAGGCTACCCGTGCACCGGCGCCACCAAAGTGCCGGCCAACCCGGGCAAAGCCCTGGTAGGCCTGGTACTCCAGAGGCGTGACACCGCTCAGGAACAGCTTCAGGGCGTTGACGTAGCGGGCGTCGGAGATGTTCTGGTGGCCGTTGTTCTGGGCAAACGCATCGAAGATGGCGTACAGCTTCTTCTCTTTTTCGGCCTGGTATTTCCAGTAGGCATCCATGGTCAGGCGGAACGGGTCTTCCCACTTGTCCCAGTCGGTGATCTTGATGCCTTCGAACCGCTCGTAGGGGTAGATATCGTCCTTGCTCTGGTAGCTTGGCTCCCAGCCCAAGTCGCGGGTCAGGCAGCGGTACTTGTCTTTCTGGTTGAGGCGTTTGGCGGCCATGGTGGTCTCCGGGTTCTTGTCGTTATGCGGATCAGTTCCAGTGCAGGGCAAAGCAGTCTTCGTCTTCCTCGACGTTGCCGCCGAGGGTGATCACGTCGATCAGCATTTCCTGCACGTCCCATTCACGGCCGATTTTTTCTTCCACCGTGGCGCGGTGGATTTCCAGGCGCCCTTCGGCCTGCACGCGGATCATCGCCGGCTGGTGCTGCACCTGGGCGTGCGGGTTGTCCTGGGTGATGGCCTCGACGATGTAGCGGGCGCTGTCGTTGTCCTGGAAGGCGATGTAGACGAGGGAAGTCATGCGGCGTCTCCACTGAGGCCGAGTTTTTTCAGGCGGGCGCCAAAGGCACTGTCGATGGAGTCCAGCGCTGCGCGGCCAGGGCCGGCTTCGGCCAGCGGCAGCAGCGCTTGCACGGCGCGGCCGCGCCATTGGCTTACCCAGCCCTCGATCAGCTGGCGGTTATGCGGGCTTTCGGCGACGGCGGTCTTGACCAGGGCATCGACCCAACGCTGGCTCTCGGCGAACCACAGGCGCATGAACTCGGTGAGCATGCCCAGCTGCCCTGCCCCGGCGGCCACCAGCTGCGCATCGAAGTGCTCGAACAACAGCGGGTACAGCAGGCCGTCGCTGACCAGGTTCTGCGCCAGGCTCAGCTCGAACCAGTCGCGCAGCACCAGGCTGTCCTCAACGTAGCGGCGCAGCCCTTGCCAGGCCGGCTCGTCCAGCCAGCGCTGCTTGGCCTCGGCCAGCAATGCCAGGCCGTCGTCCTCCAGCAGCAGGCCGATGCGTGACAGGTACTGGGCAATGGCCAGGCGGTCCATGGCATGGAACATGTGCATCTGGGTGACGCTGGTGCCAAAGGCATCGGCGGCAATGCCGCTGTTGTTCATGTTGGCGCCCAGCTCGGCGTGGCGCAGCGGCAGTAGCAGGCGCGCAACCAGGGCACGGGTTTGCGCTGGCAGGCTGGCCAGCAGCTCACGCTTTTCGCAGAAGGCAAAGCTGTGCTCGGCGTTTTCCTGCATGCGTGCCCGGGCCTGCACGTAGGTGCCGTAGTAGTACTGGCGCGGGTCGCTGACGGCATACCAGTCGGCCATCTGCACGGCAGTGCGGCTGGGGTCGTTGAGCAGGTTGTCGGGCTGCCACAGCGGGCGGTAGTGGAAGTTGCTGGCGGCCTCGATGTCGAAGCTGGCTTCCTGGTAGCGGCTGGCCGGCTTGTCACCGAAACGCCGGCGTATGTGGCTGAAGGTCTGGCGGATCGGCTCGACCGTGGCCGTCTTGATTTCGATACTCATGCAAGGCGTCCTGTACTTGTTGTTGTGGGGAGGCAATGCGCCGGTTATCGGCGCTTCATTCGTCCTGGTCGCGGCCTTCGCCGTAGCGCCACTTCTGCATGTCGGTGTCGACGGCAGCAGCCATCGCGGCATCCATGTGGCGCACCCGGTTGCTGGTGCAGAAGCTGGCAAAGGCGCTGCGCGGCAGGACCAGTTCGACGAACAGGTCCGGGTAACCGATGGCAAAGTCGAACTCGACAAAGGCCGCGTCCGGCTCGCTGCGTACACGGACGTAGCGCGGCATCTGCTCGAAGGAAGGGGTGGCTGGGCTCATGCGCTGGTGCTCCGGTTGGACGTGCCAAGGGCTAGAGCAACGGCTGTGCCAGGCGCTTTTCAATTGCTTACAATCGCCGACAAGTCATTGTTTTCAATAGGTTTTATATTTTTAGAGCGTTGCTCAGGCGTGGCGTTGCGAACGCGCCGCTGTCTGCCCGTTTGATCATTTGCTCAATCGCAGCGGAGCACTTCGAGCAAATGACCAAGGTGGCCAGCGATTGACTTTTGCGCGGGATTCAGGCGGTTTAGAAAAGAGAACGACCCGGGCCTTGCCTGCACACCGCGGTCGTTTCGGCGTGCCCAGTAAACCCGCCTTGCCTGAGCGGGTGCGCGCCGATTCCCCATACAACTACAAGCAAGGGGCGCAAGCGAATGATTACCCAGTACAGGGCGCCGGAACCTGCACCGGCGCTGAAGGACCTGACCGAACGGGTACGGTTCGAAGGCACCGAAGGCAAGATCTGGCTGGACGAGCAGCGCATGCTGCTGTTGCAGGCCGCGACCATGGCCAGCATGCGCCGCGAACTGATCGAAATGCTCGGGGTGGAGCGGGCCAAGGGCTTTTTCCTGCGCCTGGGCTACCAGTCGGGGCTGAAAGATGCCGAGCTTGCGCGCAAGCTGCGGCCCAACGGCAACCCGGTGGAGATGTTCTTCATCGGCCCGCAACTGCACTCGCTCAAGGGCATGGTCAAGGTGCGCCCGCTGCAGCTGGAAATCGACCTGGACAACGGCCACTTCTACGCCGACATCGAATGGCAAGACTCCTTCGAAGTGGAAAACTGCCAGTCCGAAGGCCTGCATTCCGAGCAGCCGGTGTGCTGGATGCTGCTCGGTTACGCAATCAGCTACAGCTCGTTCTTTCTCGGCCGCCAGGTGCTGTACAAAGAGGTCAGCTGCCGCGGCTGCGGTGGCAGCGAATGCCGCATCATCGGCAAGCCGGTCGAGCAATGGGACGATGCCGAGGCCTTCCTGCGCTACTTCCAGAGCGACCCGGTGATCGACGAGCTGCAATCGCTGCAGGTGCAGGTGGCCAACCTGCGCCAGCGCCTGCAGTACGAGTCGGGGCAGTTCTACGGCATCGGCCAGTCGGCGGTGTACCGGCGCTGCTGTGCGCTCACCGACAAGGTTGCACCGGGCAAGGCTTCGGTACTGCTTTTGGGTGAAACCGGGGTGGGCAAGGAGGTAATCGCCCGCAGCCTGCACCTGCGCAGCGAGCGCGCCGGGGCGGCGTTCGTGGCGCTGAACTGCGCGACCATCCCGCCGGACTTGATCGAAGCCGAGCTGTTCGGTGTCGAGAAAGGTGCATACACCGGCGCCCAGCAGGCGCGCATGGGCCGCTTCGAACGGGCCAATGGCGGCACCTTGTTCCTCGACGAAATCGTCGAGCTTACCCCACGCGCCCAGGCCAGCCTGCTGCGCGTGCTGCAGGAGGGCGAACTGGAACGGGTGGGCGACAGCCGCACGCGGCCGGTGGATGTACGGGTGATCGCTGCCACCCACGAAAACCTGGAACAGGCTGTCAAGGACGGGCGTTTCCGTGCCGACCTGTTCTACCGGCTGAACGTGTTCCCGGTGCATATTCCGGCGCTGCGCGAGCGCCGCGAAGACATCCCGCTGCTGATCGAGCACTTCCTCGGCCGCTTGCACCAGAGCTACGGCAAGAAAACCCGTGGCCTCAGCGACCGCGCCCTGCAGGTGTGCCTGCAGTACGACTGGCCGGGCAACATCCGCGAGCTGGAAAACCTCATGGAGCGTGGCGTGATCATCACCGACGAGAACCAGAGCATTGGCCTCGACGCACTGTTCCCGCATGCCCCGCCGGCCACCGACAGCATCGGCCTGGGCAGCGATGGCCGGCTGGTAGCGGCCAGTGACCAGGCAGCGCCTGGCTGGGTGGCGCAGATTCTCGACAGCGGCACCGGCCTGGATACCGTCGAAGAGGCGCTGATGCAGGCGGCCATGCAGCGCTGTGGGCAGAACGTTTCCGAGGCCGCGCGCCTGCTCGGCATGACCCGCCCTGCCCTTGCCTACAGACTGAAGAAGGCCCCCGACAAGCCTTGAGCATTTGCGCAATGGCGCTGGCGCGGGTTGATCAAATGATCAAGCGTGCGCCAGTTGCCGCGGGCCTTAAAAACACCAAGGCTTTTGATATCAACGGCTTGCGAACATGGCATCGCAATTGCTCAAGGCTTTGCACCGCAATAACAACAACGACCGGTGAGGCGACCATGACTCTAGCGATTTCCCATTCCCCCGAGGTCCAGGCCTTCTTCGCGAAGGCGGCAGGCATTGGCAACGATCAGGGCAACCCACGCCTGAAACAGATCGTGCTGCGCATCCTGCAGGACAGCGCCAAGCTGATCGAGGACCTGGCCATCAGCGACGACGAATTCTGGCAGGCGGTCGACTACCTCAACCGCCTGGGCAGCCGCAACGAAGCCGGCCTGCTGATGGCGGGGCTTGGCCTGGAGCACTTCCTCGACCTGCTCAGCGATGCCCGCGACAGCCAGGCCGGGCACAGCGGTGGCACCCCACGCACGATCGAAGGCCCGCTGTACGTGGCCGGCGCACCACTGTGCGAAGGCGAGGCACGATTGGACGACGGCCGCGACCCGGGCCAGCCGATGCTGCTCGAAGGCCAGGTGCTGGGCCTGGATGGCAAGCCGCTGGCCGGGGCCATCGTCGACGTGTGGCACGCCAATACCCAGGGCCTGTATTCCTACTTCGATTCCAGCCAGTCGGAATACAACCTGCGCCGGCGTATCCGCACGGATGCCCAGGGCCGCTATCGCGCCCGCAGCATCGTCCCCAGCGGTTATGGCTGCCCGGCCGATGGCCCGACCCAGGCTTGCCTGGACCAGCTTGGCCGCCATGGTCAGCGGCCAGCGCATATCCACTTTTTCATCAGCGCACCGGGGTACCGCCACCTGACCACACAGATCAACCTGGCGGGGGATGCGTATTTGTGGGATGACTTTGCCCATGCCACCCGCGATGGGTTGGTGGGTGAAGTGGAGCAGCTTGCAGGTGCAGTGGCGCGGGTGGTGTTCGACTTCTGCCTGCAACCGGCTGCCAGTGCCGATGATGAACAGCGCAGCCAGCGGCCGCGGGCCTTGCAAGCGGGTTGAGATAGTTGGGGCTGTGCGTACCCTGTAGGAGCGGGTTTACCCGCGAAGAATTCAATGCTGTGCTTGGCACCGGCTGCGCCGGTGTTCGCGGGTAAACCCGCTCCTACATGGCCCCTGCCAAGTCAATGAGTTATGTGCAGTTTTAAAAGAGCTGCGATTGCAAACCCTGAAATACTTTGCATAAAATGCGAACCATTAACATTTGCGAATATTTTCAGGCGGCATGGATGAGCACCCCGGATATAGCCTTCACCTCTCAAGTCAGCCAGCTATACCGGGCCCAGAGCAAATGGCTGCATAACTGGCTGAGACCACGGGTGAACTGCAACCACCTGGCCGCCGACCTCGTGCAGGATGTGTTCGTGCGGGTGATGTCTGCCGCCGACGCTGCCGTCAAGCTTGAGGCCGTGCGCGAACCCAAAGGCTACCTGGCAACCATCGCACGCCGCCTGATGATCGACCACCTGCGCCGCGTGCACCTGGAACGGGCCTGGCTGCAGGTGCTCGCCGAGCAGCCGGAAGCACTGGATATCTCCCCTGAACAACGCTTGGCCCTGCTGCAAACCTTGTTCGAACTGGACGCCATGCTGGCCTCGCTCGGGCCCAAGGTGCGTGAGGCATTCCTGCTTTCGCAGATTGATGGCATGCCTTACAAACACATCGCCACCCAGCTGGGTATCTCCGAAGTCAGCGTGCGCCGCTACGTAGCCAAAGCAGCTGAACATTGCATGCTCTACAGCCTTGGCCACGACCAGTGAACGCCAACCTGAATACCGAGCAACTGGCTTCGTTGCGCCAGGCCGCGCACTGGTTCAGCCAGCTCAACAGCGGTGAGGTGCAGGCCAGTGATTATTCTGCCTGGCAGCTTTGGCTGAATGCGGCCCCCGTCAATGCCTGGGCCTGGCAGCAGGCCGAACGCCTGCAAACACGCATGGCAGCAAGCGAGAGCCCGGCTTCGGCACGCGTGCTGACGCTGGCAGCGCATGGCCGGCATGCCAGCCGGCGGCGGGTGGTCAAGGCCGGCCTGGTGCTTCTGGGCGGCGGCGCCCTGGGCATGGGTGGCTACCGGGAAATCAAACAGTCACCGCTGCTGGCAGATGTGCGTACCGGGGTGGGCGAACAGCGTTCGCTGGTGCTGAACAATGGCACTGCGCTGATGCTCAATACTGCGTCTGCGCTGGATGTAGATGACCGGCGCGACGCACCATGGCTGCGCTTGCGCCAAGGTGAGCTCATGGTCACTGTGCCAGCGCGCCAGACCTGCAGGGTCATTACCGGAAATGGCACGATCGACGCGGGCGAAAGCCGCTTTGCCGTGCGGTTGCTCGATGGCAGCAGCAGCCTTGAAGTATTTGGCCAGCAAGCACAGGTGACCCTGGCTTCTGGCCAAACCCTGCAGGTCAACAGCGGCCAACGCTGCCAGTTCAATGACCAGGGCTTCTCCTCGCTGGAAACCAACGCGCTGGCAGCTGACGCCTGGGGCCGGGGCTTGCTGATCGCCAATGACCAGCGCCTTGACCAGTTCATCAGCAACCTCTCACGCTACCGGCCGGGCTGGCTGCGCTGCGCACCTTCCGTGGCGGCGCTGCGCATCAGCGGCACCTACAGGCTCAACGATACCGACCAGATTCTACGGGCCCTGGCCACATCCCTGCCGGTGCAAGTACAGCGCCGTACCCGCTTCTGGGTAACGATCACCGCAGCGTAATAATTACCCGACACCTGATCACTTTGGCGCGGCTTATCCGACTCATAGGTAACCCGACACTTACCTATCAGAGAAACGCGAAGATGACCCGCCGCTTCAACCCCAGGCCATTCACCGCGCCAGGCCTGCGCACTTGCCTGATGCTGGCCGCCCTGCTCGGTGGGCCTGGCGCTGTCTGCGCCAGCCAAGCCCATGATTACCACCTGCCGCAAGGCGACCTGGGCGAAGTGCTGACGCAGTTCGCCGCAGAGTCCGGCATTGTGCTGTCGTTCGACACCCAGCTGACGCGCGGTAAACGTTCGCCGGCGCTCGACGGGCGCTATGACATCGACCAGGCCTTGCAGATACTGCTGAGCGGCACAGGGCTGCAGGCCACTCGCGAGAGCGACGGGCGCTATTCCTTGCTGTTGGCCACAGGCCAGGGTGACGTGGTGGAATTGGCCCCCAGCCGCATCGATGGCCTGGGGTTGGGTAATGTCACAGAGGGCACCGGCGCCTACACCACCGGTGGTTCGACTACGGCAACCAAGTTGCCACTGACCCTGCGTGAAACACCGCAGTCGGTCAGCATCATTACCCGCCAGGTGATCGACGACCACGGCTCGCAAGACATCGGTGACGTACTGCGCAATACGCCCGGGGTTTCGGTGCAGGCCTATGACAGTGAACGCATGGAGTATTCCGCGCGCGGTTTTGCCATTACCAACTATCAGTACGATGGCATCAACACCATCTATGACGGGGTGTACGATGAGGGCGTGACCCACGTCGACATGGCCGCCTACGACCGCATCGAAGTGATCAAGGGTGCCACCGGCCTGATGACCGGCTCCGGCGACCCGTCTGCCACGGTAAACCTGGTACGCAAGAAGCCCACCCAGGCGTTCAAGGCATCGATCACCGCCAGCGCAGGCTCATGGGACAACTACCGCACTGAAGGCGATATCTCCGGCGCGCTCAACAACACGGGTAGCGTGCGCGGCCGGCTGGTGGGTGCCTACCAGGACCGCAAGTCGTACCTGGACCACTACAAGCAGAAAAAGGACGTTTACTACGGCATTCTCGAAGCCGACCTGACGCCCGACACCCTGCTGACCTTCGGCATCGACAACCAGGCCACCACCCCGCGCGGGTCGACCTGGACCGGTAACCCGACGTACTTCTCCGACGGCAGCCGCACCGACTTTTCGCGCTCGCACAACCCCGGGGCAGACTGGAGCCGACGGGACTTCCAGTCCACCACCTACTTCACTTCGCTGGAACAAACCCTGGCCAACAACTGGAAGGCCAAACTCAGCCTCAACCACATGATCAGCGACCATGACACACGCCTGGCGTCTGCCAGCGGTGGCAACCCGCACCCGGTCACCGGCGAGGGCATGTTCCTGTACTGGGGGCGCTGGGAAGGCCACCGCGTGCAAAACACGGCAGACTTGAATGTGTCCGGCCCGTTCACCCTGTTCGGCCGTGAGAACGACCTGGTGGCAGGTTTCATGACTTCGCATTCGCGGCAGACCGGCGATACCTATGACGGCAGCGCGTTTGCCATGGTGCCGGGCTCGATCTTCGACTGGAACGGTAAAATCCCGGAGCAGAACTTCCCGAAGAACGGTGACTACACCACCATGCAAAGCCAGAACGGCGCCTACGTGGCGACCCGCCTGCGGCCGACCGACAACCTGTCGGTCATTCTCGGCACCCGGGTCAGCACCTTCAAGTACAACGACGACCAAGACTTCTACCCAACGTCTTCGCTGAGTGACACCCACGCCAGCTACAAGGAGCACGGGGTGGTCACGCCCTACGCGGGCGTGGTCTATGACCTGGACGATACCTACTCGGTGTATGCCAGCTACACCTCGATCTACCAGCCGCAAGTGTACAAGGACATCAATGGCGCGACCCTCGCGCCCGTTGAAGGCGACGGCTATGAAGCGGGGCTGAAGGCGGCCTACTTCGATGGCCGGCTGAACGCCACCCTGGCGTTCTTCCGCATCGAGCAAGACAACGTCGCTTCCAACATCGGCACCAACCCGGTGACCAACGAAGGCATTTACAAGGCCATCGACGGCGCCACCACCAAGGGCGTCGAGCTGGAACTGGCCGGCGAACTGGCGCCCGGCTGGAACGTCACTGCCGGCTACACCTATGCCCGTACCCGTGACGCCGACGACCAGCGCATTTTCGGCTACCCCTTGGCAACCACCAAGCCTGAACACGTGGTGCGTCTGTTCAATACCTACCGCCTGCCGGGCGCATTCGACCAGGTTACCGTGGGCGGAGGGCTGAGGTGGCAAAGCGGCTTCTACGGCAACATCTACAGCCCGGTCGCCAACGACTACACACGCATCAAGCAAGGTGGCTACACCCTTGTCGACCTGATGGCCCGCTACCAGTATGACGAGCACCTGAGCTTCACGCTCAATGCCAACAACGTGTTCGACAAGGTCTACCTGACCGGGCTGGGCAACTTCGACACCACCTACTATGGCGAGCCACGTAACCTGATGCTCACGACCCGCTGGGACTTCTGACAGGGCGGTAAATCAGCGCCCGGCCTGCCGCATCTACCAATCCTGGCTCAGTGGATGCGGCCCCGGCAGGCTGGGGAACAGCGGCAGTACCTCTTCTGCCAGCTCCTGGATGATGTCTGCCGGGTTTACCCGCGAAGCAGGCAACGCGGTGCATGGCACCGGCTACGCCGGTGTTCGCGGCTAAAGCCGCTCCTACAAGGACCGCGTGATACTTGAGATCTGCGCTGTCCCTGTGGGAGCGGGCTTGCCCGCGAAGCAGGCAACGCTGTGCATGGCACCGGCTGCGCCGGTGTTCGCGGCTAAAGCCGCTCCTACAAGGACCGCGCAATGCTTGAGATCTGCGCTGTACCTGTGGGAGCTGGCTTGCCTGCGATGGGCTGCGTAGCAGCCCCAGTAACGAGCGGTTAGCCCGCCTGCACGATTATCTGGCTCTGCAGGTCGCGGATCATCGCCTCCAGCACCGGTTTCATCGCAGTGAAATCCTCGGGCGAGCAGACCACGTTCGGCCGGCTGAACTTGAAGCGTCGCTCCACCACCACCGCATTACCGTCCTGCGTATATCGCGCACTGTAGTCGACGTCACCGTCATGCAGCTTCACTGGTTTGGGGATCGCCAGCACGTTGACCTGGGCCGGGAACTCGAAGCGCGACGTCTCCACTGTATCGTTGGAAATGCACACGAAACTCTGCGTGCGCTCCTTCTCCATGGCGAAGCTGTACACGTTCTGCGAAATGCCGCCCGCCAGGCTGCTGAGGGTCACCACCCCTACCGGCCCGGGCAGGTTGACCAGGTTTTCGGTGCGCCCGTCCACGCTGCTGACGAAGTCGCCATTACTTGCGGGTGGCTTGATCGTGAACGAGCCACTGCCACGCTGCCCGTAGGCAGCCAAGACCTTCTCGACCAACCTGTCGCGGTCTGCCGGCTTCATCAGTTTCACGCCAAAGCGGCTCACCTCGCTCGCCCAGCCTTTCACGGTCGCAACGTTGCTGAAGTCGGCGGCGCCATCCACCTTGACCTTGAACAGCAAGTCGCTGGATACCTGGTTCAGCTGCATCGCCGGGGTTTGCCCGAACTCGCCGGTGGCCGTCAGCAACACCCGCTTGTTGAGCACGGCCAATGGCAAATAACCCGCGGCAATCGATGGGTCGGTGGAATCCAGGTACAGGTTCAGGCTCGGCACATAGGTGATCACATGGTTCAGCACCCCCAGGGTCGGCACCTTGGGGAACACGTAGGCATTGCCCAGGTTGAGCAGCGCTGGCGTGCTCTTGATACCTGCCGCGCTCAACAGCGCTTCCAGCAACGCGACATGGTCCTTGCAGTCACCGTAACGGTTGTCCAGCACGGTTTGCGCGGCATGCGGCACCACCCCGCCAGCGCCGACGTACACCGCGACATAGCGGATGTTCTCGCGCACCCAGTCACTGAGGGTCAGGGCCTTTTCCCGCGCGGTGGGCAAACCGGCCGTCAGGCGCTGGGCCAACTCGGTGATCTGCGGGGTGACTTCGACCGTGGCCCTGGCCTGGTAGGCCTGGGCGAATGCCTTGAAGCCGGAGAAAGTCGAGACTGCCAGGTAATGGCCATAATCCAGGTACGACACCGCTCCCGTCTCGATCCGCGCCCGCGCGGCCGGTACGTAGTCCCAGCGATACACGGTGCGCCCTTGCCCGGTGGCTGGCGGCACGGCCTTGAAACCTCGGGCATCGGCCTGCAGCGGCATGCCCTCGGGCAGGTCGTAAGTCAGCGAGAACTGCCCGACCGGGTGGAATTCCGGCACGGTGATGTCCTCGAACTGCCCGGGGAACAGCGGCGTAAAGCGCTTACGCTGGTAGCGCAGCACCAGCCGGTCACCTACCGCCACCTCCGGGAAGATGACCACCTTGTTCACCGAATCCTGGAACATCGGCGCCTGCGCCGAGGCCTGCTCCTGCTGCTCCTTGATGTGCGCAGCGTCCACCGGCACTTTGCGCCCATCGGGCTTTTGCGTGTAGGCCTCCAGCACGTCCAGCGTTTCCAGCGAACGGTTGTAGCTGACCGGGCGCTGGGCATTGGCCTTGATGGCGCGCTCTTCGTTGATCAGCAGCACGCTGTCAACGTCGACGCTGAAGTTACCATCCCTCTGCACCACGAACGTCTGCTCGATCTTTTCCAGGGTGACGGACCGGTCGGTGCCGTCGGTGAAGGCGTGGGCAAGGCCACACCAGGTCATAGTTGCAGGCAGCAGAACAGCTGCCAGGCGTGGCATTTTCAACATGGAGATCCTTCTCGATCAGCGGACTACAATCGACAATGATACGCATTGGCGCCGCTTGATGGCAAAGTGATTACATGCGCGAACCTTGCCCGGCCAGTTCGGCCAGCACCTCGGACGAGGTAGTGACCTGGCGGAAGTGATGCTGCCACAGCTCGATCCCCAGCTTGCCAGACCGGTCCAGCGAAGACCCCACCGTCATGTCTGTGACCAGGGTGGGCATCAGCCCCGCATCGAACAGAGCAAAGCCGGCGGCCAGCACACAGGTCTCGGTTTGCAGCCCACACACCAGCACCCGCTCCACGCCCAGTTGGCGAATGTACTCGATCGCCTCGGCGCTCTGCCCGTAGCCATGCTTGACGAACACCTGGTCGGCTTCGACCAGGCTCTCGTCCTCCGCCGCCGGGTGCCAGCCGAGCTGGCGCTCGAACGGCGTGACCTGTTCATCGTGCAGCTCGACCGAGGCGACGGTGGGGATGTTCGCCGACAACCGGCGCAGGCCATCGACCAGCCATTCGGGCGGGCTGAAAGTGGACTGGACATCGACGATGAGCAAAACCTGGCGCATGTGCGGCTTCCGGCATGGGCAAAAGGCGCTGAGTATAACGCGGGCCAGTGCCGTGGTCGCCCGGCACGCTAGGTCACAATACTTCTGGCCAGCCCCGCCGCCCATGCAGCGGCCATTTTCGTGCCCACTTCATCAAACGCTGGATGGCTGCGTCGGTAGTCCGACATTTCTGCCATTGCCTGCGTCATGCCAGCCTGCACCCTGCCCAGCAACTCATTGCAGCGAGCTTCAGTAAGGTTGCAGGCGGTACGCCCGAATTGCACCAGCAGCTTGCGCTTGGGCCAGGCTTTCGAGCCCCCCAGCAGCAGCCCCATGATGTCGTGGCTGCTGTACACCGTCGTTGTCACCAGGTCATACGCAGGCGCGAGCCAGATGTCTGCGTCTTCGGCGCAATGCTCATAGAGCAGGCCGAAGTTCTTCAAATGCGCATCACCGTTCTGAATGCCCGCGCACAAAGCTACCAAGGTGAAAAAGTCTTCCAGGGCGCGTGGTACTCGGCCGGGCGTGACATACAGCTTGATTAATTGCGCACAGCCTTGGTAGCTGCCGTCGTACTTCTTGCCTGTGCCCCACCCCGACAGCACGCACATGTCCTCAAACCCGAGGTAGGCGTTATCGCTGATGTCAAAGCGCTGAACCACCAGAAACCTGCCCTGCTGGCTGAGCTGGAATTCAGGCACTGCAAGGCCACAATGCAACGCCGCCCGCATGCAGAAAAATTCGTTGGCCGCCAACTGCGGGAAGTCTGCTTCGTTGAATGCCTTCACCAGGTGCGTGGCACCGCGGTGGGTAAGCCGGTCAACAGCATGGGCGGTAGCATCGACATCCCGCACCAGTACCTTGGGCTGAACGCCCGATACGCCGGAGTACGTCGCATAGGTGCCCAACAACTTGGCGAACAGTCCTTCAGCACCGTCGTGAACCAACAGGTTGGACAGCGTTATCCCCGGCATCGGGTCGTCACCTGCCTGCTGGGCGATGCTGATTCGACCAAGCTGGTGGGGACCGACAATACCCAGCAACGCGAAATCGTCAAACCCGCGTACCGACTTGCTGAAGCGTCGCATGAGTTCTTCTTTCAGGTGCCCTTCAGGAAGGTTCATCTCGAACAAGGGGTGTATCCCATACTCCCACTTGTAGCTCTCCAGCCGCGTCGGCATGGTCAACGAAACGGCTTGGGCTTCGTCAGCTGCCGGGTCGTAGGTAAAGACTGTGTCACGCGGGTTCTCGTCACTGCGTCCCAACGTGCCGACAGTGCTGCCGCCTGCGCCGATGTACAGGCGATCATTCGACCTGATCATGGATACCCCCGGCTTTCAGCTCATCCAATGTCCTGCGTCGGCGCCTGGGCGTAGCGGTCAGTTCATAGCCCAGGCCCTCCAGGATCGCGGCAACCTTGCGAATGCCCACTTCGGGAATCGAGTTGTTTTCGATCCCCGAAATGGTTGCTCGGCTCATGCCGTGACGTTGCGCAAGCTGGGCCTGAGAAAGCCCGGCGTCTTTACGCAGTCTCTTGATCAACGCGCCTAAATCGTTCATATACCGATGCACCATATACAATGCATATTTTGTAAAAACCACACAAATGCATCGTATTTGATTCAAAAAAGGCTGTACAGCTGTTTCTCGATGGGCTGCGTAATGACAGCAAGGTCCCTCAGGCGACTACCAATCGTAAGTCATCTCCACCGCCGCCACCCGCTCCTGCCCGTAGTAGCAGCCAAACGCGTAGTTACAGTCCGACACGTACCGCCCATCGCACTGACACAATAATTTTCATAGGCATTGATTTGTGAAATTAAAAATGTCATTTTCTTCTTGCCGCGCTGCTTCGCACACAGCATCAGCCGGCACCCGCCCTACCCACCGGAGTCAACAATATGAACAAGACCGGACTTCTAGGCGCATTGGCACTCTGTGCCTGCAGCGCATTGGCCCAGGCTGACCAGGACAGCCTGCGCATCGGCATCGAAGCGGCGTACCCGCCCTTCTCCTACCGCACCCCCGAAGGCGAGATTGCAGGCTTTGACTACGACATCGGCAATGCCCTGTGCGCGCAGATGAAGGTCAGATGCCAGTGGGTGGTCCAGGAATTCGATGGGATGATTCCGTCATTGAAGGTGCGCAAAATTGACGCCGTGCTGTCGTCAATGTCGATTACCGAAGACCGGCTCAAGTCAGTCGACTTCACCGACAAGTACTACCACACCCCCGGCAAGTTCACGATGAAGGCCGGCAGCCAGATCAGCGACCCGGCACAAGACCTCAAAGGCAAGAAGCTCGGCGTGCAGCGTGCCTCCACCTATGACCGCTTTGCGACCGAGCAGCTGGAAAGTGCAGGCGTCGAAGTGGTGCGCTACGCCTCCCAGAATGAAGCCTTCCTCGACCTGGTCGCGGGCCGGCTGGATGCCACCCTCGCCGACATCGTCAATACCGAAGAGAGCTTCATCAAGACGCCCGCCGGCCAAGGCTTTGCACTGGTCGGCCCGGACATCAGCGACCCACGCTACTTCGGCCGCGGTGCGGGGATTGCCGTGCGCAAGGGCGACAGCGCCAACCTCGCGCGGTTGAACGCCGCCATTGCCGCCATCCGCGCCGACGGCACTTACCAGCAAGTGCAGAGCAAGTATTTCCCGTTCGATATCTACGGCCAGTAACCCCCGCCTGACGAGGACTTTCATCATGCTTCACGGCTACGGATCGAGCATTCTCGATGGCGCGTGGTTAACCATCAGCCTGGCCCTGATGGCGATGGCCCTGGCCATCAGCCTCGGCCTGATCGGCGCCGCCTGCCGGTTATCACCCCTGCGATGGCTGGCGGCACTGGGCGAAACCTACACCACTGTGGTGCGCGGCATTCCTGACCTGGTGCTGATCCTGCTGGTGTTCTATGGCGGCCAGGACTTGGTCAATCGCCTGGCGTTGGCGCTGGGCTACGAGCAGTACATCGACATCAACCCGTTCATCGCCGGGGTCTGCACCATGGGCTTCATTTTTGGCGCCTATCTCTCGGAGACCTTTCGCGGGGCCTTTCTGGCCATTCCCAAAGGCCAGGCCGAGGCCGGTGCCGCGTACGGCATGGGCAGCCTGCAGGTGTTCTGGCGTATCAGCGTGCCGCAACTGGTGCGCCTGGTGCTGCCGGGCTTTACCAACAACTGGCTGGTACTGACCAAGTCCACCGCTCTGATTTCCGTGATCGGCCTGCAGGACATGATGTTCAAAGCCAAGAACGCAGCGGATGCCACCCATGAACCGTTCACATTTTTCCTTACCGTGGCAGGGCTCTACCTGCTGCTGACCAGCCTGTCGCTGTTGCTGCTACGCAACGTGGAAAAACGCTACTCATTCGGCATCAAAGCCGCCGAACTGTGAAAGGAAGGTCTGCATCATGCTTGACTACCAACTGATCTGGCAGAGCCTGCCGCTGTACCTCAGTGGCATTGCGCTAACCCTGAAAGTGTTACTGATTTCGCTGGCCTGCGGCCTGGCCCTGGCGATACCGCTGGCGTTGATGCGCGTTTCGCGCGCCTGCCTGCTGCGCTACCCGGCCTGGCTCTACACCTATGTCATTCGCGGCACGCCGATGCTGGTGCAGTTGTTTCTGGTGTATTACGGCCTGGCTCAGTTCGAGCTTGTGCGCCAGAGCCCGCTGTGGCCGTACCTGTCCAGCGCAACCTTCTGCACCTGCCTGGCGTTTGCCATCAACACCAGCGCCTACAGCGCCGAGTTGCTGGCCGGCAGCTTGCGTGCCACGCCAAGGGGTGAAGTCGAAGCCGCACGTGCCATGGGCATGTCGCGCCTGGCCCTGTACCGGCGCATCCTGCTGCCGTCGGCCCTGCGCCGATCGCTGCCGCAATACAGCAACGAAGTGCTGATGATGCTGCAAACCACCAGCCTGGCTTCGATCGTCACCCTGGTCGATATCACCGGCGCGGCAAAAACCTTCAACGCCCGTTATTACCTGCCGTTCGAGGCATTCATTACCGCGGGGCTGATCTACCTGGCCCTGACCTTCCTGCTGGTACGCCTGTTCAAGGTGGCCGAGCGCCGCTGGCTGAGCCACCTGGCCCCACGCAAGCACTGAGGAGCACCCATGCAGCAAATCGACCATATCCTGCCGTGGAGTGCCTGCGGTAGCCAACGCACCCTGAGCGTGTTTCGCTTCGGCAACGGCCCGCGCAAGGCCTATATCCAGGCCTCGCTACACGCTGACGAACTGCCAGGCATGCGCGTGGCGGTAGCACTGAAGGCCCGCCTGGCCGAGCTGGAAGCCCAAGGGCGGCTTACAGGCGTGATAGAACTGGTGCCCTTGGCCAACCCGATCGGTATCGGCCAGATGTTCCAGGCCACCCACCAGGGCCGTTTCGAGTTCAACAGCGGCAAGAACTTCAACCGCGACTTCCCGGCACTGACCGACGCGCTGGTCAATCGCCTGGAGGGCCAGCTGGGCGAGGACGGCGACGCCAACGTGGCCACCATTCGCAGCGCCATGCGCGACATTCTTGGCGAACTGCCTGCTGCGCAATCGGAGCTCGATGGCCTTCGCCGGCTGCTGCTGCAGCATGCGTGTGATGCCGACGTGGTGCTGGACCTGCACTGTGATTTCGAGTCGGTGATGCTGCTTTATGCACTGCCGCAAAACTGGCCCCGCTTGCGCTCGCTGGCAGCACGCCTGGGTGCTGAAGCGGCGTTGCTTGCCGAGGACGCCGGTGGCAATGCGTTCGACGAGGCCTGTGCATTGCCGTGGGTGAAACTGCCCGAGCATTTTGCCCAAGCGAACATCCCGTTGGCCTGCATCGCCACCACCATCGAACTGCGTGGCATGGCCGATACCGAGCGCGAACAGTGCCAGGCCGATGCAGAGCACATGCTTGCCTACCTGGCCGACCAGGGCTTTGTCAGCGGCCCATGGCCAGCGGCACCCACGCATTGCTGCCAGGCCACGCCGTTCGCCGGCGCCCAGTACGCCTATGCCGAACACCCCGGGGTAGTCAGCTATCTGCAACCCCTGGGTGCGCAGGTTCGAACCGGCGACCCACTGTTCGAAGTCATCGACCCGCTCAGTGACCGCCACAGCGTGGTCCGGGCCACCACCGACGGCATTCTGTATGCCCGCGAGCGCCTTCGTTTCGCCCAACCGGGCCTGTGGCTGGCAAAAGTCGCTGGCAGCCTGCCCATTCGCCACGGTCGCTTGTTCAGCGACTGACACCAACGAGTATCCAACGATGAACAAACTGGAAATTCAGGACCTGCACAAAAGCTACGGCAACCATCAGGTACTCAAGGGCGTTTCGCTGCAGGCCAAGGCGGGCGATGTGATCAGCATCATCGGCTCAAGCGGCTCGGGCAAAAGCACCTTTTTGCGCTGTATCAACCTGCTTGAGCAACCCAGTGCCGGGCAAATCATGGTCAATGGCGAACAACTGAAGTTGCGCACCTGCCCACGCGACGGGCTGCGGGCCGCCGACCCGAGCCAGCTGCAGCGCCTGCGTTCACGGCTGAGCATGGTGTTCCAGCATTTCAATCTCTGGTCGCACATGAGCGCCCTGGCCAACGTCATGGAAGCCCCGGTGCATGTGCTAGGCATGGCGCACAAGGATGCCCGTGAGAAAGCCGAGCACTACTTGCACAAGGTTGGCGTCAGCCATCGCCGTGACGCGTATCCGGCACACATGTCGGGAGGCGAGCAGCAACGCGTGGCGATCGCCCGGGCCCTGGCCATGGAGCCGGAGGTCATGCTGTTCGATGAGCCGACTTCGGCACTTGACCCGGAGCTGGTCGGCGAGGTCCTGAAGGTCATGCAGCAGCTTGCCCAGGAGGGCCGAACCATGGTGGTGGTTACCCACGAAATGGGCTTCGCCCGCGAGGTTTCCAACCAGGTCATGTTCCTGCACCAAGGGGTCGCGCTGGAGCGTGGCGACCCGCGGGAGGTGCTGGCGCGGCCGCAGTCCGAGCGCTTGCAGCAATTTCTTGCCGGCAGCCTCAAGTAAGCACCGTGGCGCCCCGGCTGTTGCCGGGGAAGCCTTGGGATACACTAGGGCCACTCATTCAGGGAGCCTTGAGCCGGATGCCGAGCAATTCGAAAGACACCACCGTGTACGCCTCGCCAGTCATGCGCAAGCTGTCGCAGAGCCTGCCCGACCTGCCGCCTTCGTTGCGCAAGGTGGCAGACTACATCCTGCGTCACCCGCTGAAGGCAGCCACCCTGACCATCGAAGACATGGCCCAAGCCACCGGCACCTCGCCAGCGGCCGTCAATCGCCTGGCCAAGGCCCTGCAACTGGGCGGCTACAGCGGCATGAAAGCCGAGCTGGTGACGACCTTGCAGCAAATGGTCTCGCCCGTGGACAAACTGCGCAACGAACTGGCCCAGCGGCCCGGTGGCGATTTTGGTCTGCATGAGCAGATCCAGAGCGCCAGCAGCAACCTGGCCAGGGCCGCCAGCAACAACCAGGCCGATGCGTTCGAAGCCTTCGTCAGCAACCTGATCGCGGCGCGCAAGGTGTACGTGCTGGGTTTCGGCAACAGTGTCTACATGGCCGGCCTCGCGGCCTCGACGTTGGTGCCGTTCTGCAAGGACACCTGTGCCATCAGCATGGAGGGCGGCAACGAGAATGCCGCCTACCGCCTGGCGGCGATTACCGAGCAGGACGTCCTGCTGGCAATTGCCCTGCCCCGCTACTCCCAGGACACCCTGCAACTGTCGCGCTTTGCCCGCGAGCGCAACGCCACCGTGCTGGCGATTACCGACTCGCCCGCCTCACCGCTCACAGCCATCGCTCACCATGTGTTGTTCGCGCCTGCCGATCACCCTGTGCTTACCAGCTCCAATATTGCCGTGCTGGCGCTTATTGAAGGGCTGGTAGCTGGCGCCATGGCGCGCAACAAGGAAGCGGTGAAGCTGGCGACAGAGCTGACAGAAAGCGTGATGTCCTACTTGCATGTGCCCAGCGGCAAGTTGGCGAGAAAGTAGGCTCTTGTAGGAGCGGGTTTACCCGCGAAGAATTCAACGCGGTGCATGGCACCGGCTGCGCCGGTGTTCGCGGGTAAACCCGCTCCTACAAGCGAACACCGGCGCAGCCGTGCCATCCACCGCAGCCCCTGCTTCGCGGGCAAGACCGCTCTTCAATTGCGGCCTCATAATTAACTTGAGGGAAACAATGAGTTGAATTTCATTGTATTACCCCATTTCTGAAAAACCTTTACCTTTTGCCCTGCGTGATTAACCACAAAAACGCTGGGCTCTTCGGCTATCAAGCCAGGTGTGACCTGCACCCCCATGATTAGCCCGGCCGCCAGATAAATCCGACTCACAACAATAATTCGGAGACGGCAATGGCCAAGCGATTGTTCGGCAAGCTTTACGTACAGGTATTGATCGGCGTAACCCTCGGGGTGCTGATCGGGGTGTTCTGGCCACAGGTTGGCGCTGACCTGAAACCCATCGGTGACGCCTTCATCAAACTGATCAAGATGGTCTTCGCCCCCATCATCTTCGCCACGGTGGTGCTGGGCATCGCCAAGATGGAAAACATGAAGGAACTCGGCCGCGTGGGCGTGCGGGCGCTGATCTACTTCGAAGTGCTGTCCACCTTTGCCCTGGTGCTGGGGCTGGTGGTGGTCAATATCGTGCAGCCCGGCCAGGGCATGAACGTCGACCCTGCCACCCTGGATGCCAAGAGCATCGCCACTTACACCGCCGCCGCAGCCAGCAACAGCGGTGGTTTCATCGACTTCATGCTGCATGTGATACCCGGCAGCGTGACCGACGCTTTTGCCAAGAACGAAATCCTGCCAATCCTGCTGTTCAGCACCCTGTTCGGCATCGCCCTGTCGCACCTGGGCCCACGCGGCAAACCAATGGTGGATGTGCTGGAAGCATTCTCCCACGGCATGTTCTTCATCGTTGGCATGATCATGCGCGTGGCCCCGCTGGCCGCCTGTGGGGCCATGGCCTTCACCGTCGGCAAGTACGGCCTGGGCTCGATCGTGTCGCTGGGCAAGCTGATGGCGACCATGTACCTGACCTGCTTCCTGTTCGTGGTGATCGTGCTGGGCAGCATTGCCCGGCTGTGCGGCTTCAACCTGTGGAAGTTTCTCAAATACCTGAAGGAGGAACTGTTCACCGTGCTGGGCACCAGCTCGTCCGAGTCGGTGGTGCCGCAGCTGATGAACAAGCTGGAGAAGGTGGGCGTGTCCAAGCCGGTGGTCGGGCTGGTGATCCCTTCGGGCCTGACCTTCAACCCGGACGGCCAGTGCATCTACTACACCATGGCCGCCATTTTCATCGCCCAGGCCACCAACACGCCGTTGACCCTCATGGACCAACTGATCGTGCTGGGTGTGCTGCTGCTCACCTCCAAAGGCTCCGCAGGCGTGACCGGCTCGGGCTTTATCACCCTGGCCGCGACCCTGGCGACCATGGACAACATCCCGGTGGCCGGCATGGTGCTGCTGCTGGGCGTGGACCGCTTCATGTCCGAAGCCCGCGCCATCACCAACACCATCGGCAATGCCGTCGGCACCCTGGCTATCGCCAACTGGGTAGGTGCGCTGGATAAGCAGCACATGACCCAGGTGCTCAACGGCCAGGCACCTGTAGAGCAACCAGAACCAGGCCTGCCGCACCCTGCCCTTGCACGCGTAGAAGCCGGCACACCGGCACCCTGACCCCCGTCAAGAAGCAGCAAAAACAACCCGCCTTGTGATGCACTGAGGAAATAACCGTGGATACCATCAATAAAGAAGCAGCCGTCGCGTCGCTGACCGACGTGTTGGCCAAGTTCACCGCCTACATCGGCAAACGCCTGCCCAAAGACGTGAAGGCAAAGACCGCCAAATTGCGCGCGGCCGAAACCAACCCGCTGGCCATCGCCGTGTACGACTCGATGGCCGACAACCAGGAATACGCCGACAAGCTCAACCGCCCCAGCTGCCAGGACACCGGCGTGATCCAGTACTTCATTGCTGCCGGTGCGCGCTTCCCGCTGTTGGGCGAAATGGAAGGCATCCTCGAAAACGCCACCAAGGAAGCCACCATCCACGGCCCGCTGCGCCACAACGCGGTGGAAACCTTCATCGAGAAGAACACCGGCACCAACACCGGCTCGAAAATCCCGTGGCTGGACTGGGAAATCATCCCCGACGCCGACTACGCCATCGTCGACGTGTACATGGCCGGTGGCGGCTGCACCTTGCCGGGTTCGGCCAAGGTACTGATGCCGGGCCAGGGCTATGAAGGGGTGACCGAGTTCGTCTTCGATGTCATCACCTCTCGCGGTGTCAATGCCTGCCCGCCGTTGCTGGTAGGGGTTGGGGTATCGACCTCGGTAGAGACCGCGGCACGCCTGTCGAAGAAGGCCATCCTGCGTGAAGTGGACTCCAGCCACCCCAACGAAAGCGCGGCGATGATGGAGAAGCTGCTGGAAGAAGGCCTCAACGAAATCGGCATTGGCCCGCAGGGCCTGACCGGCAACAGCAGCGTGATGGGGGTGAACATCGAGTCTTCGGCGCGCCACCCCTCGACCATTGGTGTTGCCGTTTCCACCGGCTGCTGGGCGCACCGCCGCGGCAAGATCCGTATCAATGCCGACCTGAGCTATGACATCCTCTCCCACGAAGGTGTGACCCTGTGAACAGTCCTGTGAAAAAGATCATCAGCACCCCCATCAGCGACGAAGACCTGGCCAGCCTCAACGTGGGCGATGTGGTCTACCTTACCGGCCAACTGGTGACCTGCCGTGACGTCGCCCACCGCCGGCTCATCGAGCTGGGCCGCGAGCTGCCGGTGGACCTGCGTGGCGGCGCGATTTTCCACGCCGGCCCTATCGTCAAGAAGAAGGACGATGGCAGCTTCGAGATGGTCTCCATTGGCCCGACCACCAGCATGCGCATGGAAAAGTTCGAAAAGCAGTTCATTGAACAGACCGGTGTGAAGCTGATTGTCGGCAAGGGCGGCATGGGCCCGGAAACCACCACCGGCTGCCTGGAGAACAAGGCCGTGCATGCGGTATTCCCAGGCGGTTGCGCGGTGCTGGCGGCGACCCAGGTAGAAGAGATCGAACGCGCCGAATGGCAAGACCTGGGCATGCCGGAGACCTTGTGGGTGAACCGCGTGCGTGAGTTCGGCCCGCTGATCATCTCCATCGATACCAAGGGCAACAACCTGTTCGAGCAGAACAAGGCGCGCTTCAATGAGCGCAAAGGGGCGGTGATCGAGAAGATCAACAGCCAGGTGCGGTTCATCAAATAACCGAACCCTACGCGGTCCTTTGTAGGAGCGGCCTTGTGTCGCGATAGGGCCGCAAGGCGGCCCCGGCAATCCATGAGTTGACGCTGAAATCCTGGGGCCGCCGCGCGGCCCTGTCGCGACACAAGGCCGCTCCTACAAGGACCGTGTAGCGGCTCATGCCTTTTTCCGCTCGCCAATCTTCTCCAGCCGCGCGGATTACCTTCAGGCTTTCAGTACGTACGCGATCGAGCGCCGCTCAAACGCATTCGCGAACCGCTGAAAACCATCGCATGACCCTTGTTTCGCTCCCGCGACTAACACCATAATGATAAATATTCCTATTTAAGTACCGCTTCGGATCGAATGAAAAAGCCCTGCATGGATGCACACGCCCAGGTCGATGGCCTTTACCGTGACCACCACCGCTGGCTGCGCAACTGGCTGCAACCGCGGCTCAGCTGCCAGCACCTGGCCACCGACATGGTTCAGGATGTATTCGTGCGTATCCTCACGGCGGAGAATGCCGCCGAACGCCTGCAAGCCGTTCGCGAACCCAAGGGCTACCTGGCCACCATCGCCCGCAGGCTGATGATCGACCACTTCCGCCGCGCGCGCATGGAGCGGGCCTGGCTGCAGACCCTGGCCGAACAGCCCGAGGCGCTGGATATCTCTGAAGAGGACCGCGCCGTACTGCTGGAAACCCTGTGCGAACTGGACACCATGCTGGCCGGCCTGGGGCTGGAAGTGCGCCGGGCGTTCTTGCTGTCGCAACTGGAAGGCATGGCGTACAAGGCCATCGCAGAGCAACTGGGCATCTCGCTGTCCACGGTCAACCGGCATATGGCCAAGGCGCTGCACCACTGCCTGCTGTTCAACCTCGAAGCAGGCCTGCAATGAGCGTGACTGACCCCAGGCAGCGCGCAGCACTGGAGCAGGCGGTGCAGTGGTACACCCTGCTGCAGAGCGGCTCGGCCGGGCCGCAGGACCACCTCGGCTGGCAACAGTGGCTGCAACAGAACACGGCCAATCAGTGGGCCTGGCAGCAGATCGAGCGCCTGCAGCAACGCCTGCAAGGCGTGCCCGCTGCAGTGGCCGGGCGCACGCTGGACCTGGCCGGCCAGGCCCGGCACAACAGCCGGCGCAGCGTGCTCAAGGGCGTGGCATTGATGCTCGGTGGCAGCAGCCTGGGCTGGCTGGGTGTCGAGCAGTTCGAAAATGGCGCCTGGCTAGCCGACTATCACACCAAGGTGGGCCAGCGCCTGCCCGTTGCCCTGGCCGATGGCGGCCAGCTGATGCTCAACACCGACAGCGCTGCGGATGTGCGCTATGACGCGCAACAGCGGCTGATCCATTTGCGTCGCGGTGAGGTGATGGTCACGACCGCAGGCGATCCGGCGGGCCGGCCGTTCTTCGTGCAGACCGCGCATGGTCGGGTGCAGGCCCTGGGCACGCGGTTTTCGGTGCACCTGCTGGATGCGCAGACGCAGGTGGCGGTGTTCGAGCATCAGGTGCGCATCACCCCTTTGCACGGTGCACCGCTGCTGCTGCAACCCGGGCAGTACACCCGCTTCTCTGCGGCGGGTGCAGCACCGGTACGGCAACTGGCTGACGAACAGGATGCCTGGACCCAGGGCCTGCTGGTGGCCAATGAGCAGCGGCTGGACACGCTGCTCACCGAACTGGGCCGTTACCGCAGCGGCTGGTTACGCTGCGACCCGGCGGTAGCAGGGTTGCGGGTAAGCGGCACCTTCCCGGTAGACAACAGCGACAAGGCCCTGCGCGCGATCACCAGCGTGTTGCCGGTAAGCATCGTACGGCGTACCCGCTACTGGGTGACGGTCAGCGCGTTGCCAGGTGCATGACAACTTTTTTGCGTAGCGATGAGATTTCTTCTCTTTCTCATCCGACTCAGGGGTAACGGGTGCATGACCCGCTTGCCAACATAAGAGAAGCCCTCCATGAAAACGCATCATCCGCTCCGCCCGCTGGCGGCCGGTATCCGCAATGCCCTGCTGGTGTCGGCGCTGCTCGCTGCCACCCCTGCCCTGGCTGAAACCACGCCCCGTGAGTACCACATTGGCCAGGGCGACCTGGGCCAGGCGCTGACCCGCTTCGCCACCCAGGCCGGCATTGTGCTGTCGTTCGACCCGGCCGCCACCCAAGGCCGCAAGTCGCCGGGCCTGGAGGGCGTGTACGGGGTGGACGAAGGCTTGCGGGCGCTGTTGTCGGGCAGTGGCCTGCGGGTAGTGCGCGAAAACGACGAGCGCTGGTTCATCCTTCCGGCAGGTGAGGAAAGCGGGGCCATGGAGCTGTCGGCAACGCATGTGAACAGTGTCGGGCTGGGCGCTACCACCGAAGGCACCGGGTCGTACACCACTGGAGTGACCAGCACGGCGACCAAGATGAACCTGTCAATCCGTGAGACGCCGCAGAGCATCAGTGTGGTTACCCGCCAGCAGATGGACGACCAGCACCTGGCTAGCATCACCGATGTGCTCAAACAGAACCCGGGCATCACCATGTCCCAGGACGGCGGCGAGCGCTTTCACATCTATTCGCGTGGTTCCGAAATCAGCACCTACCAACTCGACGGCGTCAACACCGTCCAGGAATACCTGACCCGCAACATGCCCAGCACGCTGATGGACATGGCCATCTTCGACCGTGTGGAGATCGTGCGCGGGGCTACGGGCCTGATGACCGGTGCAGGGGAACCGAATGGGGTGGTCAACATGGTGCGCAAGCGCCCCACACGCGATTTCCAGTCCTACATACAGGCTGGCGTCGGCTCCTGGGACTACTACCGCACCGAGGCCGACGTTTCCGGCCCGCTGGTCGAAGGTGGCAAGCTGCGCGGTCGGCTGGTGGCCGCCAAGCAGAACAATCACAGCTTCATGGACTGGTACAGCCAGGACCGTGACCTGTTGTACGGCGTGCTTGAAGCAGACTTTACCGACACCACCACCGCTCGCCTGGGGGTGGACTACCAGACCTACAACGCCAACGGCGCCCCCGGCGTACCGCTGTTCTACAAAAACGGCCAGCCGACCGACTTTTCCCGCTCGACCAGCAGTGGCCCGCGCTGGATGTATGAAGACTACACGACCAAAAACTACGCCTTTGGCCTGGACCAGGAGCTTGCCAACGGCTGGCAATTGAAACTGGCGGCCAACTACATGGACGTTGATCGCGACTCGCTGTCAGCGTTCTATCGCACCGGTGCCGGGGTGGCGACCCTCGAGCAGGCTACCGGCCAGGCCACCCTCGACCTGCTGGAAGTCGAGGCGCATCAGGTGCAGCGCGGCATGAACATTACCTTGCAGGGCCCGTTCGAGCTGCTAGGGCAATCCCATGACCTGATCGTAGGTTTCGATTACCTTGATTACCGCAACAACCACCTGACCGGGTCGGCGGGATCGCCAACGTTCAACTTCTTCACCTGGGGCAACCGCATACCGCAGCCAGGCAGCTACACCCCTGTACTGGATTACGACGTCAACATCCGTCAGACCGGCTACTTCGCTGCCACCCGCCTCAACTTTACCGATGACCTGCACCTGATTCTGGGCGCGCGGACCACCGACTACACCTACGACGCCCACCAAGTCTCGCTGCCCAGTGGTTTCGACAGGCCGTCCAACCTGCAGGAGACGGGTGAAGTCGTACCCTACATGGGGCTGATCTATGACCTGACTGCCGATCAATCGCTGTACGCCAGTTACACCGATATCTTCAAGCCGCAGACCGCCAGGGACCGGACCGGCAAGGTGTTGGACCCGGTCACCGGCAACAACTACGAAATGGGTTGGAAAGGTGAGTTCTACGAAGGCCGGCTCAACGCCAGCGCGGCAATCTACCTGATCAAACGGGACAACTTTGCCGAAGAAGACACTGGCTTTACCATTCCTGGTGAGCCGAACTCAACGGCATCACGCGCGGTAAGCGGCGCCGAGACCAAGGGTATTGATCTGGAGCTTTCCGGAGAGGTGGCCAATGGCTGGAACGTGCATACCGGGTACAGCCATTCACGTACGGAGAACGCCCAAGGCGGCCGCCTGACACCGCAACTGCCGCTGGATACATTCCGGCTGTGGTCAACCTATCGCTTGCCGGGTGAGTGGCAGCGCCTGACCGTTGGCGGTGGTGTGAACTGGAACTCCAAGCAGTCACTGGTCACCACACGCAGCACACGTATCACTCAGGAAGACTATGCCGTGGCAAGCTTGATGGCGCGTTACAAGCTCAGCGAAAACCTGGCCGCCACTGTCAACGTCGAAAACCTCTTCGACAAGAAATACTACGCCGGCCTGGCGGGCAACTATGGCCACTACGGGGCGCCGAGGAACGCCACGTTGAACCTGCGTTACGACTTCTGAAACAGCTGATGTGCTGTGCTACTGTCCTGCATCACCCTCAAGGAGCTCTACACATGGACGTACGCTGCACATCGATTGAAGAAGTTCGCGCGCGCATCGATCACATCGACCAACACCTGGTCGCCCTGCTCGCCCAGCGCGGTCAGCTGGTGACCCAGGCGGCGGCCTTCAAAAAAACCACCGATGACGTGCGCGCGCCTGCGCGGGTCGAGCAGGTGATTGCCAAGGTGCGCGGGATTGCCGGGGAAACCGGGGCTTCGCCGGAGGTGGTGGAGCGGGTGTATCGGGCGATGATCGCGGCGTTTATCGACGAAGAGTTGCAGGTGCATGCGGGGTTGACCGGCAAGTAAGCCGGGGGCCGCTTTGCGGCCCATCGCGACACAAGGCCGCTCCTACAGGAATTACGCGATCCCCTGTAGGAGCGGCCTTGTGTCGCGATGGGCTGCAAAGCAGCCCCAATGTCACTTCTGCCCTAGCGCCGCAATCGACACACCCGAAGCCACAAACGTGGCCCCTGCCCCGAGGTTCAGGCCATTCACCAGCCTGGGCCGCGAACGCAGGAAGCCAGTCAGCACCGTGGCAAACACCCCCATCAGGGCAAACCCGATGGCCGTCAGCAACGCAAACCACACCCCATATACCAGCATCTGCACGGTCACCGAGCCGCGCTGCGGGTCGACGAACTGCGGGATGAAGGCCAGCACGAACAGCCCCGGCTTGGGGTTGAGTGCCGCTGACAGGAAGCCAGTAAGGAAAATGCTCGACAACGGCTGCCGCGCCGCCGGCTGGAAGCTGAACAGGTTGCGGCTGCGCAGCACCTTGATGCCCAGCCAGACCAGGTAGCACGCGCCCACCAGCTTGACCACCAGGAACGCCAGCGCCGAGGTCTGCATCAGCAGGGTCAGGCCCATGGCAGCTGCGCCGACGTGGAACAGAATGCCGGCACCGGAAGAGAACCCCGAGGCAATCGCGGCGGCCTTGCCCTGGCTCAGGCCACGGCCGATGGCCAGCAGGTTATCGGGGCCCGGGGCCAGTACCAGCAGCACGCAGGCCAAGGTGTACATCAGCCAGGTATCGAGGGGAAACATGTGGCGACTCCTTTCGCGAGTGAATGGGGCCGCTTTGCGGCCCATCGAGACACAAGGCCGCTCCTACAGGAATTACGCGATCCCCTGTAGGAGCGGCCTTGTGTCGCGATGGGCTGCGCAGCAGCCCCTGCATTTCAAGCAACAGCTTATCCCTCAGGCCCTCAACCCGCCAGGATGAAGTCCGCTGCGGTCACCGTGGTTGCATCCGCCACCCCCACCAGGCGGATGGAGTCGGTAGCGCCGATGCTGACCAGCGTATCCGCGCCAACATCGGCGATGGTCACGCTGGCGGCAAAGGTGGCCGCGGTGATGTTGAGGGCGGTGATATCCAGCCGGTCCTGGCCACCCGCCGCAATGGCGTCGAAGTTGATGATCAGGTCGTTGCCGAAGCCGGCCGCGAACTGGAACACATCGTTGCCGTCTGTGGCCATCATGGTGTCGTTGCCGGCACCACCCAGCACCGTGTCATTGCCTGCCGCACCGTTGATGAAGTCATTGCCGGCGCCGCCGAGCAAGGTGTCGTTGCCAACATCACCAAACAGCGTGTCGTTGCCATCGCCGCCCTGCAGGGTGTCGTTGCCGTTGCCACCGTCCAGGCTGTCATCGCCAGCACCACCGTTCAGCGTGTCGTTACCGGCATCCCCCAGCAGCGTGTCGTTGCCGTCACCGCCATCCAGGCTGTCATCACCGCCGCCACCACTCAGGCGGTCGGCACCCAGGCCGCCGAACAGCTGGTCGTTACCGGCATCGCCGTTGAGGGTGTCGTTGCCCGCATTGCCATTGAGTGTGTCATTGCCGCCGTCACCATTGAGCGTGTCGTTGCCCGCCGCGCCGTTGATGATGTTGGCCAGGCCGTTACCGGTAGCGGTGAAGTTGCCCGCCCCGGTATAGGTCAGGTTTTCGACGTTGTTGGCCATGGTGTAGCTGGCCAGCGTGGTACGCACCAGGTCCGTGCCTGCTCCAGTAGCCTCGACCACCACATCCCCGGCGTCATCCACCACGTAGGTGTCGTCGCCGACGCCACCCACCAGGCGGTCGGCCCCTGCACCGCCATTGAGCACGTCGTTGGCGGCGCCACCGGTGATGGTGTTGGCCAACGCGTTACCGGTACCGGTGAAGGCGCTGCTGCCGGTGTAGGTCAGGTTCTCGACGTTGGCGCCCAGGGTGTAGCTTGCCAGGCTGGTCTGCACCAGGTCGGTACCGCCGTTCAGTGCTTCGGTTACCGTGTCACCGACGTTGTCGACCACGAAGGTATCGTTGCCTGTACCACCGATCATGGTATCCGCGCCAAGCCCACCGTTGAGGGTGTCGTTGCCGTCCTCGCCATTGAGCAGGTCTGGGTCGTCACCGCCATTGAGGATGTCGTTGCCGACACCACCGAACAACTGGTCGGAGCCGCCCAGGCCATTGAGCGTGTCGTTGCCGCCCAGGCCCGAGATGACGTCGTTACCTGCACCACCGGTCAGGGTGTTGGCACCGTTGGTACCGGTCAACACCACGCCTGCCGGCACGGTCACCGCTGCGGTGGCCGCCGAAGTCAGCGACTCCAGGGTGCCGAAGCCGTCGGTGTAACGCACGATCACCCGCAGCTGCTGGTTACCCTGGGCAAAGCCGGGGGTGAAGGTGGCGGCGGTAGCACCGGCGATGTTGGCGAAGGTACCGCCAGTGCCCTGTTGCCACTGGAAGCTGAAGGCGCCCAGGCCGTCCAGGTCGGCGATGCCGCCGGTGAGTGCGGTCAGCGTTTGGCCTTGGTCTGGCGTGGTGTCGCTGATCAGCACGGCACCGGTCGGTGCATCGTTGACGTTGGCCACCGGGTCGAGGATGTCGGAGGCGACGCTTTCCTGCACGCCAAAGTCATCCACGTAGCTGACCACCACCCGCATGTTCTGCCCCACTTGCGCCTGGGTCAGGACAAAGGTGCTGCTGATGGCGCCAGCAATGTTGACCCAACCCACCCCCCGGTTGGATTGCCACTGGAAGGTGAACTGCGGGTTGCTCAGGCCATCGGCATCGACGATGGTCGCCGGGTTGGCGGTGAGCGTCTGGTTCTGCACCAGCAGCCCGGTTACGGCCGGCCCGGCACTCGGCGCGCTGTTCGCCGACGAGTCGACGATTTCCAGCGTGCCTTTGGCGTCCTGGTACACCCCACGTACGCGGATGCTCAGGCCAGCCACATCGTCTGTCACCCGGTAGGTGCTGCCGATTGCCCGCGAGACTTCGCCTGCGGCGACGAAGGTGATGTCTTCGTACACCCCGGAGCCCGGCAGGCGCTCGACCTGCCAGTAGTAGGCCATCGGACCATTGACGGCACCGCTGGCATTGGCCGCGCTGGCGTTGTCGGCATCGTGCACCGCCAGGTTGGTTACTTTCAGCAGCTGGCCGCTGACCGGTGTGTCGTCACGCACGCCGCTGGCAGCGTCGAGGATCACCAGGTGGCCCGACGGGCCTGCGTTGGCCGCGGTACCCACGCCGGAGGCTATCGAGGTGTCGGAGAACTGCAGGCGCTCGATACCGGTCAGGTGGTCGACGCCATCACGCCCGGCCACCCGGTCGGTAACCGTCACCGAGTTGCCATCGACCACCACGTCGTAGTCGGTGGCCACCCCCGAGAACAGCGCCGTGTCGTAGTTGTCGGTGCCGTTGAGGATCTCGCGGATGATCACCAGCTGGCCCGGGTTGTAGGTGCCATTGAGCATGAACGGCACCATCGGCTCCATGCTGTTGAAGCTGGCGATTTCCGGGCCGGTGCCATCGTGGTTGGCGCGGACGCTGATGCGCACGTTCAGCCACTTGTCACCGTCGAGAATATCGTCACCGCCGCGGCCTTCGAGCAGGTCGCTGCCGCTGCCGCCGAGGATGATGTTGCCGCCGTCGTAGAACGTGGCCCCAGCGGCCAGCAGACTGGACAGGCCATTGATCAGGCTGATGTTGGTCAGCACGCTGCCTGTCGCGCCAGCAGTAGGCAGTGAAGTGGCGTCTTCGTTGTCACCGCGCAGGAAGTCGCCATGCGCCGAACCCGACAGGCCTTCCATGATGTCGAAGCGCACCAGCGCCGAAGCGCCTGAGCCCGGTACCGGTGGCACATCGAAGAAGCGGTCGCTGTAGTCGATGGTCACGCCCTGGGCCAGGTCCTTGAAGGTTGCCCAGTCGTAGCCCGAGCCACCGATGTAGCGGTCGCCAAAGCCCAGGCTGCCGACCATGATGTCGTCGCCGCCTTCACCGTTGAACTTGTCGTTCTCGTTGCCGCCGATGAACACGTCGTTGCCAATGACCGGGTCGTTGCCGAGTGGGTCGAAGTTGTCGCCAGGCGCACCGTCCGAGGTGCCCTTCTCGATCCAGTCGTCACCTTCGTTGCCCATGTCCTGCTCGTTGGCCTTGCTGCCCAGGATAAAGTCATTGCCCTGGCCGCCAATGGCTTCGGAGGCATCCTCACCGGTGACGATGAAGTCGTTGCCGAAGCCGCCGATGATCAGGTTGATGCCATTACCGCCGTGCAGCACGTCGTTGCCGTCGCCGCCCTGGATGTTGTCGTCACCACCCATGTCGCTGATGATGTCGTCGCCGGCACCACCACGCAGCTGGTCGTTGCCGTCGCCACCTTCGATGCGGTCGTTGCCGGCATCGCCCCAGACCGTGTCGTCACCTTCGCTGGACACCAGGATGTCGTCGCCGTTGGTACCACCCAGCACGATATGCTCGGCACCGGCATAGCGGATGTAGTTGCTGTCCGGGCCAACCGTCAGCGGGCTGTCGCGGAACACCACCTGCTCGCCGTTTTCACCCAGCGGGTCGGCATTGCCCAGGCCGTCGTTGTACTGCTTGCTCTTGTCCAGTTCCAGGTAGAAGCCCGGGTCGGAGAACACCAGGCCCGGCAAGTGCGTGGCCGAAGTGTTGGCCATGATCAGCTTGGCGAACGAGTTGCTTTCCAGCTCGGCGTTCATCGACAGGCCGGCGGTGCGCTCCAGGTAGTAGAAGCGGTCGCCGTCCTGCAGTTTCTCCATCTGGTTCTCGAACACGAAGTTGAAGGTGGTGCCGAGCATGCCGCCGAACGGGGTTTTCTCTTCGGCCAGGCCGCCGATCCACAGGTCGATGGCATCGACACCGGTGATGGTCACACCCTTCAGGTCATCGGCAGTGCCCAGTGCGCCATCCTTGCCGGCCAGGGTCATGTTCGCCCAGTCGCCGCTGCTGTTGAGGAAGTCCAGCCGATCGGTTGGCGCACCATCGCCGCCGAACACCAGGGCCATGGCTGCAGCGCGTTTTTCCAGCAGCGTGGTGGCTTCGGTGATGGTGCTGTGGGTGCCATAGGCCGCAATGAAGTTGATGAGCGACTCCGGATGCTTCAGGTGCTGCACCAGGTCGACCCAGCTGGTGTAAGGCTTGAGCTGGGTATCGCCGGTTTGCCCGTAGATGTCGCGGCGCAAGGCGTTCAGCGAGGGGATACCGACGTCGCGGCCACGGGCGATGTTGATGGCCGGCAGGTCCAGCGGCAGGCCGAGCAGGTTGTTGCGCAGCGCCTCGGTGACGAACTCGTCGATTTCGTTACCGGCCTGGCGGGTGACCCCGCGCACGATGGCGCTGGTCGCGTCCTCGGGGGTGACGCCGCTGGCGGCATAGGCCAGCGGGTTGAGGAACGCCGCGATCAGCCCCAGTTGCTGCTCGGGGTTGGCGCTTGCCGGGTCCTTGATGACGTTGAAGTCGATGTCGAAGCGGTCGACGGTCTCGGTCAGCATCGAGTGGCCGAAGCGGTACACGGTGTGGGCGAATTCGGCCACGATCGAGGCATCGAGGTCGACGTCATACACCTGGGTCGGGGCGAAGAACAGGTCGACCCGTGGTTGCACGGTACGGGCGAACTCTTCGAACACCAGGTGCTGGTACTGCATTTCGGTGCCGAACTTGGCGGCCTGGAACAGGCGCTCGCCGTTCCACACCAGGGCATTGACCTCGGTCGGGGTGGTTGGCAATGCCGTTACCGGGTTGAGCAGCCATTCGTTGAG
The DNA here is from genome assembly GCF_044749595.1 of Pseudomonas sp. NPDC089392. Classification (NCBI taxonomy): domain Bacteria; kingdom Pseudomonadati; phylum Pseudomonadota; class Gammaproteobacteria; order Pseudomonadales; family Pseudomonadaceae; genus Pseudomonas; species Pseudomonas sp. NPDC089392. Next base: position 48,958 of record NZ_JBIVIF010000003.1, read on the forward strand.
GAAGGCCAGGTCGTTCGAATCGAGCACAGTGTCCATGGTCTGTGCCACCAGCCGGTTGTGCTCGGAGTGGAAGATCGCATGCACGGCGGTCAGGCCGATGTTCTCGTTGACCCGGCCATCACCGGCAATGTAGTGCGCGTCGAGCAGCTCGTTGTCGTAGTTCAGGTTGGCACCGGTGTTCGGGTTGACGTCCACCGGGTTGCCAACGAGATTATCCGCATCGGGTGCCAGCACCCCACCACTGAACACCGGCACTGCATTGTGGGCGATATCAGCGAGGAACTGGTGGCCGGTGCGCACCGCGTTGGCCAGGTTGATCGGCGCCAACGGGTTGCCTTCTACCTGTTGGTCATCGGCAGTACCGGCGATACCGTCTACACCCTTCATCACCACCATCGGGTAGCCATGCGGCCCCTTGATGAAGTTGCCATAGGCATCGGTGGCCAGCAGCGGCACGTTGTCGACGTCGGCATCGGTCAGGTTGATGCCGAGCAGGTCGCGGGCCTGTGCCTTGACCACCTTCCAGGTGGCCATGCCGCCGATTTCGTGGTCATCAGCAGTGCCGAACTTGCCATCGGCGCCCAGGTCGCGGTTGGTAATCAGCCGGCCAGTGGCAACCGGGCCATTGTCGGTCATCACGTAGGCGCGCAGGAACACCTGGTGCGAAGGGTGCGAGCTGTAGGTCTGGTTCTGGTCCACGAACGGGGTGGTGGTGTTGGTATGCTCGTGAATATCGTCGGCGTTGCCGAGGATGCCATCAGGCCCAGGCAGGTTGGTGGCACGGGTCACAACCATGAAGTTGGTCGGGGCACCTTCCTTGTACAGGGGGTCGTCCGGCTTCAGCGGGATGTACACCGTACCCGAGCCACCCTTGGTGACCAGGTCCAGGCCATGGTCGAAGAACTGCCCGAAGAAAGTCATCCAGGCGTTGAACGGCGCGGACAGCCCGGCATCGGCAGCGGTGTTCTCGAACAGGTACACATCGTGGTCGTCATTGGTGCCGAACTTGCCGTCCAGGCCAGGGCTGGCAACGATGCGCACGCCATCCTTGAGCACGTCGTCGTTGCCTTGCGCACCGAAGTCCAGCTGGCCGTTCAGGCCTGGGTCATAGGCGTTGGCATAGGCCGCCGGGTTGTTCGAGGTCTGGTCAACGATCAGGTTACTGATGGTACGCGGTTGCGAGTCGAACACCGCGCCGCTGGTTTGCTGGTACGAAGAGCCGGGGACGGCTGGCGAGCCAGGGCCGAAGAAGCCGGCACCCACGCCTTCGGCCTGGTTGAACACCGGGTCGGTCAGGCGCGGGAACACGTTGTCGGCAGCACCGTACTGGGTGTGGTTGTTGCCGTTGAGGTTCATCAGGTTGTTGTTCGAACCATCCACCGCCCGCAGGCCCAGTGGCGCACGGATGTTGGGGATCAGCGAGAGGATGTCCTGCCCATGTGCATCGGCCTCGGCGATCTTGATCTGCGCCAGGATGAAGTTGAGGTCGGAGCGCACCATGTGCAGGCCGGCACCACCATCAGCGGCATCCACCACCGGCACGGCCGGCGTCGGCACCACGGGCGCGCCTGGCTGCACCAGGCCGGTAGGCTGGGAGAACAGCACTTCGGTGGTGCCATGGGCGTCCTGGTAGATGGCCTTGACCCGCAAGTTCAGGCCGGCCAGGTCTGGCGACACCTTGAACGAGGTGCCGTCGGCACTCTGGAACGCCAGGTCGCCGGCAGGCAGCAGGATGATGTCCTCAAACACACCACTGCCCGGGTTGGCCTCGAACTGCCAGTAGTACGACACCGAGCTGTTGGCCAACGTACCCAGCGGGTTGCCGGTGCCAATGTTGTCGGCATCACGTACGCCCGCCACGCTCACCGTCAGCATATCGCCCACGGTAACCGCGCCACCCACGCCACCCGTCACGGTCGGGCTGCCGGTGGGCTGCGCGTTCACGCCTTCCAGCAGCACCAGCTGGCTGTCGGCGAACTGCAAACGTTCGATGTGCAGCAGTGTATCAACGCCGTCGCGGCCGGCCACACTGTCGGTCACGGTCCAGACATCGTCGGACGTGATGACCGTGCCCCGGTTGTCACGGGTGACGGTGTACTCGCTCTGCACGCCCGAGAATATCGCGGTATCGAAGGCCGCCCCACCGGTCGAGATACCATTGAGGATTTCCCGCACAGCCTTGAGCTGGCCAGGGTTGTAGGTGCGGTCAAGCATGTACGGGATCATGTCGACCATGCTGTCGAAGCTGTTGATCTCGGGGCCAGTGTGGTCAACGTCATCGGCGGCATACACCGCGATGCGCACGTTGAGCCACTTGTCACCGTCGATCAGGTCGTCGCCGCCTCGGCCCTCGATCAGGTCGCTGCCATCGCCGCCCAGCAGGATGTTGCCGGTAGCAAAGCCAGTGGTCGGTAACCCGGCGGCTTCCAGGAAGTCGCGCAGGCCATGGATCAAATCGACGTTGGTCAACGCACTGCCGGTGGTGCCGCCGTGGTTGAGGATGGTCACGGCATCGACATCATCGCCCTTGAGCACGTCGGCGTAATGCGAGCCGGACACGCCCTCGACCTCGGCGAAGCGGTCGAGGATGGAAGCCGGCGAGGCGCCGACCGGGTTGAACACGCCGGTGTTCTGGTTCGGCGCATTGCCATGGGGCTGGGCCAGGGCGGCCAGGCTCAGGTCGACGGTGACACCGACCTTGTCATTCTTGTAGGTCACCCAGTCGAACCCGGACATGCCGTCCATCTTGTCCTGGGCATCACTGCCGACAAAGATGTCGTCGCCGCCCTCGCCGATCATTTCATCAAAGCCGCCGCCACCGACGAAGATGTCGTTGCCGACCACTTCGTCACCCAGCAACGGCGCAAAGTTGTCGCCGGGCGCACCGTCCTGGGTGCCCTTCTCGATCCAGTCGTCGCCTTCGTTGCCGGTCGGCGGCAGGTTGGTCTTGGCGCCGAGGATGAAGTCGTCACCCTGGCCGCCGAAGGTGGTGCTGATGTCTTCGGTGGTTATGATGAAGTCCTGGCCATCGCCGCCCAGGATCAGGTTGCCGGCCGCCAGCATGCTGCCGGCAACGATCACGTCGTTGCCGGCGTTGCCTTCCAGGCGGTTGTCGCCGAACGAGTCGGTGATGATGTCGTCGCCTGCGCCGCCCAGCACCGCATCGTTGCCGGCGCCGCCTTCGAGGCGGTCGTTGCCGGCGTCACCATAGACCGTGTCGTCACCATCACCGGAGATGATGATGTCGTTGCCGGAAGTACCGCCCAGCACCACATGGTCTTCGCCGGTGTAGTGCAGGTAGTTTTCGTCTGGCCCGACGGTATCGGGGTTGTCGCGGATCACCAGCGGCACCACTTCGACGCCGTTGATCATGATGCCGCCAGTCGGGTCGTCCCGGCCTTCAGCCCCCAGCCCGGTGAACTGGTTGGCCTGGTTCACCTCCAGGGTGTAGGTGGGCGTGAGGAACACCGTGTTGGACAGGTGAGTGACGTCGGAGTTGAGCATGATCAGCTTGGCGAAGGAGTTGTTCTCCAGCTCCGTGCCAAAGTTCATGCCCGCCGTGCGCGACAAGTAGTAGAAACGGTCGCCGTTCTGCAGCGCTTCCAGCTGGGTTTCGAAGACGAAGTTGAAGCTGGAGCCGAGCATGCCGCCAAACGGCATCTTCTTCTCGGCCAGGCCGCCGACCCAGAAATCGATGGCATCGACGCCGGTAATGGTCACGCCGGCATTGTTGGCCCAGTTGTCGGTGCCGTTGAGGAACGCCAAGCGGTCAGACGGCGCGCCATCGCCGCCGAATACCAAGGCAAAGGCAGCGGCGCGCTTGGCCGCTTCGGTAGTGGCCCCGGTGATGGTCGAGTGCGTGCCGTAGGCGGCGATGAAGTTCACCAGCGATGCCGGGTGCTTGAGGTAATCGGCAAAATCGACCCAGCTGATGTACGGTTTGAGCTGGCTGTCGCCAGTCATGGCGTAGAACTCGCGGCGGGCTTCGTTCAGGCTGGGGATGCCGGTGTCGCGGCCACGGGCGATGTTCAGTGCGGGCAGGTCCAACGGCAGGCCGAGCAGGTTGTTGCGCAGCGCCTCGGTGACGAATTCGTCGATCTCGTTGCCCAGCTGGCGGGTCACGCCGCGGATAATCGCGCCAGCTGCTTCGTCTGCAGTGGCGCCGCTTTCGGCAAATGCCAGCGGGTTGAGGAAGGCGGCGATCAGGCCCAATTGCGGGTCGCCGTTTACCGTGTCGAAGTCAGTGTCGAAGCGGTCGACGGTTTCGGTCAGCATCGAGTGGCCGAAGCGGTACACCACGTGGGCGAACTCGGCGAGGATTGCCGGGTTGATCGAAGTATCGTAGCCGTTGGGTGCCAGGAACTCGTCGATCTGCGGCTGGATGGTGCGGGCGAACTCTTCGAACACCAGGTGCTGGTACTGCATTTCGGTGCCGAACTTGGCGGCCTGGAACAACCGCTCACCGTCCCAAACCAGCGCGGCAATGCCGGCGGCGGTGGTAGGGATGGCGGCCACATCGTCGATCAGCCATTCGTTGAGGAACGCCACGTCGCCCGCGGCCAGCAGGGTGTCCTTGGTCTGCTGCACCAGGCGGTTGTGCTCGGAGTGGAACACATGGTGCACGGCAGTCAGGCCGATGTTCTCGTTCACCCGGCCGTCGCCGGCGATGTAGTGGGCGTCGAGCAGTTCGTTGTCGTAGGTCAGGTTGCTGCCGCCAGGCCCCGGCGGCTGTGCATTGCCAATCAGGGTGTCGCCGTCAGGGCGCAGCTCACCACCGACGATCACCGGCGCGGCACTGTGGGCAATGTCGTCGAGGAAACCATGCCCGGTGCTTACGGCATTGGCCAGGCTGATGGGCGCGGCGCGGTTGCCTTCGACCAGCTGGGTGACGTCGTCGGCGGTGCCGGCGATGCCGTCCAGGCCATTGTTCACACGCATCACCACCTGCGGCATGCCGTTGGGCCCACGCAGGAAGTTGCCATAGGGGTCGGTGGCCAGCAGCGGCACGCTGTGCACGTCGGCGTCGGTCAGGTTGATACCGAGCAGGTCGCGGGCCTGGGCCTTGACCACCGCCCAGGTGGCCATGCCGCCGTTCTCGCTGTTGCCATCGTCACTGGTGCCGAACTTGCCATCGGCGCCCAGGTCGCGGTTGGTGATCAGCCGCCCGGTGGCCACCGGGTCGCCGGCGGCGTTGAGCATGTACTCACGCAGGAATACCTGGTGCGAGGGGTGCGAGCTGTAGGTCTGGCTCTGGTCGACGAACGGCGAGGTGGTGTTGGTCTGGCCATCGTCGGCAGTGCCTACCACGCCATCGGCACCGGCGGTACGCACGGCCCGTGGCAGCACCATGAAGTTGGTCTGGCTGTTGGCGTTGTACAGCGGGTCGTCGGGGCGCAGCGGGATGAACACGATGTCGGTGCTGCTTTTGGTGACCAGGTCCAGGCCGTGGTCGAAGAACTGGCCGAAGAAGGTCATCCAGGCGTTGAAGCCGGCGGTCAGGCCCACGTCTGGCGAGACGTTGGGGATGAAGAACACTGGCTTGTCATCAGCGGTGCCGAACACCCCGTCGATGCCCGGGCTCATCACCGGGGCGGCGCCGCCGTTGGCCTCGACTGCCGCCGGATTGTTCTGCGTCTGGTCGACGATCAGGTTGCTGATGGTGCGCGGCTGCGAGTCGGTGACCATGCCGGTGCCAACATAGTTGGCCCGGTAGGAGGCATCGAGCAGGCGCAGGAACGCGTTGTCGGCAGCGCCGAACTCGCTTTGCCCGGCGACCAGGTTGTTGAAGCTACCGTCCACAGTGCGCAGGCCGAAAGGTACCTGGCCGTTGGGCAGCAGGTCGATCAGGCTGGTACCAGCGGAGTGGGCTTCGGCGATGAAGATCTGCTTGAGGATGAATTCCAAATCCGACTTGCTGAAATTGGCCATTTTCAATTGCCCTCGATCTGTCGGGAGAAATCACAGGGCAGCAGGGTCCTTCCCGCGCCCAGTCAGGGTTGACTTGCGCAGTTTCTGTTCAGGGGTTCAGGGGACAGCTGGGCGGTCTCGTCTTGGCGCCACTGACCTCATTGCCGGCAAGCCGGCTCCCACGGGTACGGCGGTAACCTTGTTAACGGTGCGATACAGTTGTGTAACGCACATGCATCGCCCCCAGCTCGCACAGGGTCCGAATACATCAGACTAAAGTCGCAGGACAAAACCTTGTCAATATCCCGTCAAAAAAAACGTCTCGCGATGATAATGCGTTGCAACTAGCTGTTTTTCTGGCACTTATGAAAAGTTCAAAGATTTTATAGAGCGAAAAGATATTACCGAATGTTTCGTTGCAACCTACGCTGCTGCATGTGGGAGCAACGCAGCGTTTTGGACCATTCGCCTATAGAGCGACCCGTCTGCGAGCCGACCAGAAGCCACAACTACCGCTGTACGGGGCGCCGCAACGGCTTCCCCGATTTGTGAAAAGGGAGGCCCCCGATGCACAAGCCGCCACGCACTCGTTCCGAGCTGGCCGACGCGTTGTTTCGCCTGCGCCGCAGCTTCTACGCCCTGGCCGCCTTCAGCGGCGTGATAAACGTCATGATGTTGACGCCAGCCGTTTATATGCTGCAGGTGTATGACCGTGCCCTGGTCAGCCGTAACGTCACTACTTTGACCATGCTCACCCTGTTGGTGGTCGGGCTGTTCCTGCTGATGTCGGCCCTGGAAATGGTCCGCACCCGTGTGCTGATCCGGGTTGGCAACTGCCTGGACATGGACCTCAACCGGCGCATCTTCAGTGCCGCTTTCGAGCGCAACCTGAGCCGTGCCGGCGGCAACCCGGCACAGGCACTGCAGGACTTGGCGCAGGTCCGCCAGTTCGTCACCGGCAACGGCCTGTTCGCCTTCTTCGATGCCCCCTGGACGCCGATCTACCTGCTGGTCTGCTACCTGATTCACCCTTTGCTCGGGCTGGTCACGATGATCGGCTCGCTGATCCTGGTGGGGCTGGCCTACCTCACCGAAAAGGCCACGCAAAAGCCCTTGGCCGAAGCCAACCAGGCGGCCCTGTCTTCAGCCAGCTATGCCAACAACAACCTGCGCAACGCCGAAGTCATCGAGGCCATGGGCATGCTGCCGTCAATCGGCAAGCGCTGGTACCAGGGCCACCTGCGCATCCTGCAGATGCAGACCCTGGCCTCTGACCGCGCTGCGTTGATCAGCAGCACCGGGCGCTTCGTGCGCATCACCTTGCAGTCGCTGATACTCGGTACCGGCGCGCTGCTGGCAATCGAAGGCAAGATCACCCCCGGCATGATGATCGCCTGCTCGATCCTTACCGGCCGCGCCCTGGGCCCGGTGGAACAGGTAATTGCCTCGTGGAAGCAACTGCTGGGCTGCCGTTTGGCCTGGGGCCGGCTCAACGACCTGCTGCAGGACTACCCGCAGCGGCCGCCGAGCATGTCGCTGCAGCGGCCACTGGGCATGCTGGCCGTGGAAAACGTGATCGCCGGTGCCCCCGGTACCAGTACCACCATCCTGCGCGGGGTGAGCTTCAGCCTGGTGCCAGGGGAAACCCTGGGCGTCATCGGCCCTTCGGCCTCGGGCAAGTCCACCCTCGCCCGCCTGCTGGTAGGCGTGTGGCCGACTCAGGCCGGCAAAGTGCGTCTGGACGGTGCCGACATCTTTACCTGGAACAAAAGCGAACTGGGCCCATGGATCGGCTACCTGCCGCAGGACGTGGAGCTGTTCGAAGGCAGCATCGCCGAAAACATCGCGCGCTTTGCCGAAGTGGACAGCGAGGCGGTAATCCGCGCCGCCCGCAGCAGCGGCGTGCACGACATGATCCTGCGCTTCCCGCAGGGCTACGACACACGCCTGGCCGCCGACGGCAGCCCGCTGTCGGGCGGCCAGAAGCAGCGCATCGCCCTGGCCCGTGCGCTGTATGGCGAGCCGAACCTGGTGGTGCTGGACGAGCCCAACGCCAACCTCGACGACGTGGGTGAAAAAGCCCTGGTCGATGCACTGGTCGAGCTCAAGGCCCGCAGCGCCACGGTGGTGCTGATTTCGCACCGGCCCAACGTGCTGGGCACGGTCGACAAGGTGTTGATGCTGCGCGACGGCGGCGTGCACATGCTCGGCAGCCGCGACGAAGTGTTCACTGCGCTGCGCAAGGCTAGCGTGATACCCGGTGGCGCCGCAGCGCCGTTGGCTTCGGTAAAAGTACGGGAGTAACCGATCATGCAGATGAGCCAACACACCGAATTGATTCGCGCCGAGGCGAACAACCAGATCGACCTGGACGTGGGCCGGCCGGCCCGCTGGGGCGTGTGGTTGGTGATTGCCGGCTTTGGCGGTTTCCTGCTGTGGTCGTGCCTGGCGCCACTGGACGCCGGCGTGGTAGCCACTGGCACCGTCAAGGTCACCAGCAACCGCAAGGCGGTACAACACCTGACCGGCGGCACGGTCGAGGCGATCCTGGTGCGCGAAGGCGATGTGGTGAAAAAAGGCCAGGAGGTGGTACGCCTCGACGCCCTGCGTGCAGTGGCCGAACAAGGCGCGCTCAGTGCCCAGTACATCGTCAGCAAGACCGTGGAAAACCGCCTGGAAGCAGAGCGCGATGACCGCGACACGATCACCTTCGACCCGGCCCTGCTCGAACACTACGGCAATGACCCACGCCTGCTGGCGGCCATGGACCTGCAACAGCGCTTGCTGGAAACCCGCCGCGCGGGCCTGGCCGGGGAGCTGAGCATCCTTGAGGAAAACCTCACCGCCTCGGCGGTGCAGCTCAAAGGCCTGCAGCAAGTTTACGGCGCCCGCGCCTCGCAAATCGGCTTCCTCAACCAGGAGCTGCAAGGCACCCGGTTGCTGGCCGCCGAAGGCTATGTACCGCGCAACCGCCTGCTGGAGCTGGAACGCAACAATGCCGACTTGTCCGCCGGCCAGGCCGAAAACCTCAACAACATTGCCCGGGCACGCAGCCAGGCCACCGAAATCAAGCTGCGCATGCTGCAGCGCCAGCATGACTACCTGAAGGAAGTGGAGTCGCAACTGACCGACACCGCCAAGGAAAACACCACCCTGGCCGACCGCCTGCGCGCGCTGGACTACGAAGTGACCCATACCGTCATCCGCTCGCCGATCGACGGCATGGTCCAGGCCCTGAGCATCGCCACGGTCGGCGGCATCATCCAGCCTGGTGCAAAGATCATGGAGGTGGTGCCGCTCGACGAGCCACTGCAGGTCGACGCGATGATCCCGGTGCAAGCCATCGACAAGATGGTCCCGGGCCTGGCCGTGGACCTCGCTTTCCCGGCCTTCAACCACGCGCAGACGCCGAACATTCCGGGGCGGGTCAAGACCATCTCCGCCGATCGCCTGCTCGACGAAGAAAGCAAGCAACCGTTCTACCTGGCCCAGGTGGAAGTGACCCCGGCCGGCATGGGCTTGCTGGGCAGCAACCACATCCGCCCCGGCATGCCCGCCACCGTTACCATCAAGACCGGCGAGCGCAACCTGCTCAGCTACCTGCTCAAACCGATGCTCGAACGCGTAGACGCCGCGTTCAAGGAGCAATGACATGAAACGCCCGTGCCTGATGTTGTGCCTGCTGGGGTTATCTGTACAGGCCAGTGCCATGGACCTGAAACAAGCCTGGGACCTGTTGCAGTACCAGGGCCCGATCTACCGCGCTGCGGTGCACGAAAAACAAGCCGGCGGCGAGAACCGCGCCATCGGCCAGGCCGGCCTGTTGCCGCAGATCAACGCTGCGGCGTACTTCAACAGGGTCAATGGCAGCCAGCGCCAGAATGGCCAGGACAACGACCTGGACTATGACTCCAAGGGCGCCAACGTGCGCCTGCGCCAGCCGCTGTTCAACAAGCAGAAAATGGCCGAGTACCACCAGGGCCAGCAACGTGCCGACTACAGCGTGGCGGTGTTCGACGCCAAGAGCCAGGACGCGGCGGTGCGCCTGGCCGACGCCTACTTCGACGTGCTGCTGGCCAGCGAGACCATCACGTTGGCCAAGGCCAAGCTGAACGCCTTTGAAGAGCAACTGGCCTCCGCGAAACGGCGCAAGGAGCTGGGCGCCGGCACCATCACCGACATCGACGAGTCCGTGGCCCGCCGCGACCTGGCCGACGCCGACCTGATCGAAGCCCAGGACAACCTGGTCAACGCCCGGCGCAAGCTGGAGGAATACATTGGTGAAACCCCGCAGTCGCTGACCACCTTGCAGCCGGGCTTCAACACACCGCCGCTGATGCCGGGCAACCTGCAGGACTGGCTGGTGAAAGCCCAGGCCGACAGCCCGCTGATTCATGCGCGCCGGTACAACTACGAGCTGGCCGAAGAAGAAGTGAAACGCGCCCGTGCCGGGCATTACCCAACCCTGGATTTCGTGGCGGGCTACACGGCCGGCAGCAGCCAGTCGATTTCCGAACTGAACCAGCGCAACCACTACAGCTCGATCGGGCTGGAGCTGAACATCCCGCTGTACAGCGGTGGCAGCACCAGCGCCCTGACCCGCCAGGCCAGCGCCAACAGCTCCAAGGCCCTGGATGAGCTAGACGCCACGCGCCAGGAAGTGATTTCCGGCACTACCCGCGAGTACCGAGGCGTGCAGAGTGGTGCCTTGCGCATTCATGCCCTGGAAAAGGCCGTGGCGTCGAACGAACGCTCGCTGACCTCGACCCGCAAGGGCTTCAAGGAGGGCGGTACCAGCACCAACTCGGATGTGCTCAATGCCGAAGAGTTGCTGTATGACGCCCGCCACGACCTGTTCGAGGCGAAGTTGAACTACCTGATGTCGCGGCTGCGCCTGGCCTCGTCGGTGGGCAGCCTGGGGGATGACGATATCGAGCAGATCAACGATTACCTGGGGCCGGAGCTGATGGTGAGCAATTGAAGGCCTTCGCGATCCCTGTGTAGGAGCGGCTTTAGCCGCGAACACCGGCAACGCCGGTGCCATCCACCGCGCTGGGTTCTTCGCGGGTAAACCCGCTCCTACATCGCGAACACCGGCAACGCCGGTGCCATCCACCGCGTCGCCTGTTTCGCGGGCATGCCCTAATGCCAGTCAGTTAAGCGGTAAGGGCCGACGGGGGCTTGCCTTGGGATTTAGGTTGCCTGTTGGATCGAGCGCCGCAGGTGTTCGCCGATGTATTTTCAGCGCCTAGGAGATCGAGCGCCGCCCGCGCGGCGCTTCGCGGCTAAAGCCGCTCCTACGTTTGTTTCGGGCCAGTCCATCCTGTGCCGGGCGCGCGCGACCGCCTTGTTTGTACGACGCGATATCGAGGCGTGCGCCAAGGGGGTCGCGCGCGAATCCCACTGGAATAATTGGCCCGATACAGATGCGGGAGCAGCCTTGTGCTGCGAAGAGGCCCGCACGGCTGAAGGAAATCTGTCTGCCATACTGGCCTCTTCGCAGCGCAAGGCTGCTCCTACAGAGGGTGGTGAAGCAATGACCATGCGCAACCCCGAAGACGCGTTGCTCGACAGCTGGCAGCACAACGCCCAGGCCTGGATTGAGGCTGTGCGCAGCGCCAGCATCGAGAGCCGCCGCCAGGTAACCGACCAGGCCATGCTGCTGGCCATCCTTGGGCGTCAGCCTGAACGGGTGCTCGACCTGGGTTGTGGCGAGGGATGGTTGCTGCGCGCGCTGGGCGACCGGGGTATCGAGGCCGTAGGCGTCGATGGTGACAGGTCGCTGGTAGAGGCCGCACGTGCTGCGGGGCCTGCCGAGGTGCACCTGGCCAGTTATGCGCAGTTGGCGGATGCGCAAGTGTATGTGGGTAAAGACTATGACCTGATCTGCGCCAATTTCGCACTGTTGCATCAGGACATCATCCCGCTGTTGGCGGCGATGAACGCGTTGCTGGTGCCCGGTGGTGCACTGGTGATCCAGACCCTGCACCCGTGGAGTGTGGCGGGTGGGGATTACCAGGATGGCTGGCGGGAGGAGTCGTTTGCCGGGTTCGCCGGGGACTGGCAGGTGATGCCGTGGTATTTCCGCACCTTGGCCAGCTGGCTGAACGCGCTGGACATGGCGGGGTTGCGGCTGGTCAGCTTGCAGGAGCCGCAGCATCCGCAGAGTGCGGTGCCGCAGTCGTTGTTGCTAGTGGCTGAGCGCCACTGAAGCCTACGCGGTCGATGTAGGAGCGGCCTTGTGCCGCGAAGGGGCGCACAGCGCCCCCAAATTTTCAGCCTCACATCACGAATGGCTGGGGCTGCTTTGCAGCCCATTCGCGGCACAAGGCCGCTCCTACACCGAGCGCGTCGGGCTCAGAGCACCGGCTTGCGCGCCGCGCCGCTGCGGGCCTTGGCCATGGCCGCCAGGCGCACCGCGACGTTGGCCGCGCCGTAACCGGCATAACCACCCTTGCGCTGGATGATTTCGAAGAAGAAGCGCTCCTCGAACGGTTCGGTGTACACGTGGAACAGCTCGCCACCCTGGGCATCGCGGTCGTACAGCACGTTGTAGTACGCCAGTTCGCTGAGGAACTCGTCGTCGAAATCGAAGCGCGCTGCCAGGTCGTCGTAGTAGTTAAGCGGGATCTCCAACAGCGGCACCCCGGCCAACTTGGCCCGTGCTACTTCGCGGAAGATGTCATCACAATCGAAGGCGATGTGGTGCACACCAGATCCGCGGTAGCTGGACAGCGCATGGGCGATGGCGGTGTTGCGGTTTTCCGAGATGTTCAGTGGCAGGCGCAAGGTGCCGCACTGGCTGCGCAGGGCGCGGCTCTTGACCAGGCCATACGGGTCGGGCAGCACCACTTCGTCGTCGGCGGCGAAGTCGAACAGGCTCTTGTAGAACAGCACCCAGCTGTCCAGCGACTCGGCCGGCAGGGCCAGGGCCATGTGGTCGATACGGCGCAGGCCGCCGGTGGCGGTGGCGTTCTTGTCCAGGCTGAAGTCGGTGTCGTACAAGGTCTGGCCGGCAGTGCCCTGCTCCACCAGGTACAGCAGGCTGCCATCCGGCGCACGCACCGCCGGCACTTCGCACTCGTTGGGGCCGACCAGGCCGCGGAACGGCTGGCCACGGTAGGCGGTGGCGCGCTTCAGCGCGGCTTGCTGGTCCTTGACCCGCAGCGCGGTGGCGCACAGCGACGGGCCATGGGCCTCGAAGAAGTTGTGGCCGAAGGAATACGGTTCGGCGTTCAGCACAATGTTGATATCGCCCTGGCGCAGCAACTGCACTTCTTTGCTGCGGTGCTTGCCGGCTTCGGCAAAGCCCAGGCGCTTCAACCAGCTGCCCAGGCGCGCACCGACGGCTTCGTCGACCGCAAACTCAAGGAACTCCACGCCGTCATAGGTACTGGCCGCTGGCGGGGTGAACAGCACGCCAGGTTCGATCGGCGTGTTTTCCTGCTCCAGGCGCAGGCGGGTCTGCTCTTCAAGGTACAGCAGCGAACGCAGGCCATCGGCGGCATTCTGCCGGGGTGGCGCGGCGCGGAAGCCGTCATTGAAGACTTCCAGCGACAGCGGGCCACGGTAGCCAGTGGCAAGGATCGGCGCGAGGAAACCGGCCATGTCCATTTCACCCTGCCCCGGGAAGCAGCGGAAGTGGCGGCTCCACTCCAGCACATCCATGGCCAGGATCGGTGCGTCGGCCATTTGCACGAAGAAGATCTTGTCGCCGGGAATGTCGCGGATCGCGCTCGGGTCGCCCTTCAGCGACAGGGTGTGGAAGCTGTCGAGGATCACCCCGAGGGCCGGGTGGTCGGCCTGGCGTACCAGGTTCCACACTTGCTGGTAGGTGTTGACGTGGCGGCCCCAGGCCAGCGCTTCGTAGCCAATGCGCAGGCCACGCTTGCCGGCATGCTCGCCCAGCAGGCGCAGGTCGTCGACCAGCAGTTGTTCATCGCCCAGGGCATCGGCCTGGACGTTGCTGCACACCAGCACCAGGTCGGTGCCCAGCTCCTGCATCAGGTCGAACTTGCGCTCGGCGCGGTCGAGGTTTTTCTGCAGGCGGTCGCGGCGGCAGCCTTCAAAGTCGCGGAACGGCTGGAACAGGGTGATGGCAATACCCAGGTCAGCGCACATCTGGCGCACCTGGCGCGGGCTGCCGGCGTAATAGAGCAGGTCGTTTTCGAAGATCTCGACGCCGTCAAAACCGGCGGCGGCGATGGCTTCGAGCTTTTCCGGCAGTGTGCCGCTCAAGGACACGGTAGCGATCGAACGCTGCATGGCGGGAGTTCCTTGTTGTTAGAGGATTACGGTGCCAGTCAGGTAAAAAACCACTGTCACAGTTTATGGCACGATCGATTATTCGCAGGTAAAGTCGTCGCTTCAATCTCTTTGTACGGAATGGTTAGTTTTGCGTTCGATTATCGCACAAAACCCGTTTTAGCGAATTGCCAGTCCGCTGGCCCGTGGTCAACATGAACCACAGACGCAGGCACACCGACCGTTGCCTCCTGCCCCTGAAACCTATGGCGGAACCTGCGCAAACAACAATAACAACGGAGACAACCATGGCTCACTCCAGCTCCCAAGCCAAGAAAGCGACCGCCAGTGGATGGATAGGCTCGGCCCTCGAGTACTACGACTTCTTCATCTACGCCCAGGCCGCCGCGCTGATTTTCCCGCAGATCTTCTTCCCCAACACCGACCCGAAAATGGCCATCATTGCCTCGCTGGCCACCTACGGCGTGGGTTACCTGGCGCGCCCGGTCGGTGCCTTCGTGCTCGGCCACTGGGGTGACACCCGCGGCCGCAAGAACGTACTGCTGCTGTGCATGTTCCTGATGGGCCTGTCGACCATGGCCGTGGGCCTGCTGCCTACCTACCACGACATCGGCTTCCTCGCGCCGGCCTTGCTGGTGGTTCTGCGCCTGATCCAGGGCTTTGCCGTGGCCGGGGAAATCTCCGGTGCCAGTTCGATGATCATGGAGCACGCGCCGTTCGGCCGAAGGGGCTACTACGCCAGCTTCACCCTGCAAGGCGTGCAGGCCGGCCAGGTCATGGCGGCGGCGGTGTTCTTGCCACTGGCCTACTTCATGCCTAGCGAAGCGTTCAACGACTGGGGCTGGCGCATTCCGTTCCTGATGAGCGCCATCGTGCTGATTGCCGGCTTCATCATCCGTAAGGAAGTGCACGAAACCCCGGCATTCGTGAAGGAAGAGAAACAGGACAAAGTGGCCAAGTCGCCGATCAGCGAAGCCTTCCGTCACAGCTGGAAGCACATGGTGCTGGTGATGTTCATGGCACTGATGAACGTGATCCCGGTGGTGGCCACCATCTTTGGTGCGGCCTACGCGGTGCAGCCGGCCTATGGCATCGGCTTCGACAAGAGCGTGTACCTGTGGATCCCGGTGGTTGGCAACATCGTCGCAGTGCTGGTGATTCCGTTTGTCGGCAACCTGTCGGACAAGATCGGCCGTCGCCCGACCATGATCGCTGGCTGCCTGGGCTCTGGCCTGCTGGCCTTCGTCTACCTGTATGCGATCAGCATCCAGAACGTACCGCTGGCCTTCGCCGCTTCGATCGTGATGTGGGGCATGGTCTACCAGGGCTACAACGCGGTGTTCCCAAGCTTCTACCCAGAGCTGTTCCACACCCGCTACCGCGTTTCGGCCATGGCCATTGCGCAGAACGTCGGCACCATGCTGACCGCCATGCTGCCGGCGCTGTTTGCCCTGGTTGCCCCGCCCGGCTCGGAAAACATCCCGCTGGTGATTGGTGGGCTGGCGTTCTTCATCACCTGCGTGTGCGCCCTGGCGGCCTACATTGCCCCGGAAACCCATCGCCTGGCGATGGAAGACCTGGGCAACCCGGAGGCCAAGCCGATGGAGAAGGAAGCCTATGAGGCTAGCCGTAAAGGTAGCTTTCAGGCGGTGAGCCACTGATAGATTGCAAGGGGCTGCTCTGCAGCCCTTTCGCGACACAAGGCCGCTCCTACAGGGGTCCGCGCACGCCCGCGCCGACGCGATCCCCTGTAGGAGCGGCCTTGTGTCGCGATAGGGCCGCAAAGCGGCCCCGGCAATTTCAGCCCTTGACCACTTCTTGCAAGCGCTGCCAGAGCCGCTCCACATCCCCCCGCTCAGTCGGCAATGCCCCGATCGACACCCGCACCATCCACCGCCCATCCAGCGTCGCCGGCGTCACATACGCAGCCCCGGAAGCATTAAGCCGCTCGGCCCAGCCCTTGGTATGCGCATCCAGCGCCTCCCCTTCCAGCCCCGCCGGCCGATGGCGAATGCACAAGGTCTGCAACTGCACCGGCGCCAGCACTTCCCACTCTTGCGCCGCCCCAACCTGCCCCGCCAACCACTGGGCATTGTCCAGGTCACGCCGCAGCCGCGCCTGCAACGCTTCAACCCCCTCGCTACGCAACATGAACCACAGCTTCAACGCACGGAACCGGCGGCCCAGCGGGATGCCCCAGTCACGCAGGCTCTTCACCTCGCCATCCACTGCCGATTGCAGGTAGCTGGGGTTGGTGCTCATTACCCGGATCAGGTGCTGCGGGTCGCGCACGTAGTAAATGGAGCAATCGAAGGCCACACCCAACCACTTGTGCGCGTTGACCACTACCGAATCGGCCAGCTCGATGCCATCCCACATCCAGCGGCATTCCGGCAGGATCATTGCCGAACCGGCCATGGCCGAGTCCACATGCAGCCACAGGCCATGGGCCTGGGCAATCTCGCCGACCGGGCGCAGCGGGTCGAGGGCGGTGGTGGTGGTGGTGCCGGTGGTGGCCACTACGGCGCAGGGCTGGTTGCCGGCGGCCAGGTCTTGCTCTATGGCCGCCTGCAACGCCTCTGGGCGTAGGGCGTAACGTTCGTCGGTGGGGATCAGGCGAATGTTGTCGCGACCAAAACCGGCCAGCAGCGCGGCCTTGTCCACCGAACTGTGGGCGTGGGCGCTGACATACACGATCAACGGCTTGGCCTCGGCCTGCAGGCCGCCGCGTACCAGGGCGTAGTCGGTGGCGCGTTCACGGGCGCTGATCAGTGCCACCAGGGTGCTGGTCGAGGCAGTGTCCTGGATCACCCCGCTCCACTGGCCAGACAAGCCAAGCAGCTGGCGCAGCCAGTCGAGGGTGGTTTCTTCCAGCTCGCTCAGCGCCGGGCTGGATTGCCACGACAGGCCCAGTACGCCCAGACCGGTGCTGAGGAAGTCACCCAGTACCGAGGACAGGGTACCGTTGGAGGGGAAATAGCCGTAGAAGTCCGGGTGCTGCCAGTGGGACAGGCCGGGCATGACCAGCTGGTTGACGTCGTCGAGGATGGCCTCGAAGGGTTCGCCTTGCTGGGGGGCCTGTTCGGGCAAGGCAGCCTTGAGGTAGCCGGGCTCGACCTGGGCCATGACCGGGCGTTCGCCGACGGTTTGGCGGTAGTCGGCGATCAGGTCGATCAGCTGGTGGCCGTATTGGCGGAATTGTTCGGGGGTCACGCTGGCTCTCCTGGGGGTTATTCATTGCCTGGGCCGGCCTCTTCGCGGGTGAACCCGCTCCTACAAGGGATACCGCCGCACCTGAGAGCGGTGCAATCCTTTGTAGGAGCGGGTTCACCCGCGAAGAGGCCAGTACAGACAACACAATGCCCTCAGTCTAGGCACCTATACCAAACCGAATAACCCCACTTCGCGCATAGCTGCTATGGCAAACCCGCATGCCCACCCTGCACGCCAAACTGCGACTGGCGCCACAACTCGAATACCCGGTTGCGCAACCAGCGGTGCTCGGCCGAGGCCTGCAGGCGCTGGTGCCACACCACCCAGTAGCGCTGGCTGTGGTCGATGAAACCCAACGGCCGCCAGGCCAGCTCATGCAGGCGGCACAGCTGCCGGGCTATGTGCTCGGGCACCGTGGCCACGGCCTGGCTGTTGGCAATTACCTGAACGGTGGCGGAGAAGAACGGCACTTCCAGGCTGACCCGCCGCTGCAGGCCCTGGGCGCGCAGGTGGCGGTCGATGAAGCTGTCCTTGTCGCCACCGCCGGAGATACGCACATGCTTGTGCGCCAGGTAGTCGGCCTGGCTCAACGCGGCGTGGGCCGCAAGCGGGTGGTCGTGGCGCATCAGGCACACCGCGCGGTCCTCACCCAGCAGGCGACCGTGCAGGTTGGGCGGCGACTCGTCGAACAAGGTAGTGGCCAAGTCGATCTCGCCGCTGGCCAACAAGGCGTACTGGCCGGCCTGCCAGGTGCGGTATTCCAGCGATACGCCCGGTGCTTCACGCTCCAGTGCCGCGACCAGCAGCGGCAGCATGTGCTCGGCCACGTAATCCGAGGCTGCCAGGCAGAAGCGCCGCTCGCAGCGCGCCGGGTCGAACACGGCGGGCTGGCGCAGGGCGTGCAGTTCTTCCAGGACTTGGCGCAACGGTTCGACCAGGGCTTCGGCGTGTTCGCTGAGCACGTAGCCACGGCCCTGGCGCACCAGCAACGGGTCGTCAAAGGCCTCGCGCAGGTGTGCCAGCTGGCGGCTCAGCGCTGACTGGCTGACGCCCAGGCGCTCGGCGGCGTGGCTGAGGTTTTTCAGCTGCAGCAGGTGGTCGAGGGTGCGCAGGTGGGCGAGGCTGAGGGAGGCGAAGGTGGGGTTCATTGGGTTCGGCTCCGGACCGCTGCGAGGGCTTCGCCCTCGTTTCGCGACGCAAGGCCGCTCCTACAGGGACCGCATCTGCCCATGGCTTGCGCGGTCCTTGTAGGAGCGGCCTTGCGCCGCGAAGGGCCGCAAAGCGGCCCCAATTACACAGATCAGTCAGTCAGACCAACATACACGTTCTGCACATCATCGTTCTCGTCGATCGCCTCGAGGAACGCTTCCACCTCAGCCAGCGCTTCAGCACTCAGGCTAGCTGCGCTCACCGGGTTCTTCGGGGTGTAACCGATCTTCGCCGAGGTCACGGTGAAGCCCTGCTCCGGCAGTGCCTTCTGCACGGCGTCCAGGTCGGTAGTGTCGGTGATAAACAGGGTCGAGCCCTCTTCTTCACCTTCTTCGAAGTCCTGAGCACCAGCTTCGATCGCGGCCATTTCCGGGTCTGCGTCGCCTTCCGGGCTGGCTTCGATCAGGCCGACGTGGTTGAAGTCCCAGGTCACCGAGCCGCTGGCGCCCAGCTGGCCCTTGCGGAACAGCACGCGGATTTGCGCAACGGTACGGTTGACGTTGTCGGTGAGGCACTCGACGATCAGTGGCACCTGGTGCGGGGCGAAGCCTTCATAGCTGACGGCATGGTACTGCACGGCCTCGCCGTCCAGGCCAGCGCCTTTCTTGATCGCACGCTCCAGGGTCTCGCGGGTCATCGACGCTTTCTTGGCCTGGACGATGGCCAGGCGCAGGCGCGGGTTCATGTCCGGGTCGGCGCCAGATTTGGCAGCAATCTGAATTTCCTTGGCCAGCTTGCCCATGACCTTGCCTTTGGCATTGGCCGCGGTTTCTCTATGTTTGGCTTTCCACTGTGCGCCCATGTCGACTCTCTTGTTTCAGCGGCCGGTTCAGGAAGCGACCGGCCAAAAGTGGGTGCAGTTTATACGCCCTCGGGCATGGGATCGACAAGAAATCTCGTCAGCCTTTATCGGCTTTGCCTGCCGCAGCAGCAAACCGCGCCAACCGCACATCCAGCCGCCGCGGGCGCAAGCCGTGGTCCTCGGCGCGCTCCTTGCGGCGGATGGCATTGCGCACCATCAGCGAGCCCAGATAGCGGATTGGCTCGGGCGGGAACAGCCCCAGCGGCCCTTTGACCAGCGGCGAACGGGTCCAAGGGTTGTCCAGCCCCAGTGCCAGCGACGAAAGAATCTGCCCGCCCATGTGGCACGGCCCCACGCCGCTACCGGAGTAGCCAAAGCCGTAGAACACGTTGCCCTGCCCGTCCAGCTTGCCAAAGAACGGCAAACCGGTCACCGAGCGGTCCGACGGCCCGTTCCAGCTGGCGGCCAGCGGCACCTCGGCCAGCGCCGGGAAGAACCCGCCCAGGCTTTCGCGCAGCAATGGCCGGTACGGTGATGGCTGGTCGAACACGGGCAGCATGCGCCCGCCATAAGCAAAAGTATTACCGCCCTTGCCGAACATCAGCCGGCCATCGGACGTGTTGTGGTAGTAGTGCACGAAGATCCGCGAGTCGAGCACGCTGATGCCGCTGTCCAGGCCAATCTGGCGCAGCAGCTCGGGGCACGGCTCGGTAATCACCATATCGCTGGAGACAATCGCCACGCTGCGCTCGAACTGCGGGAAGGCCCGCGCCATCCAGGCATTGAGGCCCAACACCACGCGGTCGGCGCGCACGCTACCGTTGGCCGTGCGCACCTGCACCGGGGCGCCGTGCTCAAGGCCGGTCATGGCAGTGCCCTCAAAGATGCGCACGCCGCGCTGCAAGGCCACCCGGCGCAGCCCGCGCACCAGCTTGCCCGGCTGCACCGTGGCGGCGGCCGGCGAGAACCAGCCCTCCAGGTGCAGCGCCGAACCTGCCAGGCGCTGCACCTGTTCCAGCGGCAGGCGGCGGAACGAATTGATGCCCCTGTGCTCCAGCGCGGCGATCACCGCGTCGGTGGCACCGACCTGTGCCGCGTTGGTAGCGGTGTACAGCGTGCCGTCCAGGCGATAATCGCAGTCGATGCCATTGGCCGCGCAAAACGCGCCGATTTCACCGATGCTGCGCTCCGACTCACGCACCAGGCGTACCGCCTCGGCCACCCCGAACAAGCGCTCGAGGGTGAAATACTTGGCCGACCAGGACAACGCGCAGCCACCATTGCGGCCACTGGCACCGGCGCCACAGATGTCGGCCTCGATCAGCACCACATCCAGGGCCGGGACCGCCTCCTTGAGCATCAGTGCCGTCCACAGGCCGGTATAGCCGCCGCCAACGATGCACACATCGCAGCGGGCATCGCCTTGCAGCGGCGGGCACACCGCCTCCTGTGCCGAAGCCAGGGCCTGTTGCAGCCAGAAGGGTCTCATTCGCTTGCTTTCCTTTAGGTACGCAGTGGCTTGATTGCCATGCTGGTGTTCGGTGCCACGTCGGTGCTTTGCGCGCTGCTGGCCGGGCGGCTGTTCCAGTGCGGCAGCAGTACCAGCGCCGAGAACAGTGCGCAGCCGGCGAACACGATGAACACCGTGACGCCGTCGAAGTAGCCCGGCAGCAAACCGCCCAGTACCGCGCCCACCGAGCCACAGCCGTTGACGAAGCCTGCTGCTGTGGCGCCGGCCTTGGCGGTGCCGAAGTCGATGGCCGCAGCGCCACTGATCATCGAGTCCGGCCCGTACAGGGTCAGGCCCATGACGAACAGCAGGGCCACTACCAGCATCACGTTGCCGGTGTGCATGGCCGCCATGAAGGCCGCCAGGGTCACGGTCAGCAGCACCAGGCTGATCACGCAGGCCGGCATGCGCCGGGCACCGAACAGCTTGTCGGAGGCCAGGCCAATCATGATTGGCCCCAGCAGCCCGGCCAGTTCGAAGGCGGTGGGGATGATCGCTGCGCCAACCTTGCCCACCGAGGGCATCTGCTCGAAGACGATCACCGGCCCCCACAGCAGGATGGCGTAGCGCGCCGGCTTGAGCAGGAAGTACGCCAGGCCCAGGGTCAACACCGTGCGGTTGCGCAGAATCTCCTTCAGCGGTGCCCACACGCTGCACAGGTCGCCGGCCGGGGCCATGCTCTGCGGTTCGGGCTCCACTGCCGGCAGGCCAACATCCTCAGGCTTGTTGCGCTGCAGGAAGAAGAACAGCACGGCCACCAGCGCCACCACTGCGGCACTGGAGAAGAACGCCGCATGCCAGGTGCCGACCAGGGTGTAGGCCCACCAGCCAGCGAACGGCGAAGCCACCAGGCCGCCAAAGGCATAGCAGGAACTCCACAGGCCCAACACCCGCCCGCGCTGCGAGGCCGGGAAGAAGCTGCCGATGTTCTTGCACAAGCCGGCCCAGCCGGTGGATTGCGCCAGGCCCTGCACCAGCATGCAGGTAGCGAAGATCGGGAAGGTGGCGTAACTGCCCATCACCACCGCCGCCACTGCAGAAATCAACAAACCGCCAAGCACCACCACGCGCGGGCCAAAGCGGTCGGCAAGCATGCCCCAGGTGAACTGGCCCACGGCGTAGGCAGCCAGGTAGATGGCGTCGAGGTTGGCCATGGCGGCCTTGTCGAGCATGAAGCTTGGGTCTTCGGCGATGCCCAGCTTGGCCACCGAGAAGGCTTTGCGGGTGAAGTAGAAGGCGGCGTAAGCCAGCCAGGTGATGGCGAAAATCTGCATGCGCCAACGTTTGAACGCGGCTAGGGATTGATTCATGTAAGTCTGACCTCTTGCTTGAGTGTGCCGGCAGAATGTGAAGAAACGCCTGTCTTGTTCTTGTGTTACGCACAGCGATGACGAGGCTGTCATCGGGTCAGATGGCTCCGTGTGGGCGCCATGGCCCTGGCGGCATTCGTGGTGCCAGCGTCGGGCTGACATGCATGGAAACAGTTGCGGAAAAATAAATAAAATCGATTTATCGTATTACTAACATAAGCCCAGCTTGTTACTGAGGTCGTCATGTCGGTTTCCCACGCACAACTCAAGGCGTTCCATGCCGTGGCCGTGCACGGCAGCTTTACCCGCGCGGCAGAAAAGCTGTTTCTGACCCAGCCTGCGGTGTCGGACCAGGTGCGCAAACTGGAGGAGCGCTTCGGCGTACTGCTGTTCCACCGCAACAAGCGCTCGGTGCAGCTCA
Source organism: Pseudomonas sp. NPDC089392 (assembly GCF_044749595.1). Lineage (NCBI taxonomy): Bacteria > Pseudomonadati > Pseudomonadota > Gammaproteobacteria > Pseudomonadales > Pseudomonadaceae > Pseudomonas > Pseudomonas sp. NPDC089392. The sequence goes on from NZ_JBIVIF010000003.1 coordinate 71,595, forward strand.
CCGACCTGGGCGAGCGCCTGCTGGGCATCAGCCAGCGCCTGTTCGCTTGCGAGGCCGAGGCCCATGACCTGCTGCAGGATTCGCGAGCCCTGCACACTGGCAGCCTGGTGCTGGCGGTGGATGCGCCGGTGCATGTGCTGCCGCAGATTGCCCGTTTCTGCCAGCGCTACCCGGGCATTCAGGTAAAGATCGAGACTGGCAACACCGATGAATCGCTGGCCCGGCTCTTCAGCTACCAGGCTGACCTGGCCCTGTTGGGCCGGGACGTTGACGATGAACGCCTGCATTGCCTGCCGCTGCGCCGCGACCCGATGGTGGCGTTCGTTTCCCACCAGCACCCGTGGGCCAGCCGTGGCTCGATCAACCTGGCCGACCTGGACGACATGCCGCTGGTGCTGCGCGAACCCGGTTCGGTGACGCGGCAGACCCTGGAAGAAGAAATGCAACGAGCCGGGCTGCGGATTCGCCCGGCAATCCAGGTGGAAGGCCGCGAGGCGGCGCGTGAGGCAGTGGTGGTGGGGATTGGCGTGGGGGTGGTGTCGGCGGCGGAGTTTGGCGCCGATGCGCGGGTGTGTGCGTTGCCGATTGTCGATTGCCAGCGGCACTTGACCGAGACCTTGGTGTGTTTGAGCGAGCAGCGTACGCGGCGGGTGGTGGCGACCTTTTTGCAGATGGTTGAGGAAGGGTTGTAAGCCTGCACTGGCCTATTCGCGGGTGAACCCGCTCCTACAAGGGTTATGCATTCCATTGTAGGAGCGGGTTTACCCGCGAAGAGGCCAGTACAGGCAACCCAACTATGCTGGGATAACCTCCCCTCCCGGCACTCAACCCATGCTCTACCGCCTTGCCGCCGACACCCTGGTCCTGCTGCATCTGGCCTTCATCGTGCTGGTGCTGTTCGGCGGCCTGCTGGTGTTGCGCTGGCGCCCTGCCCTGCTGCTGCACCTGCCTGCCCTGGCCTGGGGCCTGGCGGTGGAGTGCCTGCACCTGGACTGCCCGCTCACCACCTGGGAAAACCGCATGCGCAGCGCCGCCGGTGGCGCCGGCTACCACGGCGGCTTCGTCGAGCACTACATCTGGCCGCTGATCTACCCCGCCGGCCTAACCCCACATATCCAGCTACTGCTGGGTAGCTTCGTGCTGCTGTTCAACCTCGGCATCTACAGCTACGTGGCCTGGCGCTGGCGCCACCCTAGCGGGTAGCGATCACGAACAACCGCGGGAACGGCAACAGCACCCTGCCATCGGTGGCCGGTGGGTAGTCACGCTGCATGGCCTGCAGGTACATCTGCAGGAAGCCGGCCTGCTCCTGCTCGTCGAGCCTGGCCAGGTATGGCCGCAACGCCGAACCCTTGAACCATTCCACCACCGCCTCGGCGCCACCGGCCAAGGGGTGGTGGTAGGTGGTGCGCCACACATCCACCCGTGCACACAGTGGGCTGAGCAGGTCGTAGTAGAACGCCGCGCCGTGTCGCGGCGGCAGCTGGAAATCGGCGAACTTCGCCGCCCAGGGGCCTTGGCCGGCGATTTCGCGTAACTGGCGGTGAGCGGGTTCGTCGAGGTTGTCCGGCGTCTGCACGGCCAGGCTGGCGCCCTCGCTCAGCTGGCGCACCAGGTGCGGGTAAAGCGTGGCGTGGTCGGGCACCCATTGCAGCGAGGCATTGGCCAGGATCAGGTCCTGCGGTTCTGGGGCGGACCAACCGCTGATGTCAGCAATGACCGTGCGCACCCGGGGGATGCACAGCCGCTTGCGCTCGCGGGCCTTGGCAATCATGTCGGGGTCGCTGTCCAGCGCCGTCACCTGGGCGTCGGGGTAGCGTTGCAGCAGCACTTCGGTGGAGTTGCCGGGGCCGCAGCCCAGATCGGTGGCGTGGCGCACCGGGCGTGGCGGGATGGCGGCGAGCAGGTCGCGCACGGCGCGGGTGCGTTCATCTTCGAACAGGGAATACTGGGTGGCGGACCAGGCCATGTGGGGCTCCTTTTGGCGGGCAGTGTGTTCAGCATATGCCATCTGTCGGCTGCGCGGGCCCTATCGCCGGCAAGCCACCCACAGGATCACCACAATGGCTGGGCCACCTGGTCTCCTGTGGGAGCTGGCTTGCCGGCGATTGGGCCGGAACTGACCACCTATGCTTGAAGTCAGTCCATGTATGCGCACCCCCATGAAAACCTACATCGCCCTCGCCATCCTGGCCCTGATCGCCGCCGCCGCCCTGCTCGGCTCACCGTGGATGAACCAACGCTTCCACATGCCCGCCGAAAAATCCCAGGCCCAACAACGCGAAACGGCCGGCTCCCCAAGGGAGCCGGCCGTTTCCAGACGCGAGTAACGCTTAGTGCTGCTTGCTGCCAGAGCGGATCTGGTGCACCACACCCATCGCCACCACGATTGCCGCAGCGATACCGGTGGAGATGACAAGGATCTGGTAGTCAGGCATGAAGGCCATGGTCACCAGGGCCGCCACGATGAACGCGATTACCAGGTAGGTCAGCCACGGGAACAGCCACATCTTCAGGCGCACTTCCTTGCCTTCGGCGATCAGCTTGCGGCGCATGCGCAGCTGCGAGAAGGCAATCACCAGGTACACCAGCAAGGCGATCATGCCGGTGGTGTTCATCAGGGTATCCAGCACGTCTTTCGGGCGCAGGGTTTCGCTGAAGTTGATCAGCGCACACACCACGGCCACGGCGCACGAGCCCATGATCGCGTAAACCGGTACACCGGTGCCGGCACGGGTGATCTTGAAGAACGACGGCGCGTCGCCACGCTGGGCCAGGGAGAACAGCATGCGCGAAGCGGTGTAGTGGCCCGAGATCAGGCAGCTGCTCACCGAGGTCAGCACCACGAAGTTCATCAGCAGCTCGGCATACGGCACGCCCAGCAGTTCCAGGGTGCGGCGGTAGGCGCCATAGCCGGAAACGCCCAGGTGCGGGTCGTTCCACGGTACCAGGCAGACGATCAGGAAGATCGAGCCGACGTAGAACAGGCACACACGCCATACCACCGAGTTGGTCGCCTTGACGATCTGCGCGGCCGGGTCCTTGGCTTCGGAAGCAGCGATGGTGACGATCTCGGCGCCGAGGAAGGCGAACATCACCCCAAGCAAGGCCCCGATCACGGTGGTGATGCCATTGGGCATGAAGCCTTCGGCGGTGAGGTGGCTGATGCCACGCACTTCACCGAACTGCCACACGTTCATCACCGCAGCGGTACACACGATCAGGAAGCAGACGATCGCGATCACCTTGATCAAGGCGAACCAGAATTCGAACTCACCGTAGTGCTTGACGTTGAAGAAGTTGACGGTGATCAGCAACAGGGTCGTGGCCAGCACGAACACGTTGACGCTCACATCGGGGAAGAAACCATGCAGGATCTTGCCCGCCACATAAGCTTCCCAAGCCATGAGGATGACCCAGTACCACCAGTACAGCCAGCCGATGGTGAAACCGGCCCAACGGCCAATGGCGCGGTCGGCATAGGTGGAGAACGAGCCGGTGTCTGGCGAGGAAGTCGCCATTTCACCCAGCATGCGCATGATCAGCACCACCAGGATGCCGCCTGCCAGGTAGGCCAGGACAGCGGCTGGGCCGGCGCTGTGGATCACGCTGCCGGAACCGACGAACAAGGCGCCGCCAATAACCCCGGCGATCGACATCATCGTCAGGTGGCGCGACTTCAGCGAGGCACTGAGCTTGCTCTCGTGCCCGCTTTTCGCGGTGGTGGTTGTGGATGTTGCGTCCATCAGTTGTGTACCCCGTGCTTCTTTTTATCCAAGGAAAACTGTGAAACCCCGATGGCTGGCGGTTTCACCTGTACATCAGTGCTAATGCGGGCAGGATGGTGTGAACAAACACACGCAGGCCCTCCATGGCGGCCTGCTGACGCGCCCGAAGGTTTGCCCTTCGAACGAACTGAACATGCTTTATGTGGCGATATCTGACACCTAATGTAAAAATGTCCGACGCAGAGAGCCATGCACAGTGGCATGAATCTCGCACTGCACTGTACAGGTCGCCCATGCAATACACCCCGCAAATGCCTGGCGATACGCACCCTGAAGGCCCCTAATGTTCGAATTACATCCAGACTCCTCGACCCCGTTGGTCAACCAGATCATCGACGGGCTACGCGAGGCGATCGACAACCAGACCCTCAAGCCAGGCGCCAAGGTCCCGTCGATCCGTGCCTTTGCCGCGAGCTATTCGGTGAGCACCTTCACCGTGGTCGAGGCCTACGACCGCCTGGTCGCCCAGGGCCTGCTGGTAAGCCGGGGCAATGCGGGGTTCTTCGTCAACCGGGCGGCGGGCGAACTGCTGGAGCAGCACAACGCCGAGGCCGACACCACCCGGCCAACGTTCAACTCCGAGTGGTACCTGCAGCAGATTTTCGAAATCCGCCAATTGCCGTTCAAGCCGGGCTGCGGCTGGCTGCCCAACGACTGGATGTACGAAGAAGGCCTGCGCCGCGGCCTGCGCCAGGTGGCTGGCAGCCCGCTGGAGCTGTCGGGCTACGGCGACCCCATGGGTTTGCTGGAGCTGCGTGCGCTGACCGCGCAGAACCTGCAACAGGAACTGTCGATCGTCGCCAACCCGGCGCAACTGATGCTGACCCATGGCGCCAGCCAGGCCCTGGACCTGGCGGCACGTACTCTGGTGCGCCCGGGTGATGTGGTGCTGGTGGACGACCCGGGTTACCCGAACCTGATGAGTATTCTGCGCACCCAGGGCGCGACCTTGGTCGGCGTGCCGCGTACCCCGGCCGGCTATGACTTGAACCAGCTGGAGCAGCTGCTGACTCATCACCGGCCAACTGCGTTTTTCACCCAGCCGCACCTGCATAGCCCGACCTGTTCGCGCACCCCGCTGCCGCAGCTGCACCGCTTGCTGCAACTGGCCAGCCAGCACGGCTTCCGCCTGGTGGAGAACAACCTGTACGCCGACATGGTCGCCGAGCCGCAACCCTGCCTGGCCAGCCTCGATCACCTGCAGCAGGTGGTGTACGTGGGCAGCTACTCGAAGAGCATTTCACCGAACGTGCGGGTCGGCTACATGCTGGCCAACCCCGAGCTGATGCAGAAGCTGCTGCACCTGAAGATGCGCTCGGGCCTGACCACCTCGCAAGTGATGGAACGCGTGGTGTATGCCGCGATCATCGACGGCCGCTGGCGCAAGCACCTCAAGCGCCTGCGCCAGCGGCTGGCCGAGGCGCATCAGGAAGTTGGCCGGCATCTGCATCGATTAGGCTTCGAACTGTTCATCGAATCGGACGAAGGCATGTACATCTGGACCCGCCACCCGGCGATCCCGGACAGCGCGGCGTTGCTGGATGATGCGCTGGAGAAAGGCATCATGCTCGGGCCTGGGCAGTTGTTCATGGTCGATGCCAAGGCGACCGGGTGGATGCGGTTCAATGTGGCGTTCAGTACGGATCCTGCGATGTGGGAGTTGTTGGAGAAGGTGTTGGTGAAGCATGTGCGGCGGGGTGGGAGGTAGGGGGTCAGGTGTTTGTGGCGGGGTGTTTGTCGGGAGATTTTCAGCGGCTGTGAGACCGAGCGCCGCCCGCGCGGCGCTTCGCGGGGCAAGCCCGCTCCCACTGTCTGTTTCGGGCCAGTCATTCCTGTAAGGTCACCTCTGTCCGCCTTGTTTGTTCCATTCGATATCGAAGGGGACACATTTGATCCCTATCCAATCTCCAGCCAGACACCCAGGCCGCACGCGCGAAGGGCACAGGAATAACTGGCCCGAAACAGATGTGGGAGCGGCCTTGTGCCGCGAAGCGCCGCGCGGGCGGCGCTCGATCTCATAAGCGCTGAAGATGTTGTGGCATGCACCTGTTAGCCCTCACACCCTCCTGAGGCATGCATTTGTTAGCCCTGACACCCTCTTGAGGCATGCACCTATCAGCCTCGATATCTTACTGCCGCCCTGCACATCAACTAGGCCTAGGGCGTGCAGTCGGCGTTAAACCGGGAGATTCTCTGGCACTTGCAGTCCGTGCAGAGGATTGCCCAAGGGATGGCGCCGGATGTGAATATCCTGGTTCCAGCAGCCTACGCCTACCACCGGTAGCTGCACACTCCATCCGCTGTCTCCGTCACCTTTTCCAGAACCCTCAGGGATACTTCAGCCAACGAATGCCTGTAACAAAAACTGGATGTCTACTCCCTTGATCCAACAGCTCAATCCCTCTTCTTACGCCCACCAGCCACCGGCATCTACGCTTTCTATTTCAAGTATCGCGCGTGCCACTCGATAGCAGTGAATCTATTCCATCTGCCGCACTTCTTGCGAAAGCCCCAACGTCTAATACCTCAAGGCTTCTTCAAGGGAAATAGACGTGACCTCACGCAGAATACTAACAAGCCAGGAACTGCAAGAAATATACTCAGCCGCGCCTTTTACATATAATTTTGAGGACATCCTTTCATGGGACAGCCCATTCACACTGCCTATAACGCCACCGAGCATAATTAAAACACCGGACAAAGAGCTTATAGAAAATGCTACCTCCATTGCACAACAGGTGATGCATGACATTGAGGCCACTACACCTCTAGGAACGCCTGGCTTAGAGGAGCACTTAGCCAAACATTACTCAGTCATCGAACGGGCTCATCCTGAAAAGCTACATGAACTTTACAAAAAAAACAACACCTCCTGACCCTGTACGAAAAAATATCAAGAAAAGCAGGCCGCTACACCGATTTACACATAGGGATCCACATTTATTCTTCTGGCGACTATCCGATTCAATACTTCGAGGAAATCGCATACCAGTCCACCCTAGAACCTGCAAACTTCTACATTGCCGAACACCAACTCTACATTTTAATGATCAGCACAACCGCCGCCCAGATTGAAACAATCCTGAAGCGCTGCCTTCAAAAAATTCGAAGCGAATATAAAGAAGCCGATGCGAACTCACAACAGGCGTTAAAAGACAACCTCTCACTAAAACCCAGCACTGAAACAATCATCTTAAACTTGGGCACCGCAATACAGTTAAGTACAACCCAAGTCGCGATACCTGCAAAATCGGGCAGCCCTAGCGGCTTTGAGATCACACTAAGCAACAATATACGAAAACTAAAACAATTGAGCGGTATCGTAGCAGCAAAGACTTTCAGAGTAGGAATTGGTGCACTCTTTTACCCCTCAGAGTTAGGGAACTCTGACTTACACCATGATTCCGCGCTCAGCATGCCTGCTGGACTATTAATACCGGACTTGCCTGACGACATTCATCAAGTCGCTCTTAGGCATGGGACACTTGAGTCTCCGTTCCGAATCCATGCTTACCTTGACACCTATACGCTTTTGAAAGATGCAAACACCACAGTGGGCAAAAGTGAAATACCTGTACGCCCATTGGTAACCGATCAATCAGGCAGAAGTTACACATCAATTCCGTCAAGTAAATTTCCGATTAGACTCAGCTTCCCTATTCACACCTCAGATGGAGCCGTAACTACTACGCCTAGCAATCCAGTACAACCTAATCCGTATGAGGGTGTCAATCTCGACAGTGCAGCATGGACCGAAGCGACACCACTCCCTGCCCATGAGCTACCCAACTATAAAGACTGCATCTATTGCTTCCCGCCAGAATCCGGCCTACCACCACTGTACGTAGTTTTCAATTCTCCCTATCCCGGTGCGACAACCATAGGGACTTACAGCGGGCGCCCTTATAACCCAGACAAAGCGGGTGGACCTATCGAGAAACTGGATTGGCGAGAGGCTAGGATCACGGCGACCGGTGTCGAACTGGTTAAGCTACACATAAGTCGCTTCACATCCTCTGATGCAAATAAGATCATGATCAATAGGCTCGAAAAAATCCTACAGGGTGAAATACAAGCATCCGACATCGACAAGCGATTTTTCACGCACGAAATAAGGGAGCTTGAGCGCTTCCGTGCCCTTGGCATTGCTGATAAAATTTTGCCAACTGATCGTGGCGAGGCATGGAACAACACGCATGCAGCTACTTTAGAAGACTACCAGCTTGGCTCAGAGGCCGAATTACTGTACACGACAGAAGCGCTGGAAGCAGACCTGAAACAGCTTGAGCGGGAATATTGATGAATACCATTCGCGATGTAATTCAAAACGAAACTCCTACTGACGTAATTCTATTTATCACAAGAGGCACTGGCGTTTCCCACCCGCAGATAGATAGGCTCTACACTCAAAGCAATTGGATTCATCTCGGCGATTGCAATGGCCTCCTGAATCTGATTAAAAAGATGATAGATGAGGGTCTTATTAAGGAAGAGGGTGGTGGGTATGTGAAAGGCCCAAAATGGACGGCACCTAAATTCATGCTTGAACAAAAATATACGTTCAATAATGCTTCATAGGGATTAGCCCTTGATCGCGCCGGCAGCCGCGTCGGAGCTGCCGGCCCGCTAAGTTGCAGGCGGTAAGCGGTGAGCCAGGAGATTGTCGGGCGCTTGCAGTCTGTGCAGGGGATTGCCCAAGGGACGGCGCAGGGTGTGCAGACACTGGCGTCCAGCAGCCGGCGGTTGCCGCCTATTGCTACCCGGCTGGATGCGCTGGGGCGCACATTTCACCCTTATAGACCGCGCTGGCCTCTTCGCGGGCATGCCCGCTCCCACAGAACTGCACATAACTCATTGAATTAGCAGGGACACTGTGGGAGCAGCTTTAGCCGCGAACACCGGCGTAGCCGGTGCCGTGCACCCCGTTAGATTCTCGCGGCTAAAGCCGCTCCCACAGGGTATGCGGACCGCTTACGAACTCAGTTATCTGCGCGACAGCGCAGCCCAAAGGGCTAGGCGATCTCCCGCAGGTTTGAATCCGGCGCGGTCGCTGTAGGAGCGGGCTTGCCCGCGAAGAGGCCGGTAACCGCACTACCGCTGCAGGCGCCATGCACTCACCGCCAGTCAGCCTTGTCAGCAAAAAACGCCTGCGCATTCGCCTCCAGGCTTTCCAGGTGATACCCCCCCTCCTGCACAATCAGGCAGGGCAAACGCAACGCCCGAATCCGCTCACCCAACGCGGCAAATCCCTCAGTGGTGACCGCTACCTTGCTCTGCGGGTCCAGTTCGTAGATATCGAACCCCAACGACAACACCAGCACCTCTGCCCCAAAGTCCTTCACCGCAGCCAGCGCAATGTCCAGTTGCCCCATGAAGTCCGCTTCGCTAGCCCCATGCGCCATCGGCAGGTTGAGGTTGTACCCCTCCCCCTCACCCCTGCCACGCTCATCCTCGAACCCGGCGACACCTGGGTAGAAGTTGGTCGGGTCGCCATGCACCGACACATACAGCACATCCCGGCGATCGTAAAAGATCTCCTGAATCCCCTGCCCGTGGTGCATGTCGGTATCGAGGATAGCCACGCGGCTGTAGCGGCTGCGCAGGGCCTGGGCGGCCACGGCGGCGTTGTTGATGTAGCAGAACCCACCTGCCGCATCGAACCGCGCATGATGCCCCGGTGGCCGGCACAGGGCATAGGCCGCCGGCTCGCCATCGAGAATGGCCTTGGCCCCGGCCACCGCGCTCTGCGCCGACCAATAGGCCGAGTGCCAGGTGCGCTCACCTACCGGGCAGCTGCCGTCGGCCAGGTAACGCCCAGCTTGGGCGAGAATGCCGCGCAGGGCGTTGGGCTCGCGCACGAAGATGTTCGACATGACCTCATCGCCCCAATCCTCGGGCACTTCCTTCCAGCGCGCATGGGCTTCTTCGAGAAACGCCAGGTAAGCTTCGCCATGCACCGCCTTGAGCGGTTCCAGGCCGGCGTCGCCTGGCTGGCGGATGTCAAAGCCAAGGTCCTTGGCCGCCTGCAACAGGCGCTGGGCGCGTTCGGGGACTTCCTGCGGGGTGCGCATGGCGCCGCGCGAGTAGTAGCTGCGTGGGTGGTGCAGCAGTTGTTCGGGGTGGAAGTAGCAACGCATCAGGCTTCTCCTTGGTCGACCCGGCCGGCGCGGGCCAGCACGGCATTCAGCAGCACATCGACGCCTTGGCGGGCATCCTCGGGCAGTACGTCTTCGGCTTCGTTGTGGCTCAGGCCGCCAACGCAGGGGATGAACACCATCGCGGTCGGACAGTAGCGGGCCAAGAGGATAGCGTCATGGCCGGCGCCGCTGACGATACTTTGCTGGGCATAACCAAGAGCATCCACCGCTTGCTGCACGGCGGCCACGCAGTCGGCGTCGAACGGGGTGGCCGGGCTGACCCAGTGGCGTTCGATGCGTACCTGCAGGCCGCGCTGGCTGGCGATGGCTTGCAGCTTCAGGGTCAGGTCACGCTCCATCGCCTCGATGGCTTCGTCACGGTGGTGGCGCAGGTCGACGGTGAATTGCAGCTGGCCCGGGATGGTGTTGCGCGATGACTTGGCGATGGACAGCTCGCCTACGGTGGTCAGCCCTTCGGGGGCGAAATCCGCCGCCAGTTGCTCGACCGCCTGGATCATCCGCGCCGCGCCATACAGGGCATCCTTGCGCAGCGGCATCGGCGTGGTGCCCGCGTGCGCCGCCATGCCTTCGACCGTCACATCCAGCCAGCGGATGGCCTGGCCGCCACTGACCACGCCGATGGCCTTGGCGTTGTCTTCAAGGATCGGGCCTTGTTCGATATGTGCTTCGAAGTAGGCATCCACCTGACCACCCAATGGGCGCTGGCCGGCGTAACCGGTACGTTGCAGCTCATCGGCAACGCTGATGCCATCGGCGTCGCGGATGGCTAGCGCCTCGGCCAGCGCAAGGCTGCCGGTGAACACTGCCGAGCCGAACATGGCCGGGGTGAAGCGCGCGCCCTCCTCGTTGGTCCACACAGCTATTTCCAGCGGCTTGCGGGTCTGGATGTTCAGCTCGTTGAGGCGGCGCACCACTTCAAGCCCAGCCAGCACGCCGTAGACGCCATCGAAACGGCCGCCTTCAGGCTGGGTATCGAGGTGGCTACCGATCATTACCGGGGCGGCACCCGGGTCACTGCCAGGGCGCCGGGCGAACAGGTTGCCGATGGCATCCACGGTCAGCGTCAGGCCGGCTTCGCGGCACCAGTGGCTGAACAGTTCACGGCCGGCCTTGTCCTCGTCGCTGAGGGCCAGGCGGCAGCTGCCGCCGCGGGCGGTGGCGCCAATTTCGGCCATGGCCGTCAGGCTCGCCCACAGGCGTTCGCCATTGCTTTTCAACATGTGCGGGTACTCCAGAATAAATCGGTTCGATCAGGCCAGCTCAAGCTGCTGGCTACGGGCGTACTGGCGCGCCAGGGCAAGCACGCAGAGCAGCGAGATGGTGGCGATCAGGGTGTAGAACACTGCCATAGGCCACCATTGCCCGGTGAAGGCGTGGGCCAGCCAGGTGCCGATCAGCGGGGTCAGGCCGCCGGCGATGGCGCCGCAAATCTGGTAGGCCAGGGAAATGGCGGTGTAGCGCACGCGGGTTTCGAACATGCCGCTGACGTAGCCGGCGATCACCGCGTAGAACGAGGCCATGCAGGCTGCCGCCAGGGCGATGCCGAGCACAATCAATGGGCCCTGGCCCGAGCTGACCAGCACGAACATCGGGTAAGGCGAGGCCATCGCCAGCAGTGCGACCAAGGCCAGGAAGCGGGTGGCGCCGATCTTTTCCGACAACCAGGCGGCCAGCGGCTGCACGCAGAACTGGATCATCGCCACGAAGAACAGGCACTCCAGGATCAGCGAGCGCTCCAGATGCAGCTGCTGGGTGGTGTAGCTGATCATGAAGGTATTGGTGAAGTAGACCCCGGCAATGCCCAGGGTGTTGGCGCCGATGCACAGCAGCAGCGGGCGCCAGGCGGTGCGCAGCACTTCGAACACCGGTGCCTGCTCCTTGCGCCGGGCCTTTTCCGCCTGCTCGCGGCTGGCGATGAATTCGGGTGACTCATTCACCCCCAGGCGAATTGCCAGGCCTACCAGCAGCAGCAAGGCGCTGGCCAGGAACGGCACACGCCAGCCCCAGCTCATCAGGTCCTCTTCTGGCAGGCGGGTGACCGCACCGAAGGCCAGCAGCGACAGGATCAGGCCCGCCGGGCTGCCCAGCTGGGCGAACGAGGCGAAGAAGTTGCGCCGGCCCTTGGGCGCATGCTCGCCAGCCATCAGCACCGCCCCGCCCCACTCGCCGCCCACCGCGATGCCCTGGACGATGCGCAGCAAAATCAGCAGCACCGGCGCGGTGGCGCCGATCTGTGCGTAGGTCGGCAACAGGCCGATGCATACGGTAACGATGCCCATCATCAGCAGGGTGATGACCAGCGACTTCTTGCGGCCGATACGGTCACCCACATGGCCGAAGACGATGCCACCCAATGGCCGGGCGAAGAAGCCCACGGCGAAGGTGCCAAAGGCGGCCATGGTGCTGAACAGGCTGTCGTCGGAGGGGAAGAACAGCGCGCCGAACACCAGGGCGGCAGCGGTGGCGTAGATGTAGAAGTCGTACCATTCGATCATGGTGCCGATGAACGCGGCGGCGGCGGCACGGCGCGGCTGGGGGGGAGCGGTAGGCTTCATGGGGGCTCCATTGCTTGTTGTTCTGGCAGGAGTTGACGGGGTCACGGTGGCGCTCTGTTGGCGCTCGGCCTGTTGGTTCGGTGCTGGCTTCTTCGCGGGTGAACCCGCCCCCACAGAGGTTGTGCGATCCCTGTAGGAGCGGGTTTACCCGCGAAGAAGCCAACACCTACTCTTCAGGCCTCATGGATGCGATTTATCGGCCCAGCCCTATGATTAGTCAATTTTCTATTTATTATTCGAACTATTAGCCACGCTTATCATCGAGCCCAGCCATGTCCGACCGCCTGCTTAACGACCGCCTCGACTGGAACCTGCTGCGCACCTTCCGGGTCATTGGCCAGGAGCTGTCCATCAGCCGCGCCGCCGCCCGCCTGCACCTCACCCAGCCGGCAGTAAGCCAGGCACTCAAGCGCCTGGAAGAACAGCTCGGCCGCCAGCTCATCGCCCGCCGCGGGCCGCGCTTCGTGCTGACGGAAATGGGCGAGCAGCTGTTCCAGCTCGCCGGCGAGATGTACGGGCAGATGTCGCAGATTGGCGGCTTGCTGGAGCAACCGGCGGACGAACTGGTGGGCAAGGTGCGCCTGCTGATGATCAGCCGCATCGTCAGCGAACGCTTCGACGACTTCCTCGCCGACTTCCACCGCCAGCACCCGCGTGTCGAGCTGGAAATCGACGTGATGCGCAGCTCCGACATCGTCGCCGCCCTGCAAGAGAAAACCGCCACGGCCGGCCTCAGCCTCAACCGGCGGGCACAGCCACGGCTGGAGCAACGGCTATTCCTGCGCCAGCGCTATGCGTTTTTCTGTGGCAAGCACCATGCCCTGTTCGGCCAGGCCGAGGGCGACTTGCAGCGGGAGAATTTCGTCAGTTTCACCAGCGACCAGATTGGCGGCATGCTGTCGCCACTGACCATTTTCCGTGACCAACAAGGATTTGCCGGGCGGATCGTGGCGTCATCGCCAAGCCTTGAGGAAGTACGCCGGCTGGTGATTGCCGGGTTTGGCATTGGCTGCCTGCCCGAGCATGTGGTGGCGCCGGATGTTGCAGCAGGGTTGCTGTGGAAGTTGCCGCCGCAGGAAGGGATTGCCGATGTGGATATTCACCTGTTGTGGAACAGGGAGCAGCGCTTCAGTCGGGCGGAAGAGGTGTTTATCGAGGCGTTGCAGCAGAGCCTTGATTAGCGGAATTGCGCAATGCCTCCTGGTATTTTTGACAGTAGCGTTCACAGCTTGAATCCGATAAACCACTCCATACCTAGCTGAACAACCGGTGAGTGGAGGGGCTTTGAATGCGGTACTTATACAATAATGACGAACTGGCCACTGCATTAGAAGAACACAGTTCAATCTCGATTATAAGGTCCAACAACCATGCACTGTCTATTTATAAAAAATCGGGCAACGAACATACAGAACTACTAGCGCGCGACGTAAAGGGCACGACACTGTCGCTGTTGATCGTAGCGCGCAAGACACCAATAGCATTCAGCCCATGGGGCTACTGCCCATCAGCTGGAGGCATGCTTGCGGGATTCAAAGGGGAACACTGTGACCCCATTACCATATGTTACTTGCTAGGTAATGGCTATCGCAGTTTTAGCCCATTGCTCATGAGGTTTACATCTCCTGACTCAGTGAGCCCGTTTGGTGCTGGCGGTGTCAATAGCTATGCGTACCTCTCGGGGGATCCTGTAAATGCATCTGACCCCACAGGGCATGTGCGGGGCAAGGTACTGCTGAGGGAGAACAATTTGGGGGTGTTTACGTCCAAAAAACGGTTCTGGCAAAAGAAAGTTCTCAATATTTATGCCCACGGCGAAAACTCAATGGTAGCCGGAATGGACGTGAATACTCTCTACGACCACCTGTCCGCCAAGCAGATCAACTTTGATAGATACAGGAAGATACATATTATCGCTTGCCACTCTGGAGAAGCCGGACTGAGTGAACACCTATCGTTCGCCGAACACTTCTCGAACAAAACCCAGAAACCCGTAAAAGCCTACATCGGAACCGTAAGCACGGTCCCAAAACCACAACAAGACAATCGATACACAAAGGTAAAAATCTTACGAAAGAACATTTATCAAACGCAAAATTTCAACTATACCCCCATTACATTTCAACCAATTACTGAGCAAGGCATAAACATTCGAAATAAAAGTTAATCCAACTGCAAGTCGACCATTCAAGGAGGTGGCTAAGGTTGCACAGCAGTTATGGCACGAAGATCAAGAAACCAGTGGAAATCAGGGAAGCGTGCGGCGTTTGGATGATAGCGTTTAGCGCTTCCGAGCAGATCGATAAACCTCGCTACGCTCGCGCTTTCCAACTGATACGACCACTACAACGATGCGCTCGTCCTCGACGCGATAGACCAGGCGATACCCAGAAGCCTTGAGCTTGATCTTGTAGTGGTTCGGCAGGTCACGCAGCGCATCGGCCTGCACCTTGGGAGATTGCAGACGCTCCGCAAGTTTTTTCTTGATCTGTTCGCGCACGGTGTGACCTAGCTTGCCCCACTCCTTCAGCGCCGAAGGCAGGAACTCGAGCTTATAGGTCATCCAGAGACACCGGTACGCCTTTTTCCCCCAGCCTGGACTTGGCCAGTTCGCTCAGTTCGAGATCTTCCAGGCGCTCCATCATGGCCTCGTACAGCTCGGCGGGCACCATGTACCCCATCACACGGTTGTGGTTGAGCACGGCGACAGGCATGCCCGCAGCACCGGTCATTACGGCGGATGGGTTCTTTTTCAGTTCCGACACGCTTACGGCCACGGCAGCGAAGATGCGTTGCATGTTTTCGCCCTCAAATAAGGACCATATTTTGGTCCAATTGCAGGACACAAACAAGCTATCAGTCATTGCGGTGTTGCAGGCGAGCGTCGCTTGAAAGCTTTGTGCGGTCATTGTAGGAGCGGCCTTGTGTCGCGATAGGGCCGCAAAGCGGCCCCGGCATGGTCAGTGGCGAAGCTGCAATCGAGGGGCCGCTGCGCAGCCCTATCGCGACACAAGGCCGCTCCTACAGGGGACCGCGCAATTTCCGGTATCAGGCAGTTGCCATGGCCGGGTAATCGGTCAGGCCATGGGCATCGCCGCCAAACAGCGTGGCCCGTTCGTGGTCGGCCAGCGGTGCATGCAGCTTCAACCGCGCTGGCAAGTCCGGGTTGGCCACGAATGGCCGGCCAAAGCCGATCAGGTCTGCCCAGCCCTCCTCCAGCGCCTGCCGCGCACGTTCGCCGGTGTACTTGCCGGCATACACCATCACCCCTGGGAACACCGCCCGCAGCTGTTGCTTGAAGTCCCTCGGCATGTCCGGCGCATCGTCCCAGTCGGCTTCGGCAATGTGCAGGTAGCCAATGCCGATTTCGCCCAGGCGTTTGGCGGCTGCGGTGTAGGTGGTGACGGGGTCGTCATCGACACAGCCATTGAGCGTGGTCAACGGTGCCAGGCGTACACCTACGCTCTGGGCATCACCGGTGCCATCGACCAGCGCACGGGTCACTTCGTCGAGGAAACGCAGGCGGTTCTGCAGCGCGCCACCGTAGCGGTCGGTGCGGTTGTTGGCACCAGAGTCGAGGAACTGGTTGACCAGGTAGCCGTTGGCTGCGTGCAGTTCGACACCGTCAAAACCGGCCGCCATGGCATTGCGTGCGGCCTGGCGGTATTGCTCGATGATTTCGGCGATTTCCGCTTCGCTCAATGCACGCGGCTTGGAGGCCTGGACAAAACCCGGGGTGCCGTCGGCATTGTCGATGAACACATTCACCCCTTCGGCCTGCATAGCCGAAGACGATACCGGCGCCTGGCCGCCGAGCAGGCTGCTGTGGCTGAGGCGGCCGACATGCCAGAGCTGGGCGAAGATGCGCCCGCCGGCGGCATGCACCGCATCGGTGACCAGACGCCAGCCATCGACTTGCGCCTGGGTGTGAATGCCCGGGGTGCGCGCGTAGCCCTTGCCCAGCGGCGCGATCCAGGTGCCTTCGCTGACGATCAGCCCGGCACTGGCGCGCTGCGCGTAGTACTCGGCCATCAACGCAGTCGGTACGTCGCCAGGCTGGGCGGCGCGTGAGCGGGTCATCGGCGGCATCAGCACGCGGTTGGGCAGGTTCAGGGCACCGAGTTGCAGCGGTTGGAACAGCGGATCATGAGTCATGGCGTATATCTCCGTAAGTCGAATCAGGGGTCAGGCACTGCTGACGACAGGTTGTGGCTGGGCCGGTACGCGGCGGTCGAGGCGGCCGCTGTAAAGGGTCAGGGCCAGGGCGCCGAGGGTGACCAGCGCGGCGATCCAGGGCGTGTGGCCAAGGCCGAGCTGCTGTACCACCTGGGCACCACCCCAGGAGCCACCGGCCACACCGAGGTTGAAGGCCGCAATGTTGAAGCCGGCGGCCACGTCGACAGCATCCGGGGCAACTTTTTCCGCTTGCTGTACCACGTACACCTGGAGGCCCGGCACGTTACCGAAGGCCACTGCGCCCCAGGCCAATACGGTCACCACTACCAGCACCGGGTGCGGCGCGGTGAAGGTCAGCGCCAGCAGCACCACGGCCAGCAGCAGGAAGATGATCGACAGTGCCTTGACCGGGCCTTTGCGGTCGGCCAGGCGGCCACCCCAGATGTTGCCCAGGGCAACCGAGACGCCGTAGGCGAGCAGCACCAGAGCGACGCTGTTGGCACCGAAGCCGGCGATGTCCTGCAGGATCGGCGCAAGGAAGGTGAAGGCGATCAGCGAGCCGCCGTAACCCACTGCGGTCATGGCATACACCAGCAGCAGGCGCGGTTGCAGCATGACCCGCAGCTGGCGCAACAGCGGTGCCGGCTGGCTGTGCTGGACGCCTTTAGGCACGAACAGCAGTGCGCCGAGCAGCGCCACCAGGCCAAAGGCCGCCACCACCAGGAAGGTCACGCGCCAGCCGAAGTGCTGGCCGATGAAGGTGCCCAGCGGGATGCCGGTGACGAAGGCCACGGTCATGCCGCTGAACATGGTGGCGATGGCGCTGGCGGCTTTTTCTTTCGGCACCAGGCTGGTGGCGATGATCGAACCGACCGAGAAGAACACGCCGTGGGCCAGGCCGGTGAGGATGCGCGCCATGATCAGCGATTCATAACTGGGTGCCTGCCAGGCCACCAGGTTACCGGCGGTAAACAGGGCCATCAGGCCGACCAGCAACAGCTTGCGCGGTACGCGGCCGGTCATGGCGGTGAGCAGCGGCGCGCCGATGGCGACGCTGAGGGCATAGAGGCTGACCAGCAGGCCGGCCGAAGGCAGAGTGACGGCCAGGTCGTTGGCGATGGTCGGGATAAGGCCGACGATCACAAACTCCGTGGTGCCGATGGCGAAGGCCGCCAGGGTCAGGGCTAACAGGGCTAGAGGCATTTGAGAATCACCTGTGGAAGGTTGGGATGGGTGAATTCTCGGGGAATGTGGGGGTGGGAAAAAGATAAGGCAGGGATAATCAGTTTTGACTTGAAGACAAAGGTAGTGGCCAGGCTGTTGCGCATGGACCACGCTTTTTTGTTGCCTGGGCGGCCGTATTCGCGGGTGAACCCGCTCCTACAAGGCACGCGGTCGTTGTAGGAGCGGCTTCACCCGCGAAGGAGGGCAAAGCCCTCCCCTTACACACTGTTAAACCGCAGGCACCGGCGCATGCTGTGCAATCATCCCCAGCTCCCGCAGCTCGGCCCAGAACGCCGCCGGAATCACCGCATTGAACGCCGCCAGGTCCTGGTCGGCATGCAGCGGCCGGGTCGCCCCAGGGATCACTGCCGCCACCGCCGGATGCGCCAGCGAAAACTGCAGCGCCGCCGCCTTGATATCCACACCATGACGCGCCGCCACTTCATTCAGGCGCTGTACACGGGCACGGATCTCAGGGCTGGCCTTCTGGTACTCGTAGTGGTCACCACCGGCAATCACACCCGAGTTGTACGGGCCGCCGACAACAATGCCGAGCCCTTGCGCCAGCGCACCCGGCATTACCCGCTGCAGCGCACGCTCGTGGTCCAGCAGGCTGTAGCGCCCCGCCAGCAGGAAGCCGTCCGGGCGTGCCTGTTCCAGGTCCAGGGTCAGTTCGATCGGTTCGACGCGGTTCACCCCCAGGCCCCAGGCCTTGATCACGCCTTCTTCACGCAGGCGGGTCAGCACACGGAAGGCACCGGTGCGGGCAATCTCGAACTGGCTCAGCCATTCATCGCCGTAGAAGTCCTGGGCGATGTCGTGGATCCAGACAATGTCCAGGTAGTCAGTGCCCATGCGCTTGAGGGTGTCTTCGATCGAGCGCAGGGTGGCATCGGCGCTGTAGTCGTTGACGATGCGGTTACGGTTGCCGTGCTCGAACAAGCCGCTCTTCTCACCCAGCTCGCGGGCCGCCGGGTCTTCCAGTTCGTCGAGTATGACGCGGCCCACCTTGCTGCTCAGTACGTATTCACTGCGAGGGTGCTGGGCCAGGGCCTTGCCCAGGCGGATTTCCGACAGGCCGGCACCGTAGAACGGCGCAGTGTCGAAGTAGCGCACGCCGTTGTTCCAGGCAGCGTCCACCGAGCCTTGCACTTCGGCGTCCGGCACGTTGCGGAACATGTTGCCCAGTGGCGCGGTACCAAAGCCCAGGGGGTTGGCGATCAGGTCTTTCAAGCTCATGGAATGTCTCCAGTAAAGGTGTGTAAGGTCATCAACCGACGACGTGAGCACATCCTAGGCTGGCCAATACGAGACCGTCCAAGTCATAATTCGTCACAGTTAAGTCCCTGGAGGTCTCATGCAAGATCTACGTCAGTTGCGCTACTTCGTGGCCGTCGCCGAATGCGAGAACGTCGGCCGGGCCGCCGAGCAGCTGCATATTTCCCAATCTCCCCTCAGCCGGCAGATCGCCCAGCTGGAGGACAACCTTGGCCTGGCCCTGTTCGAACGGCGCAACCAGCGCCTGTACCTGACCAGAGACGGGCGCACCTTCCTGGCCGAGGCGCGGGGCCTGCTCAAGCATGCCGAGCGCCTGGAATCACTGGGCAAGCGGCTGGGCCGTGGCGAGGAAGGCGGGCTGTGCATCGGTTACGTCAACCACGCCATCCATGCCGGCGTGCTGCCTGGCGCGGTGCGGGCCATTCGTGGCGAGCGGCCGAACATTCACATTGCGCTGTACAACATGACCCCCAACGAGCAGTTCGAAGGCCTGCGCCAACGCAGCCTGGACATTGCCCTGGTGTGCGAACCGCCGCCAAAGAACGACCCCGACCTGCGCGGCCAGCCGGTGCTGCACGACCCGATGCTGCTGGCCATCCCGGCCGCGCACCCACTGGCCAGCAAGGCCGAACTGACCCCCGCCGACCTGCATGAGCAGGAATGGATCATCACCGGTGGCCAGCCCGACCAGGTGAACAAGCGCGACGACTTCATTGCCCGCTGCGGCGATGCAGGCTTTACCCCGCGCTTGTCGCTGGAGGCCACCGACCCGCTGAGTGTGCTTGGCCTGGTGTCCGCCGGCCTGGGCCTGGCCATGGTGCAAAGCAGCCTATCGGCCAGCGCCGGGCCGACCGTTGTGCTGCGCCAGCTGGACTGGTTCCAGCCCAGCGTGCAGTTGTGGGCGACCTGGCACCAGGTGGACCTGCGGCCAATCGTAGGCATCTTCCGCGAGCGGGTGCTGGCATTGGCAGAAGAAGGGCTTGATAAGTCCACGCAGGTCTGAACTCAGTCGAAGTACGTCTTTTACAGTCTTAAAGCGCTTCACTAGGATGGCTCCCATCGATGCAACTCACCCACAGGACCCATTCCATGAACATCGACCTCGGCGGACGCACCGCCATCATTAGCGGCTCGACCGGCGGTATTGGTCTGGCCATCGCCCGCGGCCTGGCCCGCGCCAACGCCGACGTGGTCATTGCCGGCCGCAGCCAGAAGTCGCTGGATACCGCCTTGGCCGAACTGCGCGAGCAAGGCGGCCGTGGGCAGATCCACGGCGTGGTTGCCGACCTGGGCACCGCCGCCGGTGCCGAAACTCTGTTCGCCGCCCACCCACGGGCCGACATCCTGGTCAACAACCTGGGCATCTACGATGACGTCGACTTCTTCGATGTGGCCGACAGCGAGTGGACGCGCTTCTACGACACCAACGTGCTGAGCGGCGTGCGCCTGGCCCGCCACTATGCCCCCGGCATGGTCGACAAAGGCTGGGGGCGGATCCTGTTCATTTCTTCGGAATCGGGCATTGCCATCCCTGCCGACATGATCAACTACGGCGTCACCAAGGCCGCCAACCTGGCCGTGTCGCATGGCCTGGCCAAGCGCCTGGCCGGCACCGGGGTCACGGTGAACGCGGTGCTGCCTGGCCCGACCCTGACCGACGGCGTGGCCGCCCTGGTGGCCGATGCGGCCCAGGCGTCCGGGCGCAGCATTCGTGAAGAAGCCGACAACTTCGTGCGTACCGCGCGGCCGAGTTCGATCATCCAGCGCGCCGCCGATGTCGACGAAGTCGCGCACCTGGCGGTGTACCTCGCCTCCCCTTACTCCTCCGCCACCACCGGCGCGGCCCTGCGGGTCGACGGCGGTGTGGTCGACAGCCTGGCTATCTGAATTCAACTGGAGAATTACCTCATGGCAACTGCCTACGCTTCCCTGCAAACCAACCACAGCCCTGAACACGTATGGGCGCTGATCGGCGGCTTCGACAGCCTGCCCGACTGGCTGCCATTCATCCCCGAGAGCATTTCCAGCGAAGGCGGCCGCGTGCGCTCGCTGAAAGACCCGGACGGCAACAGCATCGTCGAACGCCTGGTGGCGTTTGATGAGAAGCAGCGCAGCTACAGCTACGCGATTCTGATCAGCCCGTTCCCGGTGACGGGTTACCTGTCGACCCTGCGGGTCAAGGCCGACGGCCAGGGCAGCCTGGTGGAATGGTTCGGTGAGTTCACCCCGGTTGGGGTCAGCGATGCCGAGGTCCAGGCGCTGTTCAAGGGCATCTATGAGGGTGGCCTGGAAGCTCTGGCGAAGACCTTGGGTTGAGTGAATAGGGGCTGCTGTGCGGCCCCGCTTTTTTGCCTGCCCTGATAAAGCATCTCGGCTGAGAGGGGCTTGCCACAACATGTTCAGCGCCTGTGAGATCGAGCGCCGCCCGCGCGGCGCTTCGCAGCACAAGGCTGCTCCTACATCTGTTTCGGGCCAGTCACGCCTGTGAGGTCACCGCTGTCCACCTTGTTTGTTCCATTCAATATTGAAGGGAGCGCCGTTGCTTTTCATCGTTCTCCAGCCATGCACCCAGGGGGCGCGCGCCTCTGGCACAGGAATAACTGGCCCGAAACAGATGTAGGAGCAGCCTTGTGCTGCGAAGCGCCGCGCGGGCGGCGCTCGATCTGTGCATCAACATGAATCCCAAGCCATGCACCTGAAAGCCCTCACTCCGCACCACCACACCGACTGGCAACAGCAGTTGCAAGGTGACACGCCCAGCCTGAAGGGCATCCGCGAAAACTTGGATCCCATTCGGTGACAAGGTATGCTGGCCAATAGCTAAACGCCACCACCCTGGCAGGCTTTGTACCTGCCTTCAAGGACGAGCCCTTTGCCCAGCAACCCTACCCGCCACACCATCGCCCGCCAGTGGCAGTTGCTCAAGCTGCTGCCCGGCCGCCACCCAGGAATGAGCTCCACCCAGTTGCAGGCCGCCCTGACAACCGTGGGCCATTCCACCAGCAAACGCACCGTTGAACGCGACCTGGTCGAGCTTGCGGCGCTGTTCCCGCTGCAGTGCAACAGCAAAGGCATGCCCTATGGCTGGTACTGGCAACCAGGCCTGAGCCTGGGCGAAGCACAGCAACTGCAACCTGACGTGCTCACGCCCCCGGAACAGGTTGAACTGCGCGCCTGGGTCGATGACGGGCTGGCCCGGCGCCTGCAAGTGCAGCCGCTGGCCACGGACATGCAACTGACAGCACACCCGGCCGGCGGCGCCACGCTGGAGGCCACCGTCGACGACAACCGGGCGCTGATGGGCTGGCTGCTGTCCCAGGCCGGTTCTATCCGCGTGCAGGCCCCGCAGGCGCTGCGCGTGGCCATGCTCGAACAGCTGCGCCAGAGCCTGGCGCTGCACGACGGCGGTTGTTGACCGGCAGGCAAAAGTCATTGTCCCCCGGGCCGCTTTTTCCCGCAGGCGGCCCTGCGCAAAATTCGCTCCTGACAACGCGACACTTTCAGGAGTACACGATGAAACGCTTCAAACCCCTGCTGCTCGCCGCCGCCCTGGCAGCCACTGCCCAGGCCACCCTGGCCGCCGACTGGCAGACCTCGCCCTACGGCAAGCAGGATGAAATCGGCGCCGCCAACCTGCTCACCCCGGACGTGGTCAAGCAGGCCGTCGGCCTGGTCAAGACCGGCAAGACCTACCCGCTGGCAGTGCCGGTGAGCAAAGACCTGCCGGCCTTCCGCCACCGCAGCTTCCACTTGTACAACATCCAGCCCGGCGAGCAGGCCGGCCAGACCCTGGGCCGCAACAAGTTCAGCTTCAACGATGAACTGGTCAACGGCTGGACCGGCGTCGGCACCCAGCTCAACGGCATCGGTCACATCGGCATCGACAACGTCTACTACAACGGCAACAAGGCTGCCGACTTCGTCACCGTCGAAGGCGTGACCAAGCTGGGCGTGGAGAAAGTCCCGCCAATGGTCACCCGTGGTGTGGTATTGGACATGACCGCCTACTATGGCAAGACTATCGTCCCGGGCGGCACGGCCTTCAGCGTCGCGGACATCAAGGCCGTACTGAAGCAGCAGGGCATTACCCTGCGCAAGGGTGATGTGGTGCTGTTCAACACCGGTTGGCTGGAGCTGATCGGCAAGGACAACCAGCAGTTCCTCGCCACCGAACCGGGCATCGACCTGCCGGCGGCCGAGTGGTTGGCGGACCAGGGTATCGTTGCCTTTGGTGGTGACACCTGGGCATCCGAGGTGTACCCGAACCCGACCGGTGAAGAGTTCCCGGTCAACCAGTTCATGCTGGCCAAGCGCGGCATCTACAACCTGGAGCTGATCGACACCCGTGCGCTGGTGAAGGACAAGGCGTTCGAGTTCCTGTTCGTGCTGGGGCAGCCGCTGTACAAGGGTTCGACCCAGGTGAACATCAACCCGGTGGCGATTTACTGACTATCAGTGGCATTGAGCACTGACCTGTAGGAGCAGCCTTGTGCTGCGAAGAGGCCGGTATGCCTTACAGATTTCTGCAAGTCATACCGGCCTCTTCGCAGCACAAGGCTGCTCCTACAAGGGGGTAGCGTTCGGGCCGTTAGAAGGTACCCGGATACGCCCCACCATCGATCAGCAAATTCTGCCCGGTGATGTACCCGGCATGGGCACTGCACAGGAACGCGCAATACGCCCCGAACTCCCCTGCTTCGCCAAAGCGTGCCGCCGGGATGGCCTTGCGCCGCGCCTGGGCAGTGGCCTCCACATCACCACCCGCCGCCTTCAACGTCTTTTGCAGGCGCGCGGTGTCGAACGCCCCGGGCAGCAAGTTGTTCAGCGTCACATTGCTGCCCGCCAGGCGCTGCTGCCGGGCCAGGCCGGCGATAAAGCCAGTCAGGCCACTGCGTGCACCGTTGGACAAACCCAAAATGTCGATCGGCGCCTTCACCGCACCGGAGGTAATGTTCACCACTCGCCCGAAACCACGCGCGGCCATGCCATCGACCACCGCCTTGATCAGCTCGATGGGGGTGAGCATGTTGGCGTCCAGCGCCTTCAGCCAGTCTTCACGCCCCCAGTCACGGAAGTCTCCCGGTGACGGGCCCCCGGCATTGTTGACCAGGATATCCACCTGCGGGCAGGCCGCCAGCAGTGCCTGGCGCACCTCGGCGTCGGCGACATCACCGGCCACGGTGCGCACTTCGATACCTGGGCAGGCTGCGCGCAACTCGGCGGCGGTCTGCTCCAGGGTGGCCTGGGTGCGGGCATTGATGACCAGGTTCACGCCTTCTTTGCCCAGCGCTTCGGCGCAGCCTTTGCCCAGGCCCTGGCTGGCCGCGCAGACGATGGCCCAACGGCCGGTAATGCCTAGATCCATAGGGTTGCTCCTTGATGCAATGCAATTGCAGGGTTACTGAATCGGCGAAAACGCAGCGGGCATCAACAGCTTCGATTCCATCCGCACCAGCATCGGGAATGCCACAGGGATGAAGCGCTCCAGCCAGTCTGCATCGCGGTACAGGGCGGCGCGGCGCTCGATGCGCTGGTCAAGGCTCTCGTAGGCCCAGATGTGCACCACCTGGTTCAATTCGCCAATCTCGGTGTACCACCAGCCCACCAGCTTGGCGTAGCGCGAGATCACCGGCAAGCCTTCCTTTTCGAAGTGCTCCAGGTATTGCTTCATCTTGCCGATGTGCAGGGTGTAGGTACGCATTTCATAAAACATGGTCGTGGTTCCGCTACAGGTTCAGAGGTTGCCGTGGTAGGCGTCGGTGATCAGGCACTCGACATCGCGCGCCGTGGTCAGGCGTGGGTTGACCAGTACATTGCCGCTGCGCATCGAGTCGCTGACCATCTGCGGCAGGTACTCCAGGTCCACGCCCAGTTCACGGATAGTCGCGGGGATGCCGATGGCCTGGTTCAGCGCCACCACAGCGTCCACGGTGCGCGCTGCGGCCTGCTCCAGGCTGAGCCCGGCAACATCGGCGCCCAGGGCGATGGCGATGTCGCGGAAACGCTCCGGGCAGGCCGGCAGGTTGAACCTGATCACGTACGGCAACAGGGCGGCGTTGGCGATGCCATGGGGGATGTTGAACACCCCGCCGAAGGTGTGCGAAATGGCGTGTACGTTGCCCAGTTTGGATTGCGAGAACGCCACCCCGGCCAGGAACGAGCCCAGCAGCATTTGCTCGCGGGCGGCCATGTCGGTGCCCACGAAGTAAGTCTTTTCCAGGCTGCCGGCGATCATGCGAATGGCTTGCAGGGCCATGGCCTGGCTGATCGGGTTGGCCTGGCGCGACACGTACGACTCGATGGCATGGGTCAGCGCATCCATGCCGGTGGCGGCGGTGATGGCCGCTGGCAGTTTCAGGGTCAGTGCCGGGTCGAGGATGGCCAGGCGCGGGAACAGCCGTGGGCTGACGATGACTGTCTTGAACAGCGTGCGCTTGTTGGTGAACACGGTCGACGCCGTGCATTCGCTACCGGTACCGGACGTAGTCGGGATGGCGAAGATCGGCAGCGGCGGCTGGGTCAGTTTGTCGTAGCCCTCGTAGTCGAGGATGTTGCCGGGGTTGGTGGCCATCGCAGCCACGCCCTTGGCGGTGTCGATACTGCTGCCGCCGCCTACGCCGATCACGGCGGTGCAGCCGCGCTGTTTCAGCAGCGCCACGGCGGCATCCAGTACGTCGGTGCTGGGGTTGGCTTCAACGGCCGAGAACAGCTGATAGTCGATGCCCGCCTGCTCTAGCGAGGTGAAGAAGCCGGCAAGGATGCCGGCGTCGATCAGGCCTTGGTCGGTGACCACCAGCAGGGGGCCATCAACGTGTGGCTCAAGCAGCGCACCGGCCTGGTCGGCCAGGCCCGCGCCGCATTTGGCAATGGTGGGGAAATGGAACTGGAATTGGCTCATGAGGGGTCCTCAGGCAACTGCGTTGTTCTTGTTCTGCCCACCGAGACACTGGCGGGCCGTGCCTGGGCAATCTAGAGCGCAGGCCAGGGCCGCCGATAATGAAAAGAGCTGATCCGCCAATAACCGCCGCTTATCCCCTGGCCGGGCAATAAGCAGGCGTTATTGGCGGATCAGCTCTTTTCATTACCCACCCCGCCGCCAGCGCTCCAACAATCGGCCTGCATAGCCCCTACGCCTCCCGATAATCACAACAACGAGCACCTGCGATGAAGACCACACCCTCCCCGGCCGCCCTGGCGCTGCCCGACGCGGCCCCGATGACCACGGTGCGCTGGCGCATCTTCCTGATCCTGTTGCTGCTGACTGCAATCAACTACATCGACCGTGCCTCGCTGTCGGTGGCGCTGCCGCTGATCGCCCCCGAATTCAACCTGACACCGGCGATGGAGGGGCTGATGCTCAGTGCCTTCTTCTGGTCTTATGCGTTGATGCAGATCCCTGGTGGCATGTTGCTGGACCGCTTTCATACCCGCGGCATCATTGGCGCAGCCACGGTGGCCTGGGGGCTGTTCCAGGCGCTGGGGGCAGCCTCGCACAACTGGCTGGTGCTACTGCTGACGCGCATTGGGCTGGGCGTGGCAGAATCACCGATCATGCCTGCCGGGGCCAAGCTCAATGGCGCCTGGCTGACGCCCAACGAGCGCGGCCGTGGTGCGGTGCTGGTGGATGGCGGCGCGCCGCTGGGCAGTGCCCTGGGGGCGATTCTGATTTCCGGTTTGATCGCCTGGCTGGGTTCGTGGCGCCTGGCATTCGTGGTGGCCGGGGTCGGTACCGTGCTGGCCGGGATCCTGGCGTACAAGTACATCCGCAACCACCCCGCCGAGCACCCTGGGGTGAACGAGGCCGAGCTGCGTCACATCACCGATGGCAACGCCAGCGCCCATGCCGCAGCGGCCAAGGCCAGCCTGCCGCTGCGCGAGCTGCTGAAAGACCGTTCGATCTTTGCCATGTTCGCCGGCTACAGCTGCATCCTGGCAGTGTTCTATGGCCTGCTGACCTGGATGCCCAGCTACCTGCACAAGGCTCATGGCCTGAACATCTCGGCCATGGGCGGGGCAACCTTCCTGATCTTCATGTGCGGGTTTGTCGGTGAACTGATCGGTGGCTGGATCGGTGACCGCTGGCGCGCCAGCGGGGCCTCGCCGAACCTGGTGATGCGTTCGATGTTCAGCGGTTCGGCGCTGGTGGCGGCCGTGTGCATCCTGGCGGCGGCCTACGTGGGCGAAACCGTTGCAGTGATCAGCCTGCTGTGCGTGGCGATGTTCTTCATCCGCTGGTGCGGGATGTACTGGTGCCTGCCAGCGATCATCGGTGGGCCGTCGCGCACCGGGGTGCTGGGTGGCACGATGAACTTCTGCGGCAACATGGCCGGGGTGCTGGTGCCGATCGTGATCGGGCTGATCGTGCAGTTCACCGGGGATTACTTCTATGCGCTGATCTTCTTTGTGGTGGCGGCGGTGTTGATTGCAGTGTTTTCCAGCCTCATCGACTACCGCGAGCGGCGGTTCTGAGGCTGAGTCGGTCGGGGCTGCGGTGCAGCCCATCGCCGGCAAGCCAGCTCCCACAGGGACACCACAGGTGCTGATGTCTGTGCAGTAACTGTGGGAGCAGCTTCAGCCGCGAACACCGGCAAAGCCGGTGCCATCCACCGCGTTGCCTGCTTCGCGGCTAAAGCCGCTCCTACAGGGGCCGCAACAGTTTTCAACCAGCCGTCAGCTCTTCCACCAACAACCGCGCCGCCGGTGACAACGGCGCGGCTACCCGGTGGACGATGCCGAACGGCTCGCTCAGCGCCCGCAACTGCACCGCCAGCGACACCAGCAACCCGCGCTGCTCGGCAAAGGCCGCCACTGCGCTGGGGATGACCGCCACCAATGTCGGGTCATCTTCCAGCAGCATGAAAGTGGCGAAGGTGGAGAAGGTTTCCAGCGGATAGCGCGGCACTTCCACCCCTGCCTCGCTCAACTCACGCTCCAGCGCCTGGCGCATGGGCATGTTGGCCGGGTAGACCACCCAGCGGTACTGGCTCAGGTCGCCCACCCCCAGCGCCGCTGCCCCAGCCAGCGGGTGCTGCGGGTGCGCAACCACCGCAAGCGGCTCCTGTGCCAGTTCGACAAAGGCATAGTCTGCGGCGTTGCGGCCCAACCCAGGTCGGCAAATGGCCAGGTCGAGCCGCCCCTCATCGAGCTGGGCCAGCAGGTTGGCGCTGGTATTCTCGGCAATTTCCACCGCCAGCTGCGGCTGTTTGCGGCGCAAGCGCCCGAGGGCGCCGACCAGCGCCGGCATGGCCCCCATGATGCTGCCCACCGCCAGCCGCCCGCCCTGGCCCTGGACAATGCCCAGCACCTCTTCGCGCAAATGCCCCAGGTCGCTGTGGATCAACCGCGCATAGCGCACCACACAACGGCCCACGTCATTGGCCACCAGGCCGCTGGGCAGGCGCTGGAACAGCGGCACGCCGAGCACCTCCTCCACCTCGCGCAAGGCCTTGGTCGCCCCAGGCTGGGAAATGGCCATGGCCTCAGCCGCCTTGTGCAGGGAACCGCAGCGGTCCAGCTCGATCAGCAGGCGCAACTGGCGCAGGCGCAGGCGAGAGAAAATGGAGTCCAGGGAAGGGATCATCAGGCAGGCTCGGCACAGGTCTTGTAATGCCGAGCACTATAGAGGGTCGTTAACGGTCGATTGTTGAGTTTGCGGCAAATGACCTTTGCCCTAGCAACACGCATGCTCGCTTTTCGTGTAGGAGCAGCCTTGTGCTGCGAAGAGGCCGGTACAGACGCAACAGGTGTTTTGCTCACACCGGCCCCTTCGCAGCACAAGGCTGCTCCTACAGAAACGTGTACGGCTGTTAAATGGGGTAATGATCTGCCGGCACCGTAAACAGCTGCGGTCTCTATTATTGGTATTCACAACGAATGGATGCGAGGAACACAACATGGAACGTGCCGAAGCAAACCTGCTTCGCCGGGGGCGTTTTTCCGAGCCTGGCAGATTGTATTTGCTGACAACTGTCACTCACCAACGCTGTCCGTTGTTTCGGGACCTGCGTGCAGCGCGCTTGGTCATCAGGGAGATGAGGCAGTCCGAACGTTTTGACGCTTGTCGCTCTCTTGCCTGGGTACTGATGCCTGATCATTTACATTGGCTGATAGCGTTAAACGCCACCACATTGAGCAGCCTCATGCGGCAATTCAAATCGCGCTCTGGCACAGCGTTGTGCAAAGCGGGCATAAGCCTGGGTCAGGTCTGGCAGCGCGGTTATCATGACCGCGCACTGCGTAAGGAGGATGATGTGCGCAAGGTAGCCCGGTACATCATTGCCAACCCTTTGCGGGCGGGCCTGGCAAGACAGATTGGTGATTATCCGCACTGGGACGCAATTTGGCTCACATCAGATTCTGAAAGCCTGCACAATGCCCTGTAGGAGCAGCCTTGTGCTGCGAAGAGGCCGGTACAGACGCAACAGGTGTATCGCTCACACCGGCCCCTTCGCAGCACAAGGCTGCTCCTACAGGTGAGGCGTTCGCCGCAGGTTACCGCGCGCCAGGCAGGCATACCCCAGGCCCAACACGCTGACCGCCAGTACACCCAGCAGCAGCATCAGTTCACGGCTATAACGGGCTACCAAGGCCGGGAACCCAGTGAACTCGCGGTACACCTGCACATCGGCAACACCATCGGCATGGCTGATGCTGACCCCACCCTGGCGGATCTGTGAGTAATCCGCATCGAAATACACCCACACCTTGCAGGCGCCGCCCGGTTCGATGGCGGGGATATCCACCTGCGCGGCGGGGGTTTCCAGCAGGGTGTCGTTGCCAGCGGCGTCGCGCACCTGCACCAGGCCCTTGGCGGGCAGGCGGATGCTTACCTGGCGCACCGGCGCATCACCGCTGTTGCGCAAATCGATGAGCAGACCGGTACGGTGGTCGACCAGCCCGGCCTCGAACGGCTTGGCGAACAGCTGGGCATACGGCGCCTGGGCCATTTCGATCAACCGCTCGACCTGGTCTTCGCTCAGCCCGCCCTGGCCGATACGGTTGATACGCCCCTGCAATTGCTCGTACTTGAGCTGCTCGCTGGCCTTGCTGATGCGCTCGCTGAACTGGCTGGGATAGGTGAGGTAGGCATAGGTCAGTGTCGCCTCCAGGCGCGGGCTGCCCCTGAACATCGCGTAAGCGGCCATCAAGACCATCAGGCCTATCAGCACGGCTACG
Organism: Pseudomonas sp. NPDC089392; assembly: GCF_044749595.1. Taxonomy (NCBI): domain Bacteria; kingdom Pseudomonadati; phylum Pseudomonadota; class Gammaproteobacteria; order Pseudomonadales; family Pseudomonadaceae; genus Pseudomonas; species Pseudomonas sp. NPDC089392. The sequence goes on from NZ_JBIVIF010000003.1 coordinate 101,949, forward strand.
AGAAGCCTCCCCACCTTGTCCCTGCTCAATGCGAACTTCCTTCTGTCGTGATACAGACCATTCAAACGGCCCAAGGGTGCCAAGTTCGCGGCCTCCAGGCAAGCATGACTAAGGCTTGCCCTCGCCCTCCCGTGCCTGGCGCATCTGCAACAACTGGCCGTCGATCAGAGCCTTGGCCATGCCTGCCAGGTAGAACGTGGCCTTCATCATCACCTTGCGGTCGCTGGGCCTGTCGATGGCCTTGCGGGTGATTTCGGTGATGCAGCCCATGATGCTCGAGGCTTCCATCAGTGAAGTGCGCATTGCCAGCTGCGGTTTCATTTGTACCAGTTCGGCATCGGCGTTGCCAAAGCGGCTAGCTGCGGGCACGACATTGAGCTTGCTGCTGTTTTTCGGGGTGTCGTTTTCCATGTCCATTCCTCGGGGTTAGGAGCGTGCCGAGACTAGGGCGCTGCCTGCCTCACCACAATGCCCTAGGAGGTGGAAAGGGTTACTTTCGGAAATGGACTACAAGAAGCCTACAAAGGGACGCGCTGCTTCCGATCTGGCTCTTGACCGCTACCCGGCGGTGGCGGACGATCAAGCTCCCCCACACCAGGACAAACACAATGCTACGGATACTGGGCAGAGCCTCTTCCATCAACGTGCGGAAAGTCCTGTGGGCCTGCGCCGAGTTCGAGGTGGCGTTCGAGCGCGAAGACTGGGGCTCGGGCTTCCAGCCCACCGACAGCGCCGAATTCCTCGCGCTGAACCCCAACGCCATGGTCCCGGTGATCCAGGATGGCGACTTTACCCTGTGGGAGTCCAACAGCATTATCCGCTACCTGGCTAACCGCTACGGCGCTACGGCGTTCTACCCCGGCGAAGCCCAGGCGCGGGCCAGGATCGACCAGTGGATCGACTGGCAGGCTTCTGACCTCAACCGCTCCTGGAGCTACGCATTCATGTCGCTGGTCAGGCATTCACCCGCCCACCAGGACCCACAGGCGCTCGCCGCCGGTTGCGCAGACTGGTCGCGCTACATGCACATCCTCGACCGCCAGTTGGCCAGCACCGGTGCGTATGTGGCTGGCAGCCAGTTCACCCTGGCCGACATCCCCATCGGCCTGTCGGTCAACCGCTGGTTCGAAACACCGTTCGAGCACCCGCACCTGCCGGCTGTGCGGGACTACTATGAGCGGCTGAGCGAACGCCCGGCCTACCACCTGCATGGCCGTAACGGTACGCCGTGACAGCAGGTTATTCCTGCAAGATTTTGGGGCTGCCTTGCAGCCCCCAACATCTCAGACCACTGCCTGATGCCCCGCCACCGCAGCACGTCCTCGCCAGGCAAACAGCAGCACCATCACCAGCCCCAGCGCCGCCATCGCCGCGCCCGCCAGGGAAATCGCCGGGTAACCCAACCCCGCATTGATCACCGCCCCACCCAGCGCCGCGCCAATTGCATTACCCAGGTTGAACGCGCCAATATTCACCGCCGCCGCCAGGTTCGGCGCATCCTTGGCCGCTTCCATCACCCGCATCTGCAGTGGTGGCACCAAGGCGAAGCTGGCCGCGCCCCAGACCAGGATTGCCAACGCCGTCGGCAGCGGCCAGTCCAGCACCAGCGGGAACACCAGCAGCACGGCAATCAGCACGGCCAGTGACAGGATCAGGGTGCGATCGATCGAGCGGTCTGCCGCCTTGCCGCCCCACACGTTGCCCAAGGTCAGGCCGACACCGAACAACACCAGCATGGCGGTCACGAAAGTGGTGGACGCCGCGGCCTCGCTTTGCAGGATCGGCGCAATGTAGGTAAACACCGTGAACATCGCGCTGGAACCCACCACAGTCAGCAGCAACGCCGCCAGCACCGGCCCACGGCCCAGCACGCGAATCTCGGCCATGGCGCCGTCGCCTTTGGGTGACGGCACATTGGGCAGCGCATACCAGAGCGTGGTCATCGCTATCAGGCCAAGCCCGGCGATGCCCCAGAACGCTGTGCGCCAGCCCAGCATTTCACCAAACCAGGTCGCCAGCGGCACCCCGCCGATGGTGGCCAGGGTCAAGCCCATGAACATGGCGGCAACGGCCCCCGCGCGTTTCTCGGGCGGCACCAAGCTGGCCGCGACGATTGAGCCGATGCCAAAGAATGCGCCGTGATTGAGTGAAGTGACCACGCGAGCCACCAGTAAGCTGGCGTAGTCGCTGGCCACGGCCGACATCAGGTTGCCCAGGGTGAAAATGGCCATCAGCCCGATCAGCAGGTAACGCCGCGGGATCTTCACCGTGGCCAGGGTCATCAGCGGTGCGCCGATCAGCACACCGATGGCATAGGCACTGACCAGCAGCCCGGCAGCGGGGATGGAAACGCCAAGGTCGGTGGCAATACTGGGCAACATGCCCATGGGGGCGAACTCGGTGACACCGATGCCGAAGGCACCGATGGCGAGTGCGACAAGAGGTGGGTTGATACGCATGGCAAGCTCCTTATCTATGCCGCAAATGCTACGATCCGTTTCAAAAGCGCACTAGACTGCATTTTTGCGAACCACCTTTGCTAATGAGGCACAAATGGACTTCAGTGGAAGATCCGGAGAGATGGAGATTTTTGCCAGGGTGGCGCAAGAAGGCAGCCTGTCTGCCGCCGCCCGGGCACTGGGCCTGACGCCTTCGGCGGTCAGCCGCATCATCGCGCGCACCGAACAGCGCCTGGGCACCCGCCTGCTGCTGCGCACCACTCGGGCAATCACCCTCACCCCCGAAGGTGAGGCGTACCTGCGCGGTGCGCGGCGCGTGCTGGCCGATATGCTTGAAGTGGAAGAGGCCATCACCGACCAGGGCGTGCCACGCGGGCGCTTGCGGGTCAGCGCTGCCTTGGGCCATGCCCGGCTGACCGTGGTGCCGCTGCTGGCCGCGTTCAGCGCGCGTTACCCGCAGGTGCTGGTAGACCTTAGCCTCAGCGACGAAGTGGCTGACATTCTCGGCGGCCAGGCCGACGTGGCATTGCGCTTTGGCCGGCTGCCGGACAGCTCGCTCAGTGCCCGCCCCATAGGCGAAACCGGCCAGGTGGTGGTTGCCTCGCCTGAATACCTGCAACGCTGCGGTACGCCACAGGTGCCGGAAGACCTGGCCCGGCACAACTGCCTGCGCTTCAACTTCCGCCGCGCAGCACCCGACTGGCCGTTCCGCCGCGACGGGCAGGTGTTTTCGTTGAAGGTGAGCGGAAACATCGAATGCAGCAGCGGCGAAGCCCTGGCGCAGTTGGCCAGGCTAGGTGCCGGCGTGGCGCGCATCGGCACCTTCACCGTGGCTGATGACTTGGCTAGCGGGCGCTTGGTGCCGTTGCTGGAGGCGTACAACCCTGACGACCGCGAGCCGATTCATGCGGTGTTCGTGGGTGGCCCGGCGATGCCGGCGCGGGTGCGGGTGTTTGTGGATTTTCTGGTGGAGCAATTGTCTGGCAGCCGGCGCAAGCTCTTGTAGGCGCGGGCTTGCCCTAATGCCAGTCAGTCAAGAAGCGCCAAGCTGTTCGCCGTGATTCTCGCAGCACCTATGCGATCGAGCGCCGCGCGGCGCGCACCTGACCGCTTAACCGAGCAGGTTCAACCCCAGCGTAAATACAGCCACCGCCAAGGCCACCAGCGACACGGCATTACGCTCCAGATACGTTGCCCACCCGGGCGGCGGTTGCACTTCGCATTCACGCTGGCGCTCAACCAGGCTGGCCAGACGCTCTTCTACACTGTCGACACGCTGAGCCTGGGTGCTGGTCGCCAGCGCGAGTTTCTTCAGCGCCGTGGTCACAGTGGTAGACAGGCTCTCCCGCGCCAGGTTGCTGGCGGCCAATTGCTGCTTCAGCACTTCGGCTTGCCCGTCCTGGGCAACCAGCTTCTGCTGGTGCTGCTCAAGGCCTTTGCGAATCGCCCCTTCCTTCTGCACCCGGGCCAGGGTGCTGGCCAGCAGTTTCTGGTTCTGTGCCTCGATACTGGTGTGCAGCGCAGTCAGCTCGGCTTCCTGTTGGCCTTGTACACAGGCCAGGCGCCCTACTTCCTGGTTGCAGTAGGCATAGCCGTCGGACAGCGCCAGCAACTCGTCGAGCTGCTGCTTGAGTTCGCACAGCACCATCAACGTGTCCTCCTGGTCACCCTCCAACGGCGAGGCACCTGCCTGCAGGGATTCGATTTCGCTCACCAGCGCATCGCTGAAGTCGCGCAGAACCCTGTTATCGGGAGTGGCGGCCAGAGTTTCCTGACCGACTTGCAGAAGGCCCGCTGAAGTGGCGTTGCCTTGGGTATGTTGCTTGTTGCGAAAGCCGGCGACCAGCTTGCGATTGGTGTTCTCGATCACCCTCTCCACGAGCAGCTTCGCGAGCGGAGTCAAGGTCCTGTGTTCGTATGGCTGGTTCATCAATCCCTATCCGGATACAGCGGTCTAGGACGGAAGCTATCAAAATGGCATCACTGGATCCACTGATGACTGAGGGAATTGAGTGGTTGATCAGGTATTGGGACACGGCGCAGCGGCAAGCTCGCCAGGCCCCTAAGCCAACTGATACTCCTTCAGGTAGTCACTTAGCGCGTACTCGGCCCTTGAGGCTGCCCTGCATCAGGCTCCTCGCCAGCCTCCTTCCCGGGGGCACGGGCAAGTTCTGCGAGCATGGCCAGCAGTTCATCCACATCGACTTCTTCGCCTATTAGCCGCGCACGGTACAGGCAGGTTCCGTGCCGACCAAGAATGAGTATTCGTACAGGTAAACTTTTCAACCACGTGCCGTTACCCGGCCCGGCCATCTAGTGATGTGATGCCCAGGTTGGGTTGATTGAAACGTGCAGCGGGGTATTACGCGGCCTACGGCGCCTGATCAATTAGTTGTCACATGTGAGTGCGCATCGAGTAACGCCTGAACCCGTTCAATTGCCATAGGCTCCGGCACGCGGCCAGCTTTCACCAAGGCTGCAAGGCTTTGCGCCTTCCCTGCATCCAGTGCAGCACAAGCAACAGCCTGGGCCATCAGGGCTTCCAGGGCCGTGGCATCGCTCTGTTGCCCTGCCGCTTGCAGCCCTTCGAGTTGGGCCGAGAGCAGCGCGGTGTAGCGCTCACGCACCACATCCTGCTTGCTGCCAGAGCGCACCAGTTTTACCAGGCCATAACCAGCCATACCCGCCAGGGCTGCAGTGCCAACTACCCAGCCGACAGGTGTGGTGGTCACAAACACACCGCCCAGCGCGCCCGCCAGCGTGGTAGACCCCAGTAGCGTAGTAGCGCCTGCGGCAGTGGCAACGGTGCCAGCCGCCGCCGCACCGGCCGCCACGCTGCCAGCGACGACTGCCCCTTCACTCACGATGCCAACCCTGTCACGCCCCTGAAGCTGCTCGACCGCATTGGCCAATTTGCTGGCAGTGTCATCGCTTACGGCTTGCTGTGGCTGAACAGACGGCTTGCTGCGGCCCAGGCGTTGCCTGGCGAGCGTGATGAGCTTTTTCATGTGCAGTCCCTGTCAGTCAGGCTGGCGTGAGGTATTGGGTGACAGCCAGGAAGATGTTGCGCAGCAATTCGTAGAATTTGTTGGCCAGGCCCTGGACCGCGACCAGCGGGTCAGAGGTGAGGTTACCGGTGCTCTCGAACGCAGCCCCTACACCGGCCCCATAGAGCATCGACAACTTCCCTACCAACGGCGCCAGGATTACCCCAAACAATGGGATGCTGCCGCAAAGCGAGGTTACGGCAGCCCCCAGCGCGATGCCGACGGTGATCGCCGGGTGTGCGCGCAGAAACGCAAAAATCTGCGAGACGACAATCTTGCCGATGGCGACAACCTCGCCAGCAATGTTCTGCACAGCCGACCAGATACCCTCCAGGCGGGTCATGATTTCGGCAGGGATCCCTCGGTTCAAGCCCTCGACCATCAACGTGTCAAAACGATCACGATCGTACTCGGCATTCAGTAGCGTCAGTTCCAGCGCGCCCTGTTCTTTACTCATCAGATCCATATCTGCCTGTGCCCCTTCTTCATGCATGACCATGCCCAGACGACTTTTCCAATGATGGCAATTTGCCGGAAACTATGCTGTCAAGCAAACAGCAAAGCAGCACCACGGCAAAACTCAATCGAGATTCAGCCAAGGCCTCAGCTCGGCCCGGTTGGCCAGCACCAGCTGCTGCGCTTCGGGCCTTGCATCATGCACATTAGGGTTCACCCCAAAGCGCTTTACCACATACTTCACCAACGCCTGTGAGCTCCCCACCACCAACTGCCCCTCAGCCATGCCGAAGTCCACCTCGATGATCGCCCGCTGCGCCGGCGTCAGTCGCTCATCGGGCTTGAAGATCACATCGACCTGCGTGTTCCATTCCACATCCTGCTCGATGCCGTTTTCCGTCTCCCCATCATGCAAGTCCGGCACACCGCGCAAGCGGCTGAGCACGAAGTCCCTGTACATGCGGTTTTTCTCGCAATATGCCCGCACATGCCAGCGCATGCCGGTATACACCAGCGTGTGCGGGGCGATGGTGCGCCCTTCCGGCTCAGGGCTGTTGAAGGACACGTACTCGATGTCCAGGCGCCGCTTTTCGCGACACGCCTTGAGCAGCGGCCGCAGGACTTCGGGTTTGACCGAGCGGTCCGGGACCTTCAGCACCTCGGTATGGGCATAGGCCAGGGCCAGGCCTTCGATATGCGGGGCGCGCTCGTTGTTCTGGTTGAGCAAGTCCAGATAGGCGCTGGCACTGTCGTCGATGAACAGCGGCTTGAACTGCCGGGTTGGCACGTAGCCCTTGATCTGCTTGTCGTAGACCAGGTTTTTCGACGCATAGTCATTGATGTAGGTGTTGATGTCCTTCGATGCCTGCTGGCGGCTGATTCCGAAGCTCTGGATCAAATGATTGGTGGTCAGCCGGCCTTCCCACCAGACCACCGTCTCGATCAACCGATAGCGCAGGGCCAGGTCCCAGCGGGTTTGCTCCATGCGTTGTGTACGTTTCATGTCGGTTCCTGAAGGGAGCAGCGCTGTGTGCCCCGGCAAATGACGTGTCGCCAGATCTTACATGTCTGTATTCTGAAAGTTCAAGGTGGGCACGATATGTAAAGAAACCAGGCATATTACTACTTAAGCCCACGGGGTTCCGCCAGGTACGCTGTGATAGCAACAAGGCCGCATCAACAGCGGCGTCACCAGCTAAACATGATGTCAATTAGCCTTCTATGAATGTCAGAATGAGCGCAGTCGAGCCTTGATGAACCTGCGCCATTGCTTTACCTGTACAAGTCTCCAATATCGACATGTAGTGTAAATAGACATATCTTCTGGCTTACCGGCAAACAGCCACCATTCAAGGAAGCACGCCATGGAAGCTCTGCAAATCGCTGTGTTGGGCATCAGCGGCATCACCCTGCTGCTGGTATGCCTGCAATATGCTCGACAGGGCGAGATGTGGGACCTGCTGCAACGCGACCATGAACTGGAACGCAGCGCACGTATCCACAAGCAGGAGAACAACGAGCTGCGCTCTGCCCTGCGCGCCGAACGCGAGCATGTGAGCCAGTTGCAGCGCCAGGTTAAGCTGCTGCTCGGGCTGGTACCGGAGGCCTGAGGGCATTCGTCATCGCGCACGCGTACACTTGCTTGCAGCACAGGTTCAGGAGTTCGTTCATGCCCTACCCTATCGAACAGAAACTGGTCATCGGCGTTGCCTCGAGTGCGCTGTTTGACCTTACCGTCTCGGACGACATCTATCAGACCCAGGGCGTCGAGGCTTACCGCCAGCACCAGCAGCAGAACCTGGACGAGCCGTTCCCCAAGGGTGTGGCGTTCCCGTTCATTCGCCGCTTCCTCAGCATCAACCAGGCTTTCCCCGATCAGCTGCCGGTGGAGGTTGTGCTGCTGTCGCGCAATTCGCCGGAAACCGGCTTGCGCGTGTTTCGTTCGATCAACCATTACCAGCTGGATATCACCCGCGCAGCATTCATGTCGGGCCGCTCGCCCTACGAGTACATCCCGGCGTTCAATGCCTCACTGTTTCTCAGTGCCAATGAGGAAGATGTGCAGAAAGCCATCGATGCCGACTACCCGGCTGGGCGGGTGCTGCCGACGCGCATTTATGATGACGAGATCGACACCGAGCTGCGGGTAGCCTTCGACTTTGATGGCGTAATTGCCGATGACGAAGCAGAGCGCGTGTACAAGCGTGACGACAACCTGGATGACTTTCAGGAACACGAACGCGTGCACAAAGGCGTCCCGCATTCGCCAGGGCCATTGGCGGACCTGTATCGCAAGCTTTCGCTGATTCGCACGCTCGAAGACCGCAAGCTGGCCGAGTGCCCGGCGTACAAACGGATTCTGCGAATCGCGATTGTGACAGCGCGCAATGCGCCTTCGCATGAACGGGTGGTGACGACATTGAAGGACTGGGGCGTGTCGCCGGATGAGTGCTTCTTTCTGGGCGGGATGGAGAAGCCCAGGGTGCTGTCGATCCTCAAGCCGCATGTGTTTTTTGATGACCAGCGCAGCCATTTGCAGTCGCCGGCGGGGGATTTGCCAATGGTGCATGTGCCGTTTGGGGTGGCGAACAGGATACGTCCAGCGCCCCCTGCGCTTACAGGCGCCGGCAAGGCGCAGGGTCCCCTGCAAGTCAGTGCATCATCGTCCGAGGCATGCGAGTGACACGACGCGTCACTGATTCGTCTCGATGAGTCATATTGTTGCCTTCCTGCAATCAGGCTAATAATTAGTTATCTGCCTGGGGAGGCGCGAAACATGCAACCAAGATTCGTTATCGTTCCAGCTGTGCCTGTTGAAGGCGAGTCCTTCCGCATTGGTAACCGGTTCTACGCCGCCACCACTTCGGGGGGCTTCGACATCTACGACAATCAAGAAAAACAACGGTTGAAGCGTGCTTTCATCAACAGGTCGGACGCTGCGGCTGCGTGCGTGAAGATGAATGCAGAGTCACGTAATCCAGAAGAACAATTCCCCTTGCTGCGTACCGACTGAGGCTGTGGGAGCGGCGGTGCGACGATCCGACTTGTCCCGTGAACACCGGCAACGCCGGTGCCATCCACCGCGCTGGGTTCTTCGCGGGTGAACCCGCTCCTACGGGGCTCACGCTGTACCTGTGATTACCCGGTTCCGGGTGTGCCCGCGCCCACGAGTGGGTCAGACGATGAGTTTTAAAAACACCAAAGTCGCCCCCATATCCAGGACCAGCACAGCAGCTACAACGAAGACCATGTAATAGCAGTCATCCTGAGTCATCTCTGCGTTCTCCGCATGATCAATGTATCAGGGTCAAAGCAATCTCCGTTCCAACCCCATGCTGGCCCAGCTGGCTGTCAGTGAACGTGGCCGGTAGCGTGGCTTGCCTGTGCTTCGGTCGGCAGGACGCGAACCTGCACTTCAACCTTGCCGGCCTTCTCGAACTCCAGCGTCAGCGCAAACTGCTCACCCGCTTTCAATGGGGCCTCCATCCCGGACAACATCACCTGGTTGGCGCCGGGTTGGAACGTCACCTCGGTATGGGAAGGAATGTCCATGGCAGCCACATGCGTCATGTTCATCAGGCCATCGCTGACGCCCTGGGCATGCAGCTTGCTGACTTGGGCACGAGGGCTGCTGACTGCGATCAGTCGATCGCCCTCTTCCCCGTGATTGGTCACACTGAAGTAGGCCGAGCCAGCCGGCAGGCCAGCCGGCAGTTCTCGTGACCATGGGTGGCTGACCAGCAACTCGCCGACCGTGTATTCATTGGCGAAACTCAATGGGCTGCAGGCGAAGAGAACAGAAAAAGCCATGAGACGGGCAATCATGGGTGCACTCCTTTGTCAGTTGCTTGTTTGCGCGTTGTTGATCGGCGCGAGCGGCTGCAAGCGCTCGGCTTGCTCATCCAGGTAGGTCAGCAAGGCCGCAATCTCGACGTCGCCCAAACGCAGGTTGGGCATGGCCAAGCGGTTGTATTGTTCGTATAGCTGCATGGCCAAAGGGTCCTTTTCTGCCAACATGACGTTAGGCTCCTTGATCCAGCGGGTAAGCCAGGCCGGGTCCCGTTGCCGTGTCACCCCCAGCAAGTCCGGGCCGATGCTGCGCACCCCGGCGTGCTCGGTATCGCCGAGTGTGTGGCCCGAGTCTGGATGCCCCAGGCTCACGACCGAGAGCGGCAGGTCGCCATCCGGGTCGCTGTCGTTGGCCAATACCTTGAGTGTGATTGAGATCGAGCGCCGCCCGCGCGGCGCTTCGCAGCACAAGGCTGCTCCTACATCTGTTTCGGGCCAGTCACGCCTGTGAGGTCACCGCTGTCCGCCTTGTTTGTTCCATTCGATATCGAAGGGGGCGCAGTTGCCCTTCATCGATCTCCAGCCATGCACCAAGGCTTCCACCCACCTGGCACAGGAATAATTGGCCCGAAACAAATGTAGGAGCAGCCTTGTGCTGCGAAGCGCCGCGCGGGCGGCGCTCGATCTGTGCATCACCACAAACCGCAAGACATACACTTGGCCTGTTGCCATGTCGTCGAACAGGCTCGGCGCCATCTATGCTGTTGCAATGAAAGCTGGTCTCTCAGGGACTGCCCTATGGCTGCCTCGCTGTCCGAACTCGATTACGCCCTGCCCGGCCTGGCTCGCAAGATCCGCGTGCTTGAGGCACTGGCCTGGCCGGACGGCGTCGAACAGCAATTCCTGACGCATTGGCGTGCCGGGAAGGCGCAGTTGCCCAAGGTGGCGCTGCAACCGCGCGACCACAGCGCCGACATTGCCGCGCTGGAGGCGTTTATCGGGCAGTGCGATCCGGGGCACCCGGCTGGGCACTTCCTGGCCACAACAGCACATAGTTATGCCACTGCCGGGCGCATGCTGGGGGCGATCGGCACGCCCGCATTCACGCGCTATTCGTCAGCGCTGTACCGCCGCCCGGACTTTTTCTACCCAAGGCAGAAACTGACCATGCTCGACGCGGCTGGCTTCTTCCTCAAGACCACCGACGCCCTGCTCGGCGGCGAGCAGATTCCGCCGAGCGAGGCCGACATCCCGGCCGAAGATTTCGCCGCCTGGATGCAACCAGAGCTCGACAGCTTTTTCGGTGCTGGCCGTATCAGGACCGTGCTGGACCCGGCATTGGCTTCGAAGGCGATCGCCGGAAGCAGCCGTATCCGCCTGCGGGCCAGTGCCCTGTTCAGCGAACTGGACAAGCAGCAACTGCTGCAGCACGAGGCCTTCGTGCATGTCGCCACGGCACAGAACGGCGCCAACCAGCCCAACCTCAAGTGCCTGGGCCTCGGCGCGCCGCGCACCACCCAGACCCAGGAGGGCATTGCCACGCTGGCCGAGCTGTTCACCGGCAGCATGGACATCAACCGCTTGCGCCGTATTGCCCTGCGCGTGCTCGGGGTACAGCAGGCACTGGAAGGCGCGGATTTCATCCAGGTGTTCGAAGGCTTTCTAAAGGCGGGTCAATCACCGGAAGAGTCGTTCCGTTCCACCCAACGGATTTTCCGCGGTGCCGACCTGCGTGGCGGCTCGGCCTTCACCAAGGACGCAGCCTATCTGACTGGTTTGCTGGGCGTGCATACCTTGCTGCGCGTGGCGATCCGTGACAACCGCGCGGAACTGGTAGGCCATCTGTTCGCAGGGCGCCTGAGCCTGGCCGACACCGTGCGCCTTGCGCCGCTGTTCGAGGCTGGCTGGCTGCAAGCTCCAACCTATGTACCCGCCTGGGCCAGCGACATGCGCCGGCTGGCCGCCAACCTGGCCTTCTCGGCCTTCATTGCCCAGATCAGGCTGGAAGCGCTCGACCTGCAGATGTTCATGGCCTTTGCTGATGAGCACGAAGTGGATTCCAGTGCTCTGTAGGAGCGGCTTCAGCCGGGAAGAATTCAACACTGTGCATGGCACCGGCTGCGCCGGTGTTCGCGGCTAAAGCCGCTCCTACAAGCGACTTGCCAAATCCGTAGCGCCTCGTACCGGATGCGCTGTTGCAGCCCGGCCGGGGCAGGCGTTCCATCGCGGCGTCAGCTTAGCGAGGGCCGCCGCCCTGATGGCCACCAAAGCCACCGCCACTGCCGCCGCCGTGGCCACCACCATGACCACCGCCACCACCCGGCGGCATGAACATCCAGCAACCCGACAAGGCAGATACCAACGCCGCAACCAGGGCTGCGCGGAAAAGGTGTTTCGACTTCATTGCAACACTCCACAAGGCTAGATCTGCTGCCCACCGTTGGCCGGTTCGGCAGCGGGCGGATTCTAGAGCTGCGGTGTGATGGCATAGGGAAACTTTGCATATCTTTACAGTCAGCCCAGGTGCAATGGAGCAGGAGCCAACCAGTACGCAAGTATGCCCCTCAACCCAGTGTTGCGTTCTCGACCATCACAGCCCCAGCCCCCTTCATCTCGATTCACGCGCCGTAGTGAACCTCGACAAGAGCCAGCATCGCTTGCGAGTGGATTTCGATCTGTTCCCTCCCCCACTCCTCTCCCTTACCCAACACATGGAACATATGCGCAAGTTTCAAGGAGTCGTACTTGAGCTTGGCGCGGAAAGCCGCCTGCTTCTTGAGCACGGCCTGATTGCTGTACGAGGAGTTTTCCCCTGGGCTGAGCAACACCAGATTGCCAAAGCCATGCAGCAAATCATCCGGCAACGCCCGGTTGAACTCTTCGTTCTGCGGATGAACATGCTCGACCGAATTCTTTGAAGTGACGCGATAAACATTCAACTTGCCAGCGTCGAGCCATTTGCACGCGTGCCGTTCACGCCAGAGGATGTACTCCAGTTTCTGGAACCAATAGTGCTCGAACCCGGTTCCATGCGCCTGCTTGAGATAACTCAGCAAACTCGTCAACGGGGCCGAGGCTACGATGTCGCTAGACAACAATTGGTAGCTGGCCTCCTTTTGGGTCAGCTCAGTCAGCGACAGTTGGTTGTCGATCTGCTCGAGCAAAGCAAGCACCTGCGGCTCGGTCAACCCTGGCTCTTCAACCAACCGGCCCAGGAACGGCGTGAGCCAGTACTGCGCACTGCGCTCGCCGGTGAAGTAGCGCACGCTTTGCAATTGACCAAGGTTGGATACTTCTTGGTTGACCGCACGCCAGTCCGGGCCATTGCCCTTGCTGCGGTTGTTGAACGAACACAAACGCAGCATGCGCTCGTCTTCTTCGCCCAGGCGCACCCACTTGACCACCCAGCGATCGAACTGGAAGCGCACTTGCCACAGACACTCCATGAACGCCTTGGCTTCAGCTGCACTGGCTTGATTGACGAACACGGCAAAGCTGGCATTCAGGTTGCTGTCGTTGAGCCGTGATTCGATATCATGCAGGCCGGCCCTGTGCCGGTAGATGCGATACGCATGCATCAGCAGCAAGCCAAAGCTGATAATGGACTGGTAGCGAGCCCCCTCATCCTCTTCAGCATGGGGGGTCGATTCAGCCAGGTTTTTCATCGCAGAAATCTGGCTGATCGTCCGGCCAGGTTGAGTACCTGCAACTGAACGGTCGATGGAAAAATCATCACGCGAGTACCTGGCAAGGTCGATGAACTTCAGGCCGCCCCACCTGGTACCCTTGAAGACATCGCGCAGGTTCTTCTCAAAGTAGTTCCCCATGTTCTCACAGGCCTGCCAGATGCCTTCGTAGCTGGCGCGATGATGCACAATGCGCTCCATCAGGCGCGCCTTGAGGATGTCGGTCTGCTCCAGCTGTACACCGCTGGTGTTAAGGGTGGCGAACAATTTGTTCAAGTCCATGCCGGCAGGCATGACGTTGTTGACCCAGGTCACCTGGTTGAACAGGTAATGGCCGACGCGCTCGACGGCCTCGCTCCCACCCGCAGCCTGCAGTGTCTTCAACCTGTCGGAGGCAGTTTTGCGAGCTGCGTACAAATGAGTGAGATAAGGGTTCGCCGCGTCCTTCTCATCCAGCTGTGCGTCATCGACCAGCCCCGCCCAGGCACTCAAGCGTGCCTGCACTTCCTCGCGGATGTTAAAGGTGAGGCGTGGCGAGTCACCCAGCACTACCAGCGAGCGCAAAGGCGAATCAGGCACCAGCGCGCAGAATGCCAACGCCAGCACCATCAGGGTGGTCATGCGCTGCTGGCCATCGATCAACTCATAGGTCACGGTCGCAGCCGAAGACGCGCCAGTCGGCACCTGGCTGGTCAGCACGGTACCAATGAAGTAGTGCGATTGCGCAGGCTGGCCGTAGTCGTCGACGGCGCTTGCCTGAATGATTTGCTCCAGCAGATCTTTCACATCCTCACTGGGCCAGACATAAGGCCGTTGGTAGGACGGAATGGTCAGCGCGATGCCTTGCTCACACAGCAATGCCGCGCTCTGTACATGGGTTTGCACCTGGGCGTTCATCATTTGCCTCCTTGGCGGGCAGCGTCAGCGAGACAGATTCGGTCGATGGCGGCACAAAGCTCAACATCGTAAGAAGCTGCGATCTGGTCGGCATCTGGCCATGGCAACTCGAAGCCGAGCGTGCCGGAGACTGATCGAACGAAGCGTTGTTTGATGCTGTTCACATCGAGGTTCTCGGCACTGGCCGGGTACTTGTATGCGCGCAGATAATCCAGAAGTTCATCGTGGGTATGACTTGTGGAAATCCAGTCCAGCAAGGGCTTGTTTCGAATGTGAGTTTGTACACCGTCCTCACGCACGCTGACATCGTTGATCAGACGCAGTGCAAAGACCATACGGAAAATCCAGAGGCTGGCCTCGAGCAGGCGCGCACTGCCAAACTGGCTGGCGTACATGAGCAAGGCGCAATCGTAGGCCCTGGTCAGGAACACACTACCGCGCGCATCAATGGCCAAGCGCTTGTAGTAGTAACCGAATGAACCAACGGCCGGATGCTCACTGACGGCGAGCAACGATTTCCGCAGGCCATGAAAATATTCGACATAGCGCATGGTATTCACGCCTGCCCCAAGCGGCTGGCGCATGGCGTAGCCCACCTGGGCAATATGCGCTTCCTTACCCCAAGGGTCACGATGCACCTGCAGCCGCCTATAGGCGATGTCCCCACCAGCCGACAGCGTATGCTCCGCCAGTTCGGATACGATCTGCTTTCGTTCGAGCACAGGGTCGCGGTCACTGGCTACATTTCGCCAGCGCAGCGTTTGCCAGTGCCGGGCCTTCATGAAGTTGGCCACGAGGGGTTTGATATCCCCCATGCGCTCCCAGGCACGAGCGAAATCATCTTGTGCCGTGTTGGGCACACTGCGCAGGTGGTAAGCCTTGATAATGTCCGCACCCGCCAGACGAACACCCGATGTGTTCTGGGTTTCGAAGAAGCGGTAGGCATCATCTTCGTGTCGCGTGACCACCAACGTCACATTGATACGCGAAAAGTCCACCTTGGGCAGTTGTTGCTGCTCGAGCCAGCGTAGATTGCGCTGGATGCACATGTGGCTTTCCGGTGAGCTATACGTCAACTCAGGTGCGCCCTTGTCACCATGCTGCAGGTAATGAAGCAGCGCCAGGCTGGTGATGCGCTGTTGGCCGTCGATGATGTTCAGCCGGCCGCGCTCGCGCGCGTTGCCACCTTCCTGATGAAGGATGATGCTGCCCAGGTAGAAATCATGGGGGGGCGTATCGTTGCTGAAGAACGCCCTCAGGTCCCCCAGCAACCGTGCCAGTTGCTCTTCGCCCCAGCGGTAAGGCCGCTGATATTCGGGCAGTTGCAGATGGCCAAAAATCAAGCGGCCGTGCTTGCATGGAATTTTTGCGGCCTTGAACACATTGGCCAAGGTTGTAGAGGCAACAGCGATACCATCTACCTCGAGCGGTAGCGATGGCGCAAGTTGCCGTGGACTCACGGCTTGATTCATGGGGCGGTCCTTGAACGGGGCGACGTACTGCCAATACTTGGAAAAATGGGACTTGCGGGACGACAAGCCGTCAGCTTGCAGCCGTGTCGCGCTCCTGCAGCAGCCTGCGCGCTTCGCGGGCCAGCCTGTCGAGGCGGTCGACCAACTCGACCATCACATCCAGCGTGTCGGCCTCATCGTCTCGCTCGTGATCCTTCCGGACTGCAGCAATGCATTCACGCATGGCGGGCGACCAGCGCTCCTCTGCCTCTTCAGCCAGGGCTATAAGGGTGTTGATGCCACGCCGCGCGCCCGAAGTAATGTCCTGGGCCTCGGCGGCGAGAGCCTTGGGTGCTGCTGACCGCGCTTCAGGCTCATAGGCACTGTCTTCGACAGCGGCTTCCACCTCGGCCTCATCAGCCGGGCATGCCGCTTTGACCAACGAATCGGTCAGCTCGCGAATGTCATCACTGAGGAACTGCACGGTAGCCAAGTGCGTATTGCGGCGCGGCGCCTGCGGCAGGAAGAACTGCACCTGTTCACCCTCCCCCAGCACCGCATCACTCCATTCACGCAACGTCTGCCCGTAGCTGAAGCGCGGGTAGTTGACCCGCGGATAGAGGCGTTCGATGACTTCATCGCTGAGCGAGCTTGGGTCAACCATTACCCCGTACTTGTGCAACAGGTCGAGGGTGACTTTGTAGCGCGGGGCTAACAGCTTGCGGTTGATCCCCTGGTGGAACGGCGCGGACAGCTTGCGCATGGCGTCATTCAGGGTGCGGTTATCCAGCACCCCGATGAGCTCGCCCAATGTATCAGCGTCACTGGCCCCGTCTGGTTCGACCCAATCGGCCATCAAGGCGCGTGCTTCATCCAGCGCCTGGGTGATCGTTTTCACAGCGTGCGGCATGGGAAATCCCTTTTAGCGAAGCGTCCATGCACAGGGCCTGGAGCACTGCATGATATCTTTTTGATATTGCGGCGCAGATTGCCAATTTATGCCGGCTTCGGCAAGCGTGCGCGAGCGCTGCGATAGCAGCATTGCCAACGCTGAAGGGCTTTCCTGCCTCGGTCGGCTCGGTGATAGTATTTCGCCGCACGACCAACTCTGGCACCTTCGGAAACCGAGGCAATGGAATGAAATATGGCGCCGATTATGGCCTGGACGAGTATCAGATCGCCGAACGCGACCAACTGATCGAGGACATCAAACAAGGGCTGCGCAATTTCGAGGAAGCCTATGGCCTTGACTTGCCGCTGGCTCGCTTCGAGCGGCCGCTTGAGCCTGGCATTCCAAGCAACGTCGTGTATGACGGTCGCCAGCCTGTTTATGATGAGGCTTGGGTCAGAAAAAAGCGGGACTATATCTTCAAAGAACTGCTCGACTACCTTGCCAAGCTTATCGTGCGAAATGTTGCCACCATGGGGAGAAATGATGATCGCTTGATCGGTAGTTCCTATGCAGTGGCGCTCAAGCTATGCACCTCGCACCCCGTGAAGAATGAAGTCGGGTTTACACAAGAAGAGGATGGCTTCCGCCTGCGATGCGATACAGGCAAGCTGGGGCTGACGTTCCAGGATATCGTCGGTCGTGTTTGTGATGAGTATGAACAAAAGTACAAAACCTACCGCCTGTGGGATGACCACGCGTTGAAACTGCTGGCGCAGTATCTGTTCAGGGGAGCGTGGGATAGCACTGTCTTTCAACAGGGCGCTTTGTGGACTGAACTGAGCAGTGAAGGCGAGCCCGTCACCCTTGAGCAGTTCATCGAGGCCGTCGATGAGGCGCTACTCAACTTGTCCATGAAGCGATTGACGGAAGCCAGCTTCCCTGACTATTCCGGGGTCATGTTCAGCGCGTACATTCCAGCGGAGAACATGTCGCCGGCGCAGAAGGAGGCGCTTTATCGTCAGTATGTCGACATACTGGCTGGGTGATCACGTGCTCCACCGGCAAGATCACCTGGTCTGCCCGTTGGGCAAGTTCCTCTTGGCGTCTGGTTGAGCCGCACCCGAAGCCGAAGTGTTTCGCGACCAAGGTTATCGACATGGCACCCAAGTAGCCCACCTCAAACTTGCGTCGCAACCACGATCAAGGATGCAACACACCATGAGCACTCTATTCAAAGGTCCGCTCTTCGACTACGTTCTGGTCAATGAGCCGTTGAAGTCAGCCAGTTACTTCACGCACGGATCGAGTACCATGCTCTATCAGGCTGAGAACCGGCTGTATCGTTTGACCCGCGAAGGATGCGGGCACAATTTCATAGCAGAGCAATCAGCAAAACTTAACCCACACGTTACGAACATTCTGCATGACTACGGCCCAGTCGCACCATCGGACGAAGACGACGATTGCTTCTATTGGCTGGCTGAGGTTGAGGTCCTGCAACCTATCCCTCTTGCCAGCAAGCTCGCAGCAGACATCAGCTTGATCCTGGCGCAACTGATTGAAGACGAAGAGAGCCAACTGCATGGCGAAGCTTTGGTTGAGTTTGGAGAGCGCTGCTCCCAGCTCGCTGATCACCATGACGAGTACTCAGGCATGTTAAAAGCGTGGGAAACGGCCGCACATTTTGCTGATCAACACGAAGCAGCACTTGACGTAAGACTCGACAACATGATGGTCAGGCCATCAACGGGGGAGTTGGTCTTGACTGATCCAATGTGCGATACCTATTTCCCAGTTACGGAAGCCCAAAAACAGAAAATGGCCCATGTTTACAGCAGGACTTTAGCAATAGCGGCCAGCAACGAGGCATGCGCAACTCAAAGCTGTTTCTGGGCTAGCCTGAGCTTTTCGGTAATATCGATCGCCTGCGGATGAGCCAGCCCAGTCGCAAATGGAATACGTTTGAATTGCTGCAGCCGAGATAGACTTATGGCAGCATGATGAGGAAGCAGGAAGCCGCCAACAACCTCAATATCCGGGTCGAACAGGATACCCAGCAGGTAGTCGAAGCCACCCTCCTTCTTGTCAGGGAGCTCAATGCGAGTCTCATGTCTACCGCTCCGCGGCAAGCATCTGGATCTCACTTCAATCCTACCCAGTTGCGGACACAGGATGTCAAAACCCTTCTCAACACTACTTTTGTTGCGACTTGCACAGAGCGCCCTGGCCGCTAGCAATTCAGCGTAACCGCCAGTATCTCGGATGCCATGGACCTCGAGAGCTTCCCTGTAGCGCAGCATAGTCTTGAGCAGCTGAGTGATTTCCATGAATTGCAGTACCCGTCCCGTCTTCTCAAATGGCATTCAACGTTGATGCTGATGGGGTTGCCTAACTTCGGTCTTTTTACCCTCTCCTCTGCTCATTGGGCCAGTGATTTCGAGTATCCAATCGGTTTCAACCAGCCGGTGTGCGACGCCACTCAATGGCACACCACCACGACATCCTTGACCCACGCCCTTGCGCCACCGCATGCTCGAACGCTTCCACCCCACGCTCAAGGAACGACTGCATGAAGCTGGAAACCCTCGCCATCCACGCGGGCTTCAGCCCCGACCCGACCACCAGGGCGGTGGCCGTACCCATCTACCAGACCACCTCCTTCGCCTTCGACGACACCCAGCACGGCGCCGATCTGTTCGACCTGAAAGTGGCGGGCAATATCTACTCGCGCATCATGAACCCCACCAACGACGTGCTCGAGCAGCGCATGGCCGCCCTCGAGGGCGGGGTCGGCGCGCTGGCGGTGGCTTCGGGCATGGCGGCCATCACCTACGCCCTCCAGACCGTCGCCGAGGCCGGCGACAACATCGTCTCGGTGGCCAAGCTGTACGGCGGCACCTACAACCTGCTGGCCCACACCCTGCCGCGCATGGGTATCCATACCCGTTTCGCCGCCCATGACGACATCGCTGCTCTCGAAGCGCTGATTGATGAACGCACCAAGGCAGTGTTCTGCGAGTCCATCGGCAACCCCGCCGGCAATATTGTCGATATCGCCGCACTGGCCGAGGCCGCCCACCGCCACGGTGTGCCGCTGATCGTCGACAACACCGTGGCCACCCCAGTGCTGTGCCGGCCGTTCGAGCACGGCGCCGATATCGTCGTGCACTCGCTGACCAAGTACATCGGCGGCCACGGCACCAGCATCGGCGGCATCGTCATCGACTCCGGCAAGTTCCCCTGGGCCGGCAACAAAGAGCGCTTCGCCCTGCTCAACACCCCCGACCCGTCTTACCACGGCGTTACCTATACCGAAGCCTTCGGGCCCGCCGCCTTCATCGGCCGCTGCCGCGTGGTGCCGTTGCGCAACACCGGCGCTGCGCTGTCGCCGTTCAACGCCTTCCTGATCCTGCAAGGCCTGGAAACGTTGGCCCTGCGCATGGAGCGCCACACCGAGAACGCGCTGAAGGTCGCTTACTACCTGCAAGCCCACGAACAAGTGGCCTGGGTGAAGTACGCTGGCCTGCCCGACCACCCCGAGCATGAACTGGCGCAGCGCTACACCGGCGGCAAGCCGGCGTCGATCCTGTCGTTCGGCATCAAGGGCGGCCAGGCGGCCGGCGCACGCTTCATCGATGCGTTGCAGCTGGTGGTGCGCCTGGTGAACATCGGCGACGCCAAGTCGCTGGCCTGCCACCCCGCCTCCACCACCCACCGCCAGCTCAACGACGAGGAACTGGAGAAGGCCGGCGTGCCACGGGACATGGTGCGCCTGTCTATCGGCATCGAGCACAGCGACGACATCATCGCCGACCTGGCCCAGGCCCTGGAGGCCAGCCGCGGTTGATACACCCGCGCCCCACCCAATGCCGACGGCGGGCGCACCTTCTGCAAACCTGGATAGCCCCGCAATGACCCTGTTCTACCTGAAACTCATCGTCACCCCCCTGCTGATGTGGGCCATCTCCCTCGCCTCACGGCGCTGGGGCGGCCTGCTGGGTGGGCTGCTGTCCGGCCTGCCGATTACCTCGGCGCTGGTGATGTCTTTCCTGTGCCTGGAACAGGGCACGGCCTTTGCGCTAGGCGCGGTGCCCGGCGCGCTGGGCGGCCTGGCAGCAGTGCAGGCCACCTACACCTTCTACCTGTTCGCCACGCGCAGGTTGGGCATCGGTCCGGCCGTACTGTTGGCGATATTGTTCTATGGCCTGGCCGCCTACGCATTTACCCACTGGGGCAGCCTGTACCTGTCGATTGCCGTGGCGCTGGTTTTGATCGGCGTGCTGATACGCGCCAGCGGCCGCGAGCCCAGGCCCGACACCCTGGCCCGGCCCCGGCACCGGTACTGGGAGATCCCCCTGCGCATGGTGTCTGCCACTTCCCTGCTGATGATCACCACCAGCCTGGCCAGTTGGCTTGGCCCAGCAACCAGCGGGATGCTGGCGCCGATACCGGTGATTGCCTGGCCGCTGGCATTGTTCGCCCATGTGCAAGACGGGCGGGCCGGGATGGCGGCGATGGTGCGGGGCAATGCGATTGGCGCGGTGGGGGTGATTGCTTTTTACCTGGTGTTGGCGGGGTTGCTTGAGGCTTGGGGTGTTGGCGTTACCATTGGGGTGGCCATGCTATGCGCGGTGGGGCTGACTGTTGGGCTGGCCGCTGTGTTGCGGCGGCGTTGATACGTTAGTGGGGCTGCTGCGCAGCCGTTCGCGGGCAAGCCCGCTCCTACAGGCCGGCGCTCGCCCCGGCCTCGTCAGGCAAGGCGAGCACCTTCATGGGTTTAAAGCCTTACACGTGATGAGAGACGAGCAGAACCCGCCCGTCTCTCGCCTAGATCACTTCAAGCGAGACATCGCATCGGCTAGCACCTGGTCAGTGCGAGCGGATTCGTGATCAATACGCGTCAAGGCCACTTCAGATGCTCGCAGCTCATTGCGTGCACCCTGTGCCTTCATCACTCTCCCTACACAGTGAAGCGTGTCCTGGTAGCCCTGCTCAATCCACGATGGAATTTTTTCGCAATCGAAACCGAGCAAATCACGGGCACCCGACATGACCCCAGTAGCACGCGCCAAGCTCTTTGTCGGACGAATCTCCAATACGGTAGCATCAGGGAAACGCTGACGGCTCCAGACAGACCCATCGCTAAGGTGGGTGACGATGAGCAAATTGCAGCCCGCCTCCAGCAATGGGGTAATCGGCGTATTACCTTGCATGGTTTGCCACCCCCCCTGCCCTCCGTCCGACCAGCTTCGCCCGGCGTGACGACGTGATTTGAAGAGCAGCGGCAATGCCGCCGAGGCCAGCAAGATGCGCTTCTGCTCGGCCTCGTCAGCAATCGACTGGACATGGAAAAACTGCGATTGAGGCGTATCTCCAAAGCCAAGTTCAGCGCACACGGCACGGGTAATGTCCTCGACCCCTCCCAGGCTCTCGTAAAGGGAGACGTACAACGGCAAGCCACGTGCCAGATCTTTACTGACCAGGAACTCATCCATCAATTGCTGCAACGGCTGGTCGTCCAGAAAGCCGTCTTCCCAGCCATCCAGCCATTCAGGGAGCTCGACATCAAAGCGTTGGGCCAGGCGTTTGGCACCATGAGCTGCCGCAAGAATGGCAGGTGCGCCGTTCAGGCGTAAGCCTGCCGCCACCAGCAAAGACACATAGCCTGGCATTTTCACGCTCAAGGGAGAGTGCTTGCTCAACCGTCCCCACAACTGCTCCAGACGCTCGATGGCAACATCCAGTGACGGTGCAGACGCGAGAATACCCCCGTTGAGTGCACCGATACTGGCACCCGAAACCGCATCGATGCGAGTACCCAGCTCACGCAAGGCTTTCAGTACGCCAACCTGGTAAGCGCCTTTCGCTCCTCCACCCGACAGCACCAAGCCCACTTTCATGGATGTATTCATACACAAGCCTCCAGGAACAATTCGCTGACCAGGCCTTCAGTCATACGCCGCGCTGAGCCCAGAAGGGGGACCTGGAGTGGTAACTCATCAGGCATCTGCGAAATGGCATAGGTCATCGGCGAGCGATCCGGGCACGACCAATCCCCCAGATAAGCAAGCGTCTCTTCGCCCGCGAGCCATGGCCCATCAAGCGATGGCCGCGCCAGCCAGCGGTTGCGGGTAGCGATGCGCTCCCCTTGCCCCACCCCAGCTTCAAGGCTCAACTGTATGATTACCCGGTTAGCCAAGTCCTCCAGCAACTGCTGACGCTCAGTTCCAGAAATCATCAGGCAGTGATCGCCGAATGCCCCCCAGCGCAATTCCTCGAGCACCGCATAGCACCGCCCAGTGAGGCTGAGTCCTGCGAACCGACCCGCCCCCCACTTGCCCATCATACTGTCGAGGTGCAATTGCGCACGTTGCGTACTGTCTATGTGCGCAACCTTCTGCTCCAGAGCGCTGCAGCGATCACCCAAATTCTGCGAAAGCTGCTCCAGCGCGTAGCGAGTATCGGCCGCATAGTTGGCGACCGTAGCCAGGTCCTGCTTCAGACCATTGACCCGCATCTGCACCTGATAGATTGCGCGGTTGCTCTTGGCCGACGATTGAGTCAATTCGCCCAGCCACTCCAGCGCCCCCTCGACGCCGTCGGTGAGGCTGGCATTGATTTCTGCCTGGTCCCGGGCGGCCTTGCCAGTAAAACCGTCGTAAAAACGAGCAAACATACCCGTCCGTGTCGACATATGTCTCTGGCGCTCCCGCACCACATCAATGCCGTTGGCAAAATCCACCACAAACTTTTCTGGCAGGCAGGTAAACAGGCGACTCATTTCGACAACAAGTTCATCGCTATGGGCTTCGCTCATGCTGCTACCCCGGCAGGGCTAACATCGCGCAGCAGCTCTTCACTGTCGCGCTTGATGGGCATGACCTCACGCTTGTAACTGGAAAGCAAACCAGCCAATGCAGCCTGCTCGTCCTGGCTACGCTCCTGATCGCGGATGCTTTGTTGCAAGTCGCTTCGAATACTTTCGATGCTGCCCTTAAGTTGCTCGAAGAAGCTGTGAAGACCTTCATTCAGCGGTTGAGCGATGGTCTCCGCTGCAGAGGCCTCCAGGTCCTTGAACAGCTGCTCGATCGATGTGTCGATGGCTTTGCGGACCTTGTTGATATCGACGGCGTAATACCCCTGCTTGACGGTGTACTCCTCCCAGCCCCAGTCAGAGGTGCCGAACCAGCTGCAGAGTTTGCCCCACGCCCCTTTGCTACGGCGCGAGCGCGTGACGCTACGGTGCTTGCTGTCCACCGAGTCATGCAGAATATCGCTGGCGGTATATTTGAGGGTCAGCGGGCTCGTGTCCGGGATTTTCACATCAATGGCAAAGCCGCTGCGATTGAGGCGCTCATTCAGGCCGGCGATCAACTTGTTGGCTTCGGCTTCGATATCGTCTGCGAAGGTGGTGCGAAAGTCCTTGAGGATCTCACCCATGCGCTTCACCAACTCGACTTCACCTTCGCTGATGATGACTTGCACACCGCTTTCGATTTTTTTCAGCAGCGCTTCGGCCTGGGACTGTTTATCGAAATTGATCACCGGGCTTGCTTCGTCGAATTCAAAGTCGAAACCCGTGCGTGCAGGTCGAGCCCGTTCGCCACCGAACCAGCCGTTAAACGCTCCGAGTAGCCCTGCCATGGTTGTTGGGTGCGGTGCCTGCATTCGAGCGGCGACTTGTTGCTGCTCTTGTTGCTTTCCCGCTTTGAACCCTTCGCCGACCTCACGCTTGATAGCCTCCGCCAGGCTGGTGAAGGTCATGCTCATCTCACACTTGATTTCTGCCAGCGCGTCCTGCGAAGACGCTTCACTGTCTTGTTCCAGGCGATCAATCATGACAATGTCATCGCGCAGCGTGCGGATCTGGTCCTGGAGTTCTTCGGCGCCCTTGGCGAGCGCGGTATCACGTACTTCCAGGAAGCGTGCCAGGCGAGTCGCCGTGTCGACCAGCTTCGACGCAGCAGACGACAATGCCATAACCGCTGCTTGCCGGTGGGCCTTGAAGATCACTTTCTCCAGGGGTTCGGCGAAGTTCGATTTTTTCCAAAGGAGGCTAGCACCGCGCTGGACGTTGGCAGAGTCGTTTAGTGCCTCCTCCCAGTCCATGCCTAGCACCAACTGACCAAAGTCTTCGACCCAGGCGTTGTTGGCCTCGTTGAAGTCGGGCAGTTTGCCGTGGTTGCCTATTTCTTGCTGGGCACGGCTGGCCAGGTAGCCCCAGCGTGATGAAACAGGATAGACATCAGCCGCATCAATTTTGCGGTTCATCAGCGACTCGGCCACGAAAGCACGGGTTTGCTCGGCGTTGTCACTGTTGCGGTCTTTTTGGTCGAATTTATTTACCAGAGCAAACAGCCGACCTTCGGCGATATCGGCAATTTCATCCAACTCCTTGCGCACCTGCTCATCGGCGTCAGATTTGAGCTGTGTGAAGTCCATGACAGCCAGGACTGCCGAAGCCTTCTTCAACTGCTCTTTGAGCATTTTGCGAAGATGCTGCTGGCCCGCCTCATTGGGGCCGGGAGTATCTAGCAGTGCCAGCTTACCCTGACCTGCTGCCTGGCCTAGATGAGCGAACTCGATGCGGATGACAGGGTAGTCTTCGATGCTGGAATAGCTGCCAAACGGGAATTCAACTTCCAGAAACGCCGCAAGCCGAACCAGGTCGTTCAAGCTTTTGAGGAACCAGAAAATGTTCTCCGACCCTTCATAAAGGTCTTTGAAACTGCCGCGCTGGTCGATCAACCGCAGCAGGTCGAGCATGTCATCGGTACGCTCCAGGTTCTGCAGCGCAGCGTCACCTCGGTCAGACGAAATTACTTTGCCAAGCTGCGCAATGAGATCGTTGATCGGCTTGCAGTTTTTCAGCTCCAATACTGGCTCGGCCTGGCCAGGGGTGTGCTCGATCAACGTCGGCAGCGCAGTCATTGGCCTGTTTCTGTTAGGCAGTACTTCATGGCCGACGATGGCATTGATCGTGGTCGACTTACCGGCTTTCATAGTGCCAACGACGGCCAGGACCATCTTCAATTCGCCGACCTTGACCAGCTCACCTTCAAGGTAACCAATCTCTTTGACCACATTCGCCTTGCTGAAAGTCTGATGCTCATCGCCCTGATCGTCAGACAGCACACCCTCGCCTTCCTGCACATGGTGCAACAGGCCTAGCTCCAGACTGAGCAGCCTGCGAGCCTCATCACGTAACAGTTCTATCGATTGCTCTTGCATCAAAATCTCCTTCAGAGAGGCGTCAATGCCTCTAAAAACGTCCAGTCGGCGTCCACTACGAGTGCACGAACTTATCTTGATTTTTCCTGACGCGGCCATGCATTCATGCATGCATGGCGGGCGACCAGCACTCCTCGGTTTCTTCGCCTAAGGCAGCAAGTCAGGGCTTGGAGCACCGAATGATATCTTTTTGATATTGCAGGTGAGATTGCCAATTTATGCCGGCTTCGGCAAGCGTTGGCGAGGGCTGCGATAGCAGCATTGCCAAGGGGCAACGGCTATCCCCCCGTGGTCGGCTCGGTGAGAGTATTTTTGCCGCACGACAAACCAAGGCCCCTTCGCTTGTCCCCTCCAGGGGACATCGCTCGCTGCCGCCTCAAGTACAGTCATTCGCACACCTGAATACCTACAAAAATAAGGATGTGCATAGCTATGCATCAGCCCCACAGCGAGCCGCGCCGCTCCCTCTATTTCAACTATCAGGTCTTCCCTGCCCACACCGCCAGCGTTGGCGCCGCCCAACCTGAACGCAAGCCTGTGGTGGTGGTTGGCGCCGGCCCAATCGGCCTGACCACCGCCCTGGACCTCGCCCGCCATGGCATCGCCTGTGTGGTGCTGGCGGCAGAGCGGCAAGTGAGCGAAGGCAGCCGGGCGATCGTGTTCACCCGGCGTTCGATGGAAATCTTGCAGCAGGTGGGTGTCGCCGAGCGGGTCTGCGCGCTTGGCTTGCCATGGAGCTGTGGCAACTCGTACTACCGCAACCAGCGGGTGTTTCGTATGGAAAACCCGCACGCCCCAGACGACCGCTACGCCCCCATGACCAACCTGCAACAACCCTACCTGGAGCAGTTTCTGGCGGACGCCGCCGAGGCCAACCCGTTGGTGGAGCTGCGCTGGGGCAACCGCGTTACCGGTTTGGCGCAACATGACGACTTCGCCCGGTTAAGCATCGATACCCCTGCCGGTAGCTATGAGCTGGATGCTGACTGGGTAGTAGCGGCTGACGGCGCCCGCTCGACACTGCGCACGCTGCTGGACCTGAAGCTTGAGGGCACCGCCTACGAAGGCCGCTTCGTGATCGCCGACATCAAGATTGACCTGGGCTTGCCCACCGAGCGCCTGGCCTACTTCGACCCGGCCTGGAACCCGGGCAACACCGTACTGATGCACCGCGAACCGGGTGATATCTGGCGCATTGACTACCAACTGCCACCAGACGAAACCCCGGAACAGGCGCTGCAGCCCGAATCCTTGCGCGAACGCATCAATGCCCAGTTGAATATGCTCGGCGTGGAAGACCCGCAATGGGAAATGGACTGGAGCTCGGTCTATTCGGCCCGCGCCCTGACCCTGCCGGACTACATTCACCAGCGCGTGATATTCGCCGGGGACGCAGCGCACCTGTTGCCGATTTTCGGCGTGCGTGGCGCCAACACCGGGTTCCAGGATTGCCATGGCCTGGTGTGGAAACTGGCCCTGACCCTCAAGGGCCTGGCCGGCCCCAAGCTGCTGCCGTCCTATTCCAGCGAACGCGTGAGTGCCGCGCGGGAAATTATCAGCGAGGCCGGCAAGAGTACCCGCTTCATGGCGCCACCCACGGCGGGTTACCGCCTGGTGCGTGATGCGGTGTTGTCGCTGTCGCTGAGCCAGGCGTTCGTGCGCCCGCTGTACCACTGGCGCACCTCGCGGCCACACGACTACGCCGACTCGCTGCTCAACTGTGCGGCTGACGACAACCAGCGTTTTACGGCTGGGCCGCGTAACGGCGCACCGCTGCTGAACATTCGGCTGGGCGAAGACGACTACCTGTTCGACCGCCTGGGTGCCAGCTTCTACCTGCTCTACTTCACCGACAGTGACTGCATCCCAAGCGACGTGGTCGAGCAGGCGAATGTCATTCGCAGCAGCGGCGTGCCCTTGCAGATCATCGCGATCGCGCAAAGCGCCCAGGCCGCCGTCCGCGGTGCCGACCAGCTGATCGACGACGCCAGCGGCCATATCGCTGCCAAGTACGGCATCACCCGCAACGGCGCCTACTTGGTACGCCCGGACCAGCACATCTGCGCCCGCTGGCTGCAGGTATCGGCTGCACAACTGCACACCGCCATCGACACCGCCCTGGGCAAGCACTGAGAGGAACCGCCATGCACACCCTGACCGCAGCAGACCTGGAAGTGGTTTACGACGTACTGGCAGATGCCCTGGACCAGGCCACACCGGCCAAGGCCGAGCTGTTCCTGACCAAGCTGGCACTGCTCAGCGCCCAAGCACTTGGCGATGCCCAAGCCTTTACCGAGCTGACCCAGGCGGCGCTACAAGACCTGTAGAACCTGCAGTTGCCATAGCACCGGAGCCGGTGCCGCTGAAACCAATAATAACCAGGCGCCCACATGCACCAGAACACTGCCCCCACTACAACGATAAAAACCGCCAGCAGCCCCCAGCAAGCCGTGATACGCAAAGTCTCCAGGCGCCTGCTGGGCTTTCTGTTCCTGTGCTTTGTGCTGTCGTTTCTCGACCGCATCAACATCGGCTTTGCCGGCCTGACCATGATGGGCGACCTGGGGCTGAGCAGCACCCAGTTCGGCATGGCCACCACGCTGTTCTACATCGCCTATATCGCCTGTGGTATCCCCAGCAACATGGCCTTGGCCAGGGTTGGCGCACGCAAATGGATTGGCAGCCTGATGATCGCCTGGGGGCTGGCCTCGACCGCGACCCTGTTCGCCACCGATGCCAGCAGCCTGTACCTGCTGCGGATACTGGTCGGGATTACCGAAGCCGGTTTTCTGCCCGGTGTGCTGTTGTACCTGACGTTCTGGTTCCCTGCGGCGTACCGGGCACGCGCCAATGCGCTGTTCATGATCGCCATGCCGTTTACCGCGGGCTTCGGCTCGGCGCTCTCGGGGCTGATACTGAGCTTGGACGGGGTGTGGGGCTTGCACGGCTGGCAGTGGCTGTTCCTGCTTGAAGGCATGCCTTCCGTGGTGATGGGCTTCGTGGTTTTCGGCTACCTGAACGACACGCCAAGCCAGGCCCACTGGCTGAGCGCGGAAGACAAGCAACAACTGCAGCAGGCCCTGGCTGCAGATAAACCGCTTGCAACCCGTACTGAAGACGATGAACCCGGCAGCCTGTTACGTGAAATGCTCTCGCCTACCGTGCTGCTGTTCAGCCTGGTGTACTTCTGCCTGGTGAACACGTTGGCAATGATTGCCGTGTGGACGCCGCTGATCATCAAGAGCATCAGTGCAGCCGACGGCAGTAACAGCACTATCGGCTTTCTGGCGATGATCCCGCAGGTGTGCACGATCATCGGCATGGTGGTTTGGGGGCTGCATTCTGACCGTAGCCAGGAACGTAGATGGCACCTGGTGCTGCCCATGCTGGTGGCTGCCGCCGGCTGGCTGTTTGCTGCGTATGCCGGTAACCCGTTGGTGCAGCTGTGCGGTATCTGCATGGCTGCCACAGGGTCGTATACCGCCATGTCGATTTTCTGGACTACACCGGACCAGGCGCTGTCGTTCGCGGCGCGGGCGATGGGTATTGCGGTGATCAATGCGTTCGGCAATATCGGCTCGGCGCTGAACCCGCTGGTGGTTGGCTGGTTGAAGGACCTGACCCAGAGTTTTACTGCAGGGATTGTCTATGCCACGGTGTTGCTGGTGGTGGGGGCGCTGTTGAGTTTTCTGTTGCCCCTGCCTCCGTCTACCTCAAGGAAGACACTGCACCGGTCTTAAAGACTGCGGTGATCCTGTGGGAGATCACCCAGCCCTTCCGGGCTGCTATCGCGCAGCAAACAGGATGCGCATGACTTTAGATCTGCACTGACATAGAGATCTAGAAAAGCATTCGATGACTGATCCGGGTAGGTCAGCCGCCGAATGCTTTGCTATGGTTCCCAATGCGCGGGAAAGAGGCCGTAGACCGCACTGGTGTGCAGATTTGCTCCCGAATGAGAGAGTGGCCCAAATGGCATCGGCGTTAGTCCCTGTCGGCACAGCTTGCTGTGACCACGTATAGAAGAGTGAACACTTCGCCGCCATTGACCCCGCGCACCTGTTTTTTCGCTTGAAAGAACAGTGAGTTATCTTTTGTTTGATAGAAGCGGGCGTGTCCCGCGAACACCGGCATAACCGGTGCCATGCACCGCGCTGGATGCTTCGCGGGCTTGCCCGCTCCCACAGGTACTGCCTCTACCTTGAGGGCTGTGGTGATCCGTGTAGGAGCGGGTTTACCCGCGAACACCGGCGCAGCCGGTGCCATGCACCGCGCTGGATTATTCGCGGGCTCGCCCGCTCCCACAAAGTCCCCGCTGGCCAACAGCTGCGATCATCCAACGCCTGATTTAGAGACGTTTCCTACAAGCATTTCGGAAGTCCAGTGAACCTCCGGCAAGCGATTCCTCGTTAGTGTTTTAGGACCATCACGGTCCCTATGAATGCGAGGTCGCTTTTGACAATCAGCCAACGTATTGCCCTTGCCGTTGCGGAGGCCGGGCTCCCGCACGACCAGTGTATGTCCTGCCAGCGCCAGGGCCTGCCGATCCTGCCTCTGCGCCGCGCCCTGGTCCCGGATACCCGACCGGAGTGCGTCACCACCGTGGCCGGCAGCCTGCATATCTCGGCGAAGATGGGGGTGCGCACGTTGCGCATGGGTTACCTGTACGTACTGCTCGACCAGCAGGTCTGGCATGCCTATGCCGTCAGTGAACAGGGCCACCTGCGCCGCTTCAACCCCTACGAGCCCCCAGGCGGCCCACCAAGGCCACTGCCGGAAAAGTGCGTGCATGAAGACCACGACATTCCTTCGGCCTTTCTCAACATCGATACCAATAAATACGGCAGTGCTTGGCTGGCCTTCTCCAGCGATGCCTGGCCGGTCAGTGTGCTGAACGCCTACAAAAGGGGCGAGGCGCCGGCGCATCGGTTTGAAGGCCTGGACCTGATCCAGGCGCGCAACAATCCTGAACTGCAGGGGCTCGCCATGACGCCCGACAGTTTGCAGGTCGACAAGGAAGTGTTCGAGTACACCCAACATGCTTGTTCACCCTTCGACAGTGCGCATGGCTTTCACAGCCGCTGGCTGCGCAGGTTCGCCCTGCGTGGTTATGTGATCAATGCGATGAACCGGCACAAGCTGGAGAACGGCGTGCTGGCGGTGGTGCTCGACGATACGGTCGGCTTGATTCAGGAGTACAACCACCAACGGCTGAACTGGGTGGTGAAGCGTCAGGTCTGGCGTGAAGAGCCCATGCGGACGTATCAGTTGCAGACCTCGCAGATCTTGCAGGTGATTCGTGCCACGCATAGGGAATGGGCGGCGCATAAGGTACCGTCACTGGAGCCGATGACGGGGGACGGGCCGCCGGTGTTCGTGGACCCTGCAGTAGAACGTCAGCGCCTGGTCGAGCGTGCGCAACAGGAAAGTGATGAGCGACTTGAAGAGCGTTACCACGAACCGCAACGTGCCGCGTTTCAGTCGGAATACGAGCAGCAAGAAAGCGAATTTCAGCGCTACATCGACAAGGATGCACAGTCCTACGTTGCTTTGTTCGACACCCCCTTGTTCAAGGTGGCCGAACAGTACGATTACGACGGCAACAATCGCGAATC
The DNA here is from genome assembly GCF_044749595.1 of Pseudomonas sp. NPDC089392. NCBI lineage: Bacteria > Pseudomonadati > Pseudomonadota > Gammaproteobacteria > Pseudomonadales > Pseudomonadaceae > Pseudomonas > Pseudomonas sp. NPDC089392. Next base: position 133,472 of record NZ_JBIVIF010000003.1, read on the forward strand.
CGGCATAGCGTATGCCAAGACCATGGCGCTGTGCCTGGGTGGTGGCGTCACGGAGGCTGTGGTACCCAGCGTTGAACCACGCAACCCCGCTGCCGGAACCAGCGAAATACTCTGGTTGAAATGGCTACAGGATCCTGAAAGTCCTCCCTACCGCGCCTTGTTGATGCGTGACCGTTCACTGCTGGCCGGGCTACTTCCCAGTTTTTCGGCCACAGAAGCCATCAACTGGAACGACAGCGACAAACTCTACAGCATGCTGAGCAAGGTAATTGCTAGCGACGATGCTGGGTTGCGCATGCGCAATACCCTAAAACAGGCCATCGCTGAAACCCAGGGTGCTGTGAACGCGGCTAGCCAGCGTTTGGCGTCCAGCTTGCCACCTGGTGTGCAAAACGCCGTGCGGCACCTGAACAGCGCTACCCAGTTTCTCTATAACGGCGTGCACCTGATCGAGCTGGAAGTGAAGATGAAGCTGGGCGAGTACTACGCCTTGCAGAGTGCCCATCTGAGGGAGTTGCAGCACAAGGCCAATGCTTCCATCGCCGAGGCGCGGGACCGGATGCATCGCAGCATTGATGACTACGAATCTGGTTCGTGGAAGGCCATGCGCAAGGTGCGGCCGATCATCCAGCACGGGCTGATGAGCCTGGCGGTGCTCGACCCACGCTTTACCAACAACATGATCAGTGTGACGGTGTGGGTCGAAGGTACGGCGGCGGAAGTGCATGGCCGGTTGTTTGAGGAAGCCAACATGAAGGTGACCCAAGCGAGCAGCGCGGCACAGTTTGCCTTGGTGGATATTTCGGTGGCGGCTGGGACGTTGGAGACCAATGCGCGCAAGGCATTGCAGGGAATGCGGGTCACTTCGCAACGGGTGGCGCAGCTGGTGCGGACTGGTTTTAACGGGTTGCGGGGTGTGGCAGGTAGCTGGGAAGTGCTGCTGGCTATAGGTGGGCTTTATTTGCAAAGTGATAGTTTAAACAAGAATCAGGTGAAGGCTGAAGTGGAAGTCGGCCCAAAGGCTAAGGAAGCCATGATGGCCTTGAATGGTGTAAGGCTAGGCATTCTAGGTGGTGGCATTGAACTACTTGGACTGACTTTGCGTACCGGCGCCACCGGTATCCAAAGTATGCGAATGATGTCACTTTCTTTCGGAAGTAAAGTAGCAAATATCGCCAACATCGGGCACGTAGTCGTTCGTGTCGGCGCAGTTATTAGTGCGGGGGCCGGAATTTTCGATGCGATACAAGCGAAACTTGCCTCAAGCAGAGCATCCGCAGCGGGTGACGAAACAGCATCTGAGATTCATGTCTATGCTGGTTCGTTTGCCATCTTGGGTGTCGTGGCGGCTGTCGCTGCTGTCTTCAAGCCGTTGGTTTTAGGGGCGATTGGATTAGCCATCGTATTCGGTCTAAGTTCTTATGCTCTAGCGCAGCAGGCGGAAACTAACGAGTCTACGCCATTGGAACGTTGGGCAAGGCGCTGTTACTTCGGAAAAGCCAATGAGGTGCCAGTGGCTCACTGGAGTGCCCCTGAGCATGCTGACATGGCACTTGCTGAACTCAATGCCGCCGTGCTGGGTATGAGCGCTGACGTAAGCATTGAAACCGAAAATCTGCCTAGCTCTAGAATGCTAGGCTTCATTGGACTCCCTATCAAACAACGTGTCAGATATCAAATTGTTATTCCCGGGTTTATAGAGGGCGTTTCGGGGTATCAATGGGAATTGAAGGGCCATCGCCATGAAGGTAAACAGGTTTCTGACGATGAAAGTGGGCAAGTATTCGTAGGCGGCGCGTCAAACTCGCCGTATGCATTAAAATCAGTTTCGCCAAGACTATACCCAGAGGGCTACACGCCTCCGAGAAACGCTGACGTAGATACAAGCAGTATCGTGCAAAATGAAACCAATCACGAAATCGCCACAAATGACGGCATTGTAAAAACAAAGAAAATCTTCGGCGAATTTGATTTTACTCCTCGCACTGGGCGCCCTACGATTCTGGCGATGACAATAACTTTAACATTCTGGCCCGATCAAAATCTTACCAATGCGTATGCACAAGTGACTTCAAAGGAGTTCAACGAATGAGCGAGAGGAAAAAAATTTACGCTCATCGGAACTCTGGCTGGAAATACGATCTCCCCGATTGCAATGAAAGGCCTGACAAACGGGAATTTACTGCAACTTGGAAAGCACTACCGAACAGCATAGGCCGAACATATTTCGAAATCGCCAGAAGATCGATCAAAGTGCGAGGTATATCGGTAATTGGCGGCACATTAGTATTCGTCCATCTTGCGACAGAGGTTTTACCTGCCATCCTAAACTCCCTGGCACGCGGATGGCATGCCGGGATTGATACAACAATCTTTGGAATCATGATTATTAGCGCAGCAGTGTGGGCCTTTTTCCCACTCTTTCGAATGGATTTACGGCTCCCCCGCGAAGAGCCCATACGCTTCAATAGAGCACGCCAAAAAGTCTATTTCTATGAGTACAGGTATGATCGCCTATACCCCTTCGGCAGCAAGGGCTGGGGTGTAAAGCCCGTGGTCTATGACTGGGCCGACCTCACAGCCGAGGTCTACAGGGTATATGCCCCCATGGGGGGCGGCGGCCTCATTGAGAATGTGATGATATCAGTCTGCAAACCAGGTACTGAGGAAGTCATCGATCGCCTGTTTTTGTGTGACAACATAGAGCAAGGCAAGCAGTATTGGGCGCTGGCACGTTTGTACATGCAAAGTGGCTATGATGCGCTACCTGACTCGGTACGGCCTGTTCAGGGTCAGAAGGTTGGCACTAACCTGAACCCGGTGCGATATTTCGCACCCAAGGTCCAGTGGCCAGCGGAAATCGACTTTGAGTCTCGCAGTGCACCGGCAACGGATGAGTACATCTAATGCGGTAGCGCGTTAGGTGGTGAAGATTCGGTAAGCACCCTGGCTAAAAAACCATACACCCCGTTGGATTCTTCGCGGGCGTGCCCGCGAACACCGGCGTAGCCGGTGCCATACACCGCGTTGGATTCTTCGCGGGTAAACCCGCTCCCACAAATACTGCATCTGCCTTGAAAACTGTGGTGATCCTGTGGGAGCGGGCGTGCCCGCGAACACCGGCGTAGCCGGTGCCATACACAGTGTTGGATTCTTCGCGGGCTTGCCCGCTCCCACAAGTACTGTATCTGCCTTGAAGGCTGCGGTGGACCTGTGGGAGCGGGTTTACCCGCGAACACCGGCGCAGCCGGTGCCAGCCACTGCATTGGATTCTTCGCGGGCAAGCCCCGTACACAGCCCTATGGCTTAAGCACTGGCAGACACTTGCCGTGGCGCACGCACACCCCACAACCAGTAACCCACAGACAGCAGTACCAACCAGCCAACCCCGACATACATGGCTGTGCGGCTAGCCGGGAACCAACCGAGCACACCAAAAATGAACACCATGAAAGCAATCGCGCAAGCCGGCCCTACCGGCCACAGTGGCACGCGATAATCCAGTGCCGCCACCTCCTCCTTGCTCATACCCCGCCGCATGGCCACTTGCGACAGCAGGATCATCAACCAAACCCAGACAATGGAGAACGTGACCACCGCGGCGAGAACCAGGAACAAGTCTTCCGGCACCAGGTAATTCAATACCACGCCCAACAGCAGCGCCACGCCCATCACCGCAACTGTCATCCACGGCACACCGAAACGCGACAGTGATGCAAAGCCAGCCGGCGCCTGGCCGTTCTGCGCCATGCCGTACATCATCCGCCCAGCGCTGAAGATATCGCTATTGATCGCCGAAACAGCTGCAGAAATCACCACAATGTTCAACACGGTTGCCGCTGAACTGATGCCAAGGCCACTGAAGATCTGCACGAACGGGCTACCGTGGCTACCAATACTGGTCCACGGGTAAATGGCCATAAGCACGAACAAGGTAAGGATGTAGAACAACAGAATGCGCAGAGGCACTGAGTTGATAGCCTTCGGCAGCACACGCTTTGGGTCCCTCGCCTCGCCTGCAGTGATACCGATCATCTCGACCCCACCAAAGGCGAACATCACAACGGTGAAGGAAGCAATCATCCCGCCGATGCCATTAGGGAAGAACCCGCCGTGGCTCCAGAGATTCGAAATTCCGGCAACAGTGCCTGCACCACTATCCAACTGGATACCCAGTAACAGCACAGACCCGCCAGCCACGATCATGGCAACGATAGCGGTCACCTTCAGCAACGAAAGCCAGAACTCCATTTCCCCGAATACTTTCACGCTACACAGGTTCAGCGCCCCGATAAACAACACGATGCCAAGCACCCAGATCCACGAAGGTGTGTCGGGGAACCACAGCCCCATATAAACGCCAAACGCCGTCACGTCTGCCAGGCACACCACCAACATCGAGAACGCGTAGCTCCAACCTGTCAAAAAGCCGAAATAACGCCCCAGGTACTGGCTGGCATAGTGGCCGAACGACCCTGACACCGGGTTATGTACCGCCATTTCGCCAAGGGCGCGCATCATCATGTAAATGGCCGCGCCCCCTATCAGGTAGGCAAGCAACACCGAAGGCCCTGCCAGTTTTATCGCCGATGCCGAGCCATAAAACAGCCCCGTACCGATAGCAGAACCTAACGCCATGAAACGAATATGCCGGGTAGTGAGACCCCGCTTGAGCCGGTGTGAGGATTGAGCGTTCATAGATACCTTCTTGATTTTATTATCAGGTCCGCACAACGCAGATGCCGTGCGGTTTCATCAGGCACGCACTCTTTCAATCATCAAGCCCTGGGCCACAGCACCGGGAACAGTTCATGGTTCATTGGGGCACCGCTGGCCAGTTGGGTTTCGAGCCCGGGAAACTGTGGCGAGGTTTGCCACTGGCGGGGTGCGTGAGTAATGTCGTCGCCCAGGAAACGCACCGAGAAGGCACGGCGCCGGCGCTTGCCGCCAACGCCACCAGAGGCGTGCAAGGTCAGCATGTGGAAGAACACCGCGTCGCCTGGGGAGAGTTCCCAGCCAAGAATGTTCCAGGCGCTGCGGTCGGCCTCGATATCCGGCAAGTCCGCCAGGCTGCCTTCGGGGAACCATTTGGCTTGGCTATCAAGGAAACTGCGTGGCATCAGCCACGGCCCAAGGTGTGAGCCGCCGACAAATTCAAGGGTGGACTCCCGCGCGACGGGGTCGATGGGCATCCACATGCTGCAGTTCTGGCACCCGTCGATGTTGTAATAGGGCTGGTCCTGGTGCCAAGGCGTGCGCTGGCGGGTGTTGGGCTCCTTGACCAGCAGGTGATCGTGATAGAGCCGGGCGGTTTCGCTGTTCATCAGTTGAGCTGCAACGCTACCCACCCGGCTTTCGAAGATGAACTGGCGGTAGGCCGAAATATCGCCCCAGTTGCAGAAGTCTTCGAAGAACCAACCCGGGTCGTCTGGCCGGCTGGCCACTTTGGCCCGTTCGCTGGGGGTTTTCAGGTTCTGTTCGATGCCGGTTTCGAGCAGTGCGACCTCTTCTGGCGTGAACAAATTACGAACGCAGACGGCACCATCACGCTGGAACGCCTTGATGGTTTCATCGCTTAGTTGAAATTCGACGGACTGTTTCATAAAGCACCCTTTAGTCTTTTTATTGGGGCCGGCGCGCACACACTTTTATGCTTTTTCCTGCGCCATAAAGCTGCGTCGCGATACAAAAGCTATCGCTGTCTCTACAAGTAAAATCGCGTCAATAAACTGAGTACCCGGCCTATAACACTTCACGGACGACGAGGTTTTAAGCGAAATAAGCAAGGTGCAAGGCGAGTATTGCTTTTTGGCACCAATAGGAAAAGAATATATTTCCTAATTTTGAGTATAGGAAAAAATGATAGGATTCTCCTTCAGGCAGCTCGAGTACTTCGTCGCCGTGGCCGAGCATGGCAGCATCAGCGCTGCAGCGAGGGCCCGGCACGTTTCACAGCCATCGGTTTCGGTTGCGATTGCCCAGCTGGAAGAGGCGCTGAACGAGCGGCTTTTCCAGCGCCAGGTCAGCCGAGGGCTAGAGCTGACGTCAGCAGGCACGCGGTTACTGGCCCAGGCACGCGACATCATTGGCATGGCCATCGCCATGAATCAAAAGACCGATACCACGCAAGGCTCGCTGCGCGGCAACCTGTCGCTTATCTGCTTTCAAGACCTGGGCCCTTATTACGCGCCACGGCTGCTATCGACCTTTCGCAAGCAGTATCCCGAGGTGGAGGTAACGCTGTTCGAGACTGACCTGGCAGGCGTACACCGCCACCTGAGCGCCGGTAAAGCCGAGCTGGCGCTGACTTACGACATAGGCCTTGACCCCTCGCTGCCGCGCCAGGTGCTTGCCGAGTTGAAACCGTACGCGCTCATCGCCACCGACCATCGGTTGGCCCAGCTGCCAGCGATACCGCTGCATGAACTGGCGCAAGAGTGTTTGATTCTTGAGGACATTGCACAAACGCGTGAGTATTTTCTCTCACTGTTCTGGGCGCATAACCTGCAGCCGCGTACTCAGCAATTTACCCAGACCTTCGAGATGCAAAGGGGGCTGGTCGCCAATGGCTACGGGGTTGCCCTGTCATGCACCCGGCCTGCCGGGGACCACTGCTATGACGGTACCCCGCTGTTGTGCCGGCCATTGTTGGAAGAGGTGTCGCCGCAGAAGGTGGTACTGGCCCAGTCAGGTGCGATGCACCCATCGCCAGTAGCGGAGGCGTTCAAGAGTTGGGTTGCCCGGGAGATTTCTGGCGAGCCCAAGTTGAACTGGCCTACATAGCCACAGGCTTTCACGATCACTGTGGGAGCGGGCATGCCCGCGAAGAACTCAACACGGTGCATGGCACCGGCTCCGCCGGTGTTCGCGGCTAAAGCCGCTCCCACAGGTACAGCGTGCTCCCGAAAGCTGCGCGAAACCTGTGGGAGCGGGTTCACCCGCGAAGAACCCAACACAGTGTATGGCACCGGCTCCGCCGGTGTTCACGCCAAAATCCTCTCCCACAGGTACATCGCGCCCCCGAAACCGCCGCAATACCTGTGGGAGCGGCGGTGCGGCGATCCGATTCACCCGCGAAGAATCCAACACGGTATATGGCACCGGCTCTGCCGGTGTCCGCAGCCAAATCCCAATGCCAGCCCACTCCCACAGGCACAGCGCATGGCTTGAATTCGGCGCGATCGAGGTAGGAGCTGGCTAGCCGGCGATGGGCCGCAACGCGGCCCTAAACCACCTAGCGGACTGCCCCCAGTCCAAGCCCGCCCCTCACAAGGATCGCGCCCGCCCTCCAAAAATGCGCAAGCCAGTCATTCCCCCAAGCTACGCCCCCACCCACAAATTGGTTATCCTGCCCAACAGCCCACCCCCCAGTGGCCACCTAAAACAATAAATCCTGCCTTGCCCCCAGGGAGTAACAGCATGGAATTCTGGCCATTACGCCCCTCCACCACCGACTTGCGCCTGCCCATCGAGCAAACCGCCGCCCTGCTCTCCCGCACCCGCGAAAGCCACGGCAAGATGCTGGCCGCCGACATGCTGAAACTGGTCAGCGCCCAGGTCCCGTTGGCCCAATGCACCATCTTCGCCTACAGCCCCAATCGCAGCCCGCAAGTCATTTCCTTCGCCGACCGCGCCCGCATGCTTGAGCTACCCAGAATCTCCAGCAACTACGCCGAACGCTTCTACAGCATGGACGGCAACCAACAGGCGATGACTAAACACCCTACCCTGCCGACCACCGACCGCATCATGGTGCAACGCCAAGCCATCGAAGACATCGCCCACCGCGACTACCGCCGCATCTGCTACGAGCTGCCGCAAATCTCCGAACGCGTCGCCCTGCTTACCCACTGCGAAGGCAACCGCTGGCTCTCGGTAAACTTCTACCGCGGCCGAGAACACGGCCGCTTCACCCCCAACGAGATCAATGTGATCGAAACAGCCGCCCCGCTGATCGTACAAATCTCCCGCCTGCACTACCGCGCCTACCTCGAAGCCAATGAAATGCCGGCCCTGCTCAGTGAACGGGTTGTCAGCCTGTACCCGGAACTGACCCGGCGTGACCAGGAGCTGCTGCAACTGATGCTGGCCGGCTGTGAGGTCGAGGCCATCAGCGCGAGCATGGGCATTCAGCTGTCGAGTGCGGCTACGTACATCAAGCGGCTGTATCGCAAGCTGGGTATTTCTGGGCAACGGGAATTGTTGGCGCTGGCTACCCAGCGCAAGTGGTCGGGTCAGGTTCACTGAGGTACGCGACCGGCCACGGCCACGGCCGCCCTCAAGAAGTAGCCTAAGGGGTAATGCCAGTCAGTTAAAAAAAACCAAGGTGTTCGGCGTGATTCTCGCAGCGCCTATGCGATCGAGCGCCGCCCGCGCGGCGCTCGATCGCATAGGCACCCAAATCTCGAGGCAAACACCACTCAGCCCTTACCTCAGCCCAGCGCCTCACGGCTGTGCTGGCCGTCGACCAGGCGTTGCACGCCCAGCGGGTTGGTGTTTTTCAGGGCATCGGGCAGCAACGCGTCCGGGTAGTCCTGGAAGCACACCGGGCGCAGGAAGCGGTCGATGGCCAGCGTGCCGACCGAGGTGCCACGGGCATCGGAAGTGGCCGGGTATGGCCCGCCATGCACCATCGCGTCGCACACTTCGACGCCGGTCGGGTAGCCGTTGACCAACAGGCGCCCGGCCTTGCGCTGCAGCACCGGCACCAGCGCGGCGAAGCGCTGGAAGTCTTCCGGCTCGGCAATCAGGGTGGCGGTCAGTTGGCCGTGCAGGGCTTGCAAGGCGCGGTGCAGTTCGGCTTCGTCGGCCACTTCGACCACCACCGTGGCAGGCCCGAAAACCTCCTCCTGCAGCAACTCGTCGCCGTTAAGCAGCAGGCTTACGTCGGCCCGGAACAGCTGTGCCCGGGCCTGGTCGCCGGCTTGCTCGGCACCGGCCAGATGGCGCACGCCCGGGTGCTGGCGCAGGCGCTGCACGCCGCTAGCATAGCTGCGCAAGGTGCCGGTATTGAGCATGGTCTGCGCAGGCTGGTCCGCCAGTTGCGCAGCCAGTGCCGCGACGAAGGCGCTGAACGCTTCACCGGCAATGCCGATGACCAACCCGGGGTTGGTGCAGAACTGCCCGCAGCCCAGCACCACCGAAGCGGCCAGTTCCTTGGCCACCTGCTCGCCGCGGGCCTGCAACGCCGCAGGCAACACCAGCACCGGATTGATGCTGCTCATTTCGGCGAACACCGGGATCGGCTGCGGGCGTGATGCGGCCAGGTCACACAGGGCACGGCCGCCCTTGAGCGAACCGGTGAAGCCCACGGCCTGGATCGCCGGGTGACGTACCAGCGCTTCACCGACACCGGCACCGTAGATCATGTTGAACACACCCGCGGGCATGCCGGTGGCGACCGCCGCGCGCTCGATGGCTTCGGCCACCTGCTCGGCCGTGGCCATGTGGCCGCTGTGCGCCTTGACCACCACCGGGCAGCCAGCCGCCAGCGCTGCGGCAGTGTCGCCGCCGGCGGTGGAGAAGGCCAACGGGAAGTTGCTGGCGCCGAACACGGCCACCGGGCCTACGCCGGTACGGTACTGGCGCAGGTCCGGGCGTGGCAGCGGCTGGCGCTGTGGCTGCGCGCGGTCGATGCGCGCCCCCAGGTAGTCGCCCCGGCGCAGTACCTTGGCGAACAGGCGCATCTGATTGCTGGTACGGCCACGCTCGCCCTGGATGCGTCCAGCTGGCAGCGCGGTCTCGCGGCACACGGTGGCGACGAAGGTATCGTCCAGCGCGTCCAGCTGGTCGGCAATGGCATCCAGAAACTGCGCACGGCGCTCGGGCGCCATGGCGCTGTATTCGGCAAATGCCGACTCGGCGGCCTGGGCGGCGGCGGCCACTTCGTCAGGGGTGGCCTGGGTAAAGGCTACCGGCAAGGCTTCGCCGGTACGTGCGTCTAGGCTGTGCAGGCGTACGCTGCCGGCAGCGCTGCGCTGGCCGCCAATGAAGTTGCTTCCAGACATGGTTGACTCCTGTAATAAAGAAAAAGGCACTGCATGCAGGCCCCTTGTAGGAGCGGGTTCACCCGCGAATGCGATGCTGGCTTTACCGCCGCATTCGCGGGTGAACCCGCTCCTACAAGGTCCGCGACACACTTGCGGGCTCTGTTCTATGCATGACAGCGCAGCCTGAATGGCTGGGTGATCGCCTATAGGCTTTTCACCAACCCTGGGCGAACCTGCCCGGACCCGGCGGCAATGCCGTTGCGCAGCGGCTGGCCAAAGGCGTCGAGGCTGACCTCGAAGGTATCCCCAGGGCGTGCCTGGATGCCGTCGGCAAACGACAGCGTGGCGGTGCCGAAGTAATGCACATGGATATCGCCAGCCCGCAGGAACTGGTCGTACTTGAAGTGGTGGAATTCAAGGTTCTCGAAGCTGTGGCACATGTTCTGCTCACCCGACAGGAACGGCTTGCTCCACAGCACCTGGCCATCGCGCAGGATGCGACTGGTGCCCTCCAGATGGGCCGGCAATGCACCCAGGCGCAGCTCCGGGCCGAAGCTGCAGGCGCGCAGTTTGGAATGCGCCAGGTACAGATAGTTGCGCCGCTCCATCACATGGTCGGAGAACTCGTTGCCCAGCGCGTAACCCAGGCGGTACGGGGTGCCGTCGTCGCCGATCAGGTACAGCCCGACCAGCTCGGGCTCCTCGCCCGCATCTTCGGCAAAGGCCGGCAGCGGCAGGTCGGCGCCGGGGCGTACGACGATGCCGCCGTCGCCCTTGTAGAACCACTCCGGCTGCGCGCCCTCCTCGCCCGCTGGCGGTCGCCCGCCCTCCAGGCCCCACTGGAACATGCGCATGCTGTCGGTCACGGCGCCTTCGGCCTGCTGCTGGTGCATCTTGTCGCGGGTGGCGGCGCTGCCCAGGTGGGTCAGCCCGGTACCGGTCACCAGGCAATGCGCCGGGTCCGGATGGTCCAGCGGCGGCAGCACGCGGCCTTCGGCCAGCAGTGCCAGGTAGTCGTGGCGCTCGCCCAGCCCCGCGGCCTGCACTTCGCTGGCCAGGTCACGGCCGGCGGCGATGGCCTGCAGGGCCAGCTGACGGGTGCTGCCGGCGCCGATGACTTCAAGGGCGTACTCGCCTTCCACCACGCCCACGCGGCGCTCGCCGCCGGCGGTTTCGAATTGGATCAATCGCATGCTTGTGCTCGCTTGTCGGTTGCAAAGATTAGCGGGAGGCTTCGGCCGCCCGTGAGGAAGCCAGGCGCTGGCGGCGCTCCAGGCGGTTGTAGACCACGCCCGTTAGCAGCACCCCGCACAGCATCACCAGCGCCAGGAAATACAGGCCCGACGACAACTGCCCGGTGTGCTCCTTGAGCGCGCCGATACCAAAGGGGCCCAGGTAGCCGCCAAGGTTGCCGATCGAGTTGATCAAAGCGATGCCCGCCGCAGCGCTGGCACCGGAGAAGAACCGCCCCGGCAGCGTCCAGAAGATGGCCGTGCAGGAGAACAGCGCGAACGCCACCAGGCACAGCGCGGCCAACTGCAGCACCGGCACTGTCAGCCAGGCGCTGAAGAACAGGCCTATGGCACCCAACGCGTACAGCAGGCCCAGGTGGCCGTAGCGGTCGTTCAGGCGGTCGGAGCTGCGCGGCACGATCAGCAGGCCGATGATGCCGAACAGGTAAGGCACGGCCGAGACAAACCCGGTGACCAGGTCACTGCCGCCAAACTGGTGGATCAGCGTCGGCAGCCACAGGCCCAGGCCATAGATGCTCAGGGTCATCGGCAAGTAGAACAGCGCCAGCAACAGCACCCGGCCATCTTTCAACGCATGCAGCGGGTTGCCATGGCGGGTCTGGCCGAACTCGCGCAGGTCGTTGGCCAACTGCTCCTGCAGCCAGTTGCGTTGCTCGTCGCTGAGCCAGCGCACCTTGGCAGGCCCGTCCGGCAGCAGGCGCAGGGTGGGCCAGGCCAGCAGCACCGCCGGCGTGCCGATGCAGATGAACAGCCACTGCCAGCCATGCAGGCCGTAAATGCCTTCCAGCCCCAGCAACGCGCCGGACAGCGGCCCGGTAATCAGCATGGCCAGCGGTTGCGAGAGGATGAAAAAGCCGAGGATCTTGCCGCGATGGCGCACCGGGTACCACTGGGTGATGTAGTACAGCACCCCCGGGAAAAAGCCCGCCTCGGCAGCTCCCAGCAAAAAGCGCATCACGTAGAAGCCGTTGGGCCCGGTGACAAACGCCATGCCAACGGTAATCGCGCCCCAGGTCAGCAAAATGCGGGCGAACCAGCGACGTGCGCCGAAGCGGTCGAGCAACAGGTTGCTCGGCACCTCGAACAGGAAATAACCGATGAAGAACAGCCCTGCGCCAAGGCCATAGGCCGCGTCACCCAGGCCGATGTCGGCGCCCATGTGCAGCTTGGCAAAGCCCACCGCCGAACGATCGACGTAGGCCACCAGGTAAAGCAGAACCAGAAAAGGGATGAGTTTCAGTGTGATCAGGCGGACGAGCCGCTGCTCCTGAATCATGGCGATGTCTCCAATTGTTCTTGTAATGGGCACAGCACCTGGCCGGGGCTTTTTGGCAGACCGCTAACCTGGCGAATCGATCATATAGTATTACTATTTAAAACAACAACCCTTCACAGATGCCTTTTTAGCCGGTAGAGTCAGCCACATAACGACAAATAGTAATACTAATTAGGTGTCCCGCTCATGTCTGATAACAAACGCCCCCTGCGCTCCGCCCAATGGTTTGGTACCGCCGACAAGAACGGCTTCATGTACCGCAGCTGGATGAAGAACCAGGGCATCCCGGACCACGAATTCCAGGGCAAGCCGATCATCGGCATCTGCAACACCTGGTCGGAGCTGACCCCGTGCAACGCCCACTTCCGCAAGATTGCCGAGCACGTGAAAAAGGGCGTGCTGGAGGCTGGCGGCTTCCCGGTGGAGTTCCCGGTGTTCTCCAGCGGCGAGTCCAACCTGCGCCCTACCGCCATGCTCACCCGCAATCTGGCGAGCATGGATGTGGAAGAAGCCATCCGTGGCAACCCGGTGGACGCCGTAGTGCTGCTGACCGGCTGCGACAAGACCACCCCCGCGCTGCTGATGGGCGCTGCCAGCTGCGACGTGCCCGCGATCGTGGTTACCGGCGGGCCGATGCTGAACGGCAAGCACAAAGGCAAGGACATTGGCGCCGGCACCATCGTCTGGCAGATGCACGAGGCCTATAAAGCCGGCCAGATCGACCTCAACGAGTTCCTTTCGGCCGAGGCCGGCATGTCACGCTCGGCGGGCACCTGCAACACCATGGGCACCGCGTCGACCATGGCCTGCATGGCCGAAGCACTGGGCACCTCGCTGCCGCACAACGCCGCCATCCCGGCCGTGGATGCGCGCCGCTACGTACTCGCCCACCTGTCGGGCATGCGCATTGTCGACATGGTGCGCGAAGACCTGCGCCTGTCGAAAATCCTCACCCGCGAAGCCTTCGAAAACGCCATCCGCGTCAACGCCGCCATCGGTGGCTCGACCAACGCCGTGATCCACCTCAAGGCGATTGCCGGGCGCATTGGCGTAGACCTGCAACTGGAAGACTGGACCCGCGTCGGCCGCGGCACACCGACCTTGGTCGACTTGCAGCCATCGGGGCGCTTCCTGATGGAAGAGTTCTACTACGCCGGCGGCCTGCCAGCGGTCATCCGCCGCTTGGGCGAGCACGGCCTGTTGCCCAACCCCGGCGCGCTGACCGCCAACGGCAAAAGCCTGTGGGACAACTGCCAGGCGGCGCCGCTGTATGACGAAGAGGTCATTCGCCCGCTCGACAAACCCCTGGTGGCCGACGGCGGCATCTGCATCTTGCGCGGCAACCTGGCGCCCAAGGGCGCGGTGCTTAAGCCCTCTGCAGCCACCCCCGCGCTGATGCAGCACCGCGGCCGCGCCGTGGTGTTTGAAAACTTCGAGGACTACAAAGCGCGCATCAACGACCCCGAGCTGGACGTGGACGCCAATTCGGTGCTGGTAATGAAGTACTGCGGGCCCAAGGGTTACCCGGGCATGGCCGAGGTCGGCAACATGGGCCTGCCCGCCAAGCTGCTGGCCCAGGGCGTGACCGACATGGTGCGCATTTCCGATGCCCGCATGAGCGGCACGGCCTACGGCACCGTGGTGCTGCACGTAGCGCCCGAGGCTGCGGCGGGCGGGCCACTGGCGGCGGTACGCGAAGGCGACTGGATCGAGCTGGACTGCAAGGAAGGCCGCCTGCACCTGGACATTAGCGCCGAGGAACTGGCCGGCCGCCTGGCCGACCTGCAAGCCCCGCCGCAGTTGATCAGCGGGGGTTATGCCAAGCTGTATCTGGACCATGTGATGCAGGCAGATGAAGGATGTGACTTCGACTTCCTGGTGGGTTGCCGGGGGGCGGCGGTGCCCAAGCATTCGCACTAACAAAGTGATGAAGTGTTCACCAAGGCTACTGTGTCGCCTATGAGACTGAGCGCCGCCCGCGCGGCGCTTCGCGGCACAAGGCTTTACCTGGCCTACATCTCCTTCAAGGCAGGCACAGAACCTGTAGGAGCGGCCTTGCGTCGCGATGGGCTGCAAAGCAGCCCCAGCAATTTTTGCATCAGCGCTGAAACCCGGGGGCTGCTGCGCAGCCCATCGCGACACAAGGCCGCTCCTACAGTTTCGGGCCAGTTAATCCTGTGACATTGGCGCGCGCACCCTGGGTGCATGGCTTGAAATCGATGGAATGCAGAGACACCTTCAATATCGAATGGAACAAACAAGGCAGACAGAGGTGATCTCAAAGGAATAATTGGCCCAAACAGATGTGGGAGCGGCCTTGTGCCGCGAAGCGCCGCGCGGGCGGCGCTCGATCTCACAGCCCCTGCAAATACCAAGGCGAACCTCTGGCAGCCCAGAGCCCCCCTCACCCACTAATGCTATGATGCCCACCCCGCCTGAAGGACCACCCGCGCCCCCCATGAACTACCGCCAGCCCACCACGCGCAAAAGCATGCACGCCACCCTGGTCCAGGACCTCGGCCTGCAAATCGTTTCCGGCCAACTCGCACCCGGGCAAAAGCTGCCCTCCGAGGCCAGCCTGTGCGAAGGCTACGCGATCAGCCGGCCGGTGTTCCGCGAAGCGATGCGCGCCCTTACCGCCAAGGGCCTGGTCGAAGCCCGCCCACGGGTCGGCACCCTGGTGCGCCCCCGCCATGACTGGCACATGCTCGACCCCGACGTGCTGCACTGGCTGATGCAGGCCACCCCGCAAAAAGATTTCTTCAACACCCTGTCCAGCGTACGCTGGGTCATCGAACCCGCCGCCGCCGCACTGGCCGCCACCAACGCCACCGCCGAAGATGTCGAGTCGATCGGCGAGGCCTACCAGCGCATGGAAACCGCGCGCACCCATGAAGAGCGCCTGCAACCCGACCTGGACTTCCACGCCCGCATCGCCGACGCCACCCACAACGACCTCTTGGCCTACCTGTGCAACATGCTGTCGATGGCCCTGCGCGAATCGGTGCGCTACTCCAACCAGCGGCCAAACTTCGACCAGCTCGCCCTGCCCCGGCACAAGGCGATTCTCACGGCGATCCAGAACGGCGATGCGCTCGGGGCACGGCATGCATCGCTGGTACAGCTTGAAGACGCACGTGTGGCGTTGAGCAAAGTGTTGGGGCAAGACCCGACGAGCTGACGGTTACCCGGCACAAGTGGCGGAACCCGGCTGACTGCCCTGCGCCCCACTCCACGTAACAGTGGAACTAACGGCAGGCAAGCCCGCCCCGGCTATCTGACGCGCCCGTATAACACCCCAGGCCAGCGTCCGCACCAGCGACTGCTTTGGGTAGGCGTAGAAGGCCTCCTCGTGCAACGCCATGCCGGAACGCGCATACACGCCTACGAACATCTGCGCGATACCACGGCGCGAAAGCCTTACTTGCACATCGATACACACACCACCGTGCAACGTTTCTTCATGGCTGCGGTGGTGAAGTGTCGGGTCGACCCACGTCCAGTACACGTTACCCCTCATTCGCATAGAGCCTCCAAGCAACCGGAATTGGCAGTGTCCAGAGCCACGCGGATTAAGCCATTACTTTCGGATTAACCCGATACAACTGGATCGACCGCTGGTTGCGGGAATTTGCTCCATTTATTTTTCAGCTGTGGTTTTTTCCCGATACGGCGGATTCTGCATCGTGCCCACAGCAGACAAAGGCTGGGGAAATGGGTGTGATTTAAGTTGATCAGTTAAGCGGAACAAGGCGCTCGCGCTGAGCAGCAGTCAAATCGTCGATTACGCCAACTTTCAGGGGCTGCGCGCCAGTGTCAGCCAACGGCTTACCCATATCTGCAGAGGCGAATTCCGGCAGCTTGTACATGGCGCCGGTGAGAGGGTCGACGATCAGCATGCCGATAATTCCCCCGATCAGGATGTTGCCCCAGTACCAACCGCTAAGGCTCGAATCCAATTCCACGGTTTTGTCCGGGTAGCCTTCCTTCTTGAACCGCAGCGTATAGGTCTGCCCCGAAAAATAACCTTTGCCCGACTTCAGGGTAACGGTACTTGGGGTATTGCCTGTGTGTACGACGGTGCCGTTCTTGTCGGTGATTTCAAATGACGCCCCCATCGGCGCGCTGGATACCGCTACCGGGTATCGCGACTCTCCAACGATGCTCGCGCAACCCTGAGTACCCAGCATTGCTACGGCTACTGCTGCTCCAATCAACTTCCGAACCATCATCAGGAGTGCTCCACTGCGCCTTCATTGGCAAGGCCGGTCATCGGCCGGGCGCAACTATATCCAAAGTGATATCACTTTGATACTATTGATAATGCCAGGCACGCGACGTATGCCCTACGCGGAAAAGGGTTTGCTATGATCCGCGCTCATTTCTGCCGGGTACGCTGCGCGCTACCCAGGCCATTGCAGCCTGCTGGAAGCCCCGATGAACAAATTGATCCTGCCTTTCGCCATCTTCTTCACCGTCCTGATCGTCGGCACGATAGCCGATAATTTTGGGCTGCAGGGCAGCTGGAAGATCGGCCTGCTTTGCCTGGTGGCAGCCACCGTGCAGATCGTAGTCAGCAGGTTTCAGCGCTCAAAGCGATAGTGAAGTGACGCGAATTGACGGACACCGGCATTGCTTGAAGCGCGGATACCCGTATTTGCGAACAGCGTGATCACAACCTGAAGACTTTTCTTTCACCTGTTTTTCACAAGTCTTCAACGACAATCGCGCCATCCCTACGTGATAGACCTTGCCCGCTTCGGCGGGCTTTCTTTTGCCTGCGATTTCTCTTTCGGCCTGTAGGGAATGGCCCGACTGAAGAACCAGTAGTCTCTCCCTCGCGGCTTACCTCTCAGACACCGGCCATGAAGCATGCACGCACCAGTGTAGGAGCGGCCTTGCGTCGCGAACGGACCGCAAAGCGGTCCCCTGCTTTCCAGCCCCTGCTCAGTGAAGAAAATCTCTACGCCTGTAGGGAAATTCAAAGAAAAGCACTCATGTGCTGCAGACCGCGCGATGCGCGACATCAAATTGACACTACCCCACCAATTTGCAAACCTTCCGTCCACAGCATTCACGCATTGATGCGGCCCTGGAAAGCAAGCGATGGAAAGCAAACAGCAACAATTGCAGGTGGCGTACCGCCAAGCATTATCAGACCTCCCGCTGCACTGGCTTGACCGTAGCCGCGAGCACGAAGCCGATTTCAAGCACCTTTCAGGTTTGTTTCTTCCTGGTACCTCGCCGGAATTCGAGCAGGCTACAACCCGCATCATGGTCGTGGGCCGCGAAACGCGCCGTTGGGATGTGTTGTCCCCAGAAAAACCCTTCGTAGACCTGGGCGACTACATCCAGCGCGCCATGGCGATCCAGCAAAGCCATTTTGCAAAATATCTACAGGAAAAAACCGACCGCGGAGCCAGCTTCTTCAACTTTCTTCGCGAAATACGCCAGGCGGATCAAACCCTGGGCATCGCCTGGGCCAACCTTTTCAGCTTCGCCTGGCAGCGCGGCTCGCCAATGCGTTGGCAGCATTTCAGGCAACTCATGCAGGGATCCAAGCGCCTGCTCGAAGCGCAAATTGCCATTCTTCGCCCCGACATCATCGTGTTCGCCAATGGCGCGAGCAGCGCCCGCATAAGGCAGCAGTTCTTCCCGCACAAAGGTGAGCACAGTGTTTGCAGCGAGCTGGGTGATTACCGTATGCAAGGCATACCGGTTAACCAACTGTGGCGCTTCCGCCTGCATGACTCGGTGCAGTGCTACCGCATACAGCACCCGAGCAGCGTCAGTGCCAAATCACGGGCAGCACGCCGCTTCCTGATCGACCAGATCCTCCTTCGCAACCTGTAGGTGATCATCTGCACGCACGCTTCTGGTTTCACCTGGCCGTTGAGCCGGCGAACGTTAAGCCCTCGCCCCCCGGAAGAGCGCCTACCTGTCCACTGTGTAAAGTTTTTGTCAGTTTTATGTAAATTATTTTACACATTTTATTCCAAATCATTCTCATTTGCGTTAACGTCCCGCCTCGATTTCAACCCTATCGATCGACAAGGACTGTTACGCAATGCTGCCATGCCCTCCCTTCTCCCGTGCCCTGCTCACCGTCGGATTGCTTGCCGCGGCCGCTGCCCAAGCCGATGAATCCCTCGAGCTCGAGCCGCTTCCCGCCACCGAACTGCAAGCCTCATTCGTCACCGCCACAGGGGGCGGTACGGATGTACGAGATGCGCCAGCCAGTGTCAGTGTCATCACGCGGGAAGAAATCGAACGCCAGCCTGTCTACGACCTCAACACCCTCCTACGCCGCATCCCTGGGGTGACAGGCGGTTACGGGCCGGTGGGCGAGCAGTCGAAGATCAAGCTACGAGGCCTTGACGACAAATACACCTTGATACTGGTGGACGGGAAACGCATCGGTAGCTCCGCCGACACCAATTACCGCCGTGACCTGGGTCGCCAGGACATCAACTGGATCTCGCCGAACATGATTGAGCGCATCGAGATCGTGCGCGGGCCGATGTCTTCGCTGTATGGCTCAGACGCCATGGGTGGCGTCATCAACATCATCACCCGCAAGGTATCCCGTGAGTGGAGTGGGTCGCTCAACGTAAACACCACCATGCCGGAAGACGCCGACCGTGGGCAGACCAACCAAACCAGCGTCAACTTGTCTGGCCCTGTCACAAACGCCATCGGCCTGCGCCTGGGCGCCAATGTCACCCGACGCGCTGCCGACGAGGCCACCCCTCGCCTCGACGCAACGGGTGACTTCGTTTACAACGACGGCGCCGGCGGCGCCAAAGACCACAGCGTCAACGCTTTGCTCAACTGGCAAGTCAATGACAACCATGAGTTATCCGTCGAGGCCATCCACGGCGTAGAGCGTTCGTGGTCGTCAAAGAAAACGTTCGGTGACTGGGGGGATACCGTAGGTGAAGCGTTCGGCGCCGGGCGCCTGACGCGCGACAGTTTCGTGGTCTCTCACCATGGCGACTGGGGCTTTGGCACCTCGCGCATCGACGCTTACTTGAATAAATTCGACAATGACATCGGCGAGGGCAAAGCCAACTCGGAAGAAAAAATTGTCGAGGGCAGCCTTAATATCCCGTTCGAACTGTTGATCAACCAGCGCCTGACCGTAGGCGGCCAGTGGAAACGAGAACAGCTGACCAACACTGACACGCTGGGCACGGTGCCCGTGGATTACCAAGGTGCGGCAGTGGGAGGGTCGGACCTTGAAGGTGACTATTCCGCGCTGTTCGTCGAGGATGAATTGTTCCTGCTCGATAACCTGTCGCTGACACTGGGCAACCGCTTCGACCACAGCGATGAATACGGCAACCACAATAGCCCACGCGCTTATGTGGTCTATCACCCTCACCCTGACTGGACAGTGCGCGGTGGGGTGTCGCGCGGGTTCCGTGCCCCCAGCTTGAAAGAAGGCAGTGCGGGCGCAGCGACCAACTCTGGCGGTCGCGGCTGTACCTCTCTACGCCCGCTTGGCTACGTTACCGGTAGTTGCTGGATGGCAGGCAACCCGAACCTGCGCCCGGAAAT
The DNA here is from genome assembly GCF_044749595.1 of Pseudomonas sp. NPDC089392. Lineage (NCBI taxonomy): Bacteria > Pseudomonadati > Pseudomonadota > Gammaproteobacteria > Pseudomonadales > Pseudomonadaceae > Pseudomonas > Pseudomonas sp. NPDC089392. The sequence continues at coordinate 153,550 of NZ_JBIVIF010000003.1, forward strand.
CAGTACCAACAAGGAAATCGGCGTTTCATACGACCACGACGGCTGGGAGGCCAGCCTCACGTACTTCCATACCGACTTCAAAGACAAAATTGAATATGCACCGCTGGGGTACTTCCAGGGCCGCTGGTGGACCATGCTGGAGAATGCGGACAAAGCCCGTACCCGTGGCTGGGAAGGCAGCACCAAGGTGCCGTTGTGGGAAAATGCCAGCTGGCGCACCAACGCAACCTACATGCTCGAAAGCCGCAACCTGTCGACCGGTGAAGACCTGATCAGCTCGCCGAAGCTCTCGTTGTTCAGCGCCATCGATTGGCAGATCAGCGACCGGATCGGTACCGAGCTTTCGGCTCAGCATGTGGGCAAGCAACGTGGACTGGGCTCAGATTTCGTCAAGTCTTACACCACCTATGATCTGACCGGAAACTGGGCGGCCACCAACTGGTTAACCGTGAACGCCGGCGTGCAGAACTTGCTGGATGAAGACCCACGTGATGACTCGACTAGCTTTTACGTGCCCGGTCGGGCGTACTTTGTCGGGGTAACCACCTACTTTTAAGTTGAGCGAACCGCGACTGCGCTCACCTGAATGTACAGATGAGCGCGCATGCTCATGAAGAAAGCTCGTGTCGCCGGAGGGCGCCTAAGTAAGGCGCCCTTTTCGGGCGAGCGCTGAAGGTTCTGGATGAAGAGAGCGCTCTGCGGTTTCAGGTCGGTTCCGTGACGATCTGGCTCAAAGCCCATGTGTAGGCAGCGAAGGGCTTCATTCACGGTCACCATAGAGTCTGCCTTGCGGCGGACACGTCGCTAAAAACCCATTTCAAGAACACGTCGTGCACACATGTCGTCGCCGGCGACACAAGAACAAAACGTGTCGCTGAAAACAAAAAGTAGCGACACGTCATGCACACATGAGGCCCTGGCTGAGCGCCCACTCTCCACCGGCACGGCGGTCGAGATCTGTCGTACGCTCAAGCGCGTAAATATGGATATACGCCGGGTGCCGGGTACACAGTTGGCCAACGACCGCACCGGAGAGACCCACCCGAGGGTGAAGGCTATTTGCGCAATCTGCTCGCCAACTGGGAGCGCTTTCTGCACAACGAAACGGAGCTGGACCCTCTGGTACGTATGGCTGTGGGGCACTACCAGTTTGAGGCCATCCACCCATTCACCGATGGTAACGGCCGTACCGGGCGCGTACTCAACACCCTGTATCTAATCCACGAAGGCCTGCTTAACCTGCCGATTCTCTACCTCAGCCGGTACATCATCGCCCACCGAGCCGATTACTACCGTCTGCTGCTAAATGTCACCCGCGAACAGGCCTGGGAGCCCTGGCTGCTGTACATGCTCAGTGCGGTGGAAGAAACCGCTCGTTGGACCACTGCCAAAATTGCCGGCATCCGCAGCCTGTCGGAGCACACCACCCAGTTTGTACGCGAACAGCTGCCGAAATCTATTCCCGCGAGCTAGTAGACGTGATTTTCGAGCAACCGTACTGCCGCATCAGCAACGTCGTCGACAAACAGATTGCCCAGCGTCAAGCCGCCTCCCGCTACCTCAAGGAGTTGGTCGCCATCGGCGTCCTGCAAGAGGTGCAGGTCGGCAAGGAAAAGCTCTTTATCCACCCAAAGCTGATGCAGTTACTGATTCGCGACAACAATGTGTTCAAGCCCTACGCCTGATCCATTTTTAAGAAGTCCTCATGAGCAAGCAAAAAGACCAATTTATCGCCCACCACGAAAGGCACTCGCCACCTTCAACCGCTGTTATCAGGGCTTCATGAGCGGCTCGATGCCGATCCATTTCTTCAACGGGTGATAACACAGCTGCAGGGGCGGAATTTCCACCTTTCGCCCCTGCACCTGCAGGCTACCCAGGTTAATCGTCCATTTGGAATCGGCGTTCAGTTTGTTCGTCTGGAAGATCACATACGCCGAGCCATAGCGCTTGTTGTTGGTGAGCTTGGGGATCATCCGGTGTACTTCATCGCTGTTGATGTCGTACGGCGATGGCCTTGCAGCGCGCTCAGTCACAGACGGATAGTCGTAGATATCGTTGAGGCCAACGTACACCTCGGGCCGTGCATGCAGGCGCGAGCCGTCTTCGAAGGTGATGTAGGCCTGGCGGCTGTCGTACAGCACCGGGATCGGCGGCTGGCCACGTTTGGAGTCGGTCGAAGGGCGCTGGCGGTCCTTGTTGTAGGCGATCATCTGCACGAAGAATTCCGGCCGCGGGTACTGCTCGCCCGGGTACTGCACATGCAGGCCTTGCTCGTAGCGCTTTTCACCCCATTGAGCCGCGTGGTCGTAGAGGTAGGTTTCAAGGTAGAGGGTGGTTTCGCCCTGCGGGCCTGGGACTTTGAACTGGAACTCGGATTCGCAGAGGTCCGCGTAGGCGGCGCGTTCGCGTTTCCAGGGGAGGCACGCGGTGAGTGAGGCTGTGGTTAGCAACAGCAGGAGGGAGGTGGTGCGTTTGAGGTTGGTCATGACCTGCCTTGGTCTGGATGCGATGGGGCAGTTTCGGGGGATTCGAGGGCGGAAGTCCATGGTGACCGTTTGACATCATCGGGACATGGCTGGATACAGGGATGGGTGGGTGGTTTGCTTTTTGAGAGGTTTGAAGGGTTGGCCGAGCAATGAACGCTGCAGAATTTGACGGCAAACGCGGGGAAAGAATCAGAAAAAAGAACTTCCTTGTAGGGCATTTCCCAAAGATACTCCCTGCGCCTGATTTCCGTTGCACATGGTCAACGTGGGTTCTAGTCTCGGCTGGTCGCTGCCAATTCAGCGACCGGTTTTGACGGACCGATGACGCTGTCCTCATGTGCACCCTTTTATGGTGGCTGTACGTGCGGGCACCCTGTGTGCGCCGAGTGCCAACGTCTCGGTCCGTCAACCCGCGTACAGCTGCCACCCCATTGCTTGACGGCATGGAGTGGTAGTTCCTCCTCTGACGTTGGAGCTTTACCATGCTCAAGATCGTTCCAGATCCACCCCACAAAACTCTCTGCCTTGAAGACACCTTGATCCAGGCAACGGAATACGCACTATGCGCTGCGACCGTTGTGCATCAGGCCATATTGCTGCAGCCCAAGTCGCCTGTGTCGATTCTGATGATGACCTCGATGCATGAACTGGAGACGCTGCGGGCTTTGCTTGAGTCCGCACTGGTTCAGCTACAGGTGCCCACTGAGCCCAGGACTTCGCACTGAGGCCTTACTGATTGTGTCGCTTGGGCATGGCCCATCACCGGCAAGCCAGGCCCCCCGACAGTGAACTGACCTATATCACAGGCCCTGACGCTTGTGAGCGGCCGTGGGGGATTGCTGGCTTTGACGCCAGCCCAGGTATTTGAGATTTCGGGGAGATTGAACAATGTCTACAGAAGAAACCAAATTCACCGTTGGCAAAACTACTTTTTACCAAGGGGCAAACCAGACCCATCCCCTCTTCCGCATCGAAGCTGGCATCCCGTGCCAAAGTGCGCGTGAGCAAGCTTCGGAGCTGATGGGCTATGCACGAGATATGACCTTGGACGGTTTGATGGACGACAAACCGCAACTGATATGGGCATCGCACTACCTCTGCGCCATGGCGAAAGCGCTTATGGATGATGCCGAGCTGGGAATGATGCGCTGACTCCAATTCCTCCACGAATGTCTTCGAGACCAAAATTAAATCCTGGTCTCGGAGGCCGCTGCTTTCGTCCCTACACCAAATCGTTGACCCATCGCCCTCGTAACATACCTTTCAACTCGTCAAAGCTCAGAGTCATGTCTCGCTTGCGGTGCACCACCGCATGACAGTTTGCGCACAACGTCACCAGATCTGTCTCAGGATTCACGGTCTGCTCCCCACCATATTCCGAAATCGGTACTACGTGGTGAACGTGAATGAAGCCCTTCGCATGCTCACCGTAAGCCTGTTCGAAATCAAACCCACATGCCTTGCAGTCAAGCCCGTGGAAAGCGATGGCCTTTATCCTGAGGTCTTTCCGGCGCTCGTAGCGGGTGCCGAAGTAGCTTGTCTTGCTGCCCTCGCTGAACGATTCGAAGATGTACCCTTCATCGTCCGTGCTCGGCACGACCGCTTCACCCTGCGAAGGCGAGAATTGCGCAGAACTTAAGATGGCATCGTAATCGGCCTGGGAGATGGGCCGAACGCCAGCACGCCAGTAGTTTTTCGGGCGAGCAGCGGGAGTAGTCTCCAGGTACACCCCGTTGTTTTTGGAAAGGACAGCGCTTTCAAACGGCGTAAAGCTTTCAATGAACGCGTAGAGATCACCCTTATCACTCTTTGAGTCCGCGTAGACCTTGCCGATGCGTGCCTTGCCAAAATAATGCGGCGCGCCGCTAAGGCGCGCGGCTGCATAGGCTTTGTCCTTGATACGGCCTTTGTAGTAGATCACCTCCGTTCCCTGAGCGAGCAACGTTTTGTAGCGTTTGGGGAAGTGATACACAGCGCCTGTCTCGTCTTCCCACTGGGATATGTCATTCTCAACGATGATGACGGGCATGAAATTTCCTCTCCGTAGGTGACAAGAGCCTACCAAAAAAGAAGAAATTTCCTACGGCGAACTGAAAATGGACTTAATCCTTCATTATTTTGTGAAGGGCCATGGCCTATGTAGAGGATGTCGGTAGCGGTCGATCGTGGGCGAGGCGGATTCCGTCTCCGCGGCTCACACATAGTAATTTAGCCATACCGGAAATATTGCGGACGCGGGTTCAGATCCCCCCGGCTCACGGGACCTCCCTACAGAGCTACATTCTTTTCCACACAAAAAAGCCCAGTCGTAACCGACTGGGCTTTTTCGTTTTCAATAATGGTCGGGACGGAGTGATTCGAACACTCGACCCCTTGCACCCCATGCGCTTATTTAGTGTATTTTCCTGGAGTTACCTGGATTGCCACGGAAAGCCTACAAGCTAGCAAATACGCGGCATACAGACTATATTACGTTCTATCTCTGTCCATCAGCATCCAGTTATAGCCGGTCGATCCGGTGGGGCAAAAGTGGGGCAAAATTCCAAGGTGATCGACCTTGGCTAGGGGTAGACATTGGCAAAGATCACAGTGAAGCAACTCGAAGCACTCACACCCGCCGATGATGGCAAAACGCTCCGTGAAGAGGGTGGCCTGACCGCCAAAGTTCGTGCAGGTGTGCGCGGCGTTACAGCGCTGTTCCGCTACGAGTTCAAAATGGGCGGAGCCAAACGCGATCAGCGCCTAGGTAGCTGGCCCAAAAAATCGCTAGCGCAGATTCGTGCTGAGCGAGACGAAGTGAGAGCAAGCGTTACTAAAGGTATAGAACCCGCCATTGCCCGAAAGGCAGCTAAGATCGAGGCTCAAGCTGCGGTCGCCGCAACCATTGCTGAAGCCGAACGTCAGGCTGCAGAAAACAAGACGGTCACCGACCTTTTTGAAGAGTGGATGCGCGACGGGGTATCTCGCCAGGACGGCAACGCAGAACTGCGCCGCAGCTTTTCCAAAGACGTGCTACCAGCTATTGGCGATAAACCACTGCGAACCATAACTGAAAAAGATCTGCTCGCCCTTCTGCGCTCGATTAAAGCCCGCGGTCTAAACCGTACCGTCGTTATTCGCAGCAAGGACATAGGTCAGATGCTGAGATGGGCCGAGAAACGCAAGCCGTGGCGCACCCTGATGGTAGACGGTAATCCCGCCGACCTGATTGACGTCAATAAGCTACTTGATCATGACTATCAGGAGCAGCGCGATCGTCTTCTATCCACTGACGAAATCCAAGAGCTGCAACAAATTTTCACTCGCTTGGTGTGTGAGTATGATGCCTTGCCCGCCGGTAAGAAATACTCCGGCATCCGACCTGTGAATTCCCGCGTGCAATGCGCAGTCTGGATCTGCCTTAGCACGCTCTGTCGCATTGGAGAGCTCCTAAAATCCGAATGGCGACATGTCGATCTCGAGAACGGCACCTGGTTCATTCCAGCAGAAGCCACCAAAGGTCATAAAGGTAAACGGCAGGATCACCATGTATTCCTATCATCATTCGCGCTGAACCAGTTCAAACGTCTTAGAGAAGAAACAGGCCACACCCAGTTCTGCTTTCCCAGCAAAGACGAAAGCAGTCATGTGGATACCAAAACAGTCAGCAAGCTGATCGGAGACCGGCAATGCTGCTTCAAGAATCGCAGCAAGCCTTTATCTGGCCGGCATCACGACGACTCACTGGTACTAAGCCAAGGTAACAAGGGCGAATGGACTCCGCATGACTTGCGTCGTACAGGAGCGACCATGATGCAGGAGCTCGGTGTGACATTAGAAATCATTGATCGTTGCCAGAATCACCTGCTGCGAGGCTCAAAGGTACGCCGGCATTATCTGCATTATGACTATGCCAAGGAGAAAAATGAGGCATGGAGCATACTAGGGGATCGCCTTGAAACAATCCTTCGAGCTCCAACGGCTGAAATCTAATGAGAAACTAATCGGAGCGGGAAACGAGACTCGCATCGGGCCTGCGAGCCGTTGAAATCTAAGAATTTTCAGCCATACCTGAAACAGGGATAGCCTTGATTCTGGACTCATTTTTCCAAGCTCTCAATTGTTGCTGTCCCCGGCCACGTTTCAGCGCCAGATCACGCTGCAGGATCGATCCGTAGCTGGCTACCGGTTTCAGGTGCCGGCAGCTTGGAAATTTTCCGTGGGGCCAATCTAGGCCAGTCTGGACATCCCGTACGAGCCGCGTCGCCGCTTGCTGATAAATCTAGATCTCGAGGCTTGCCCGAGCCTGGCAGCGCTCGGTTAAGAAACTCACTAAACTGTACAACTGTACTCAGCACTGCATGCATTATAAAATTCACGCCTTCAGCATTGATATCGACGGTTTGAGAGTGAACGGCACACGGCGGGCTTTTGAGCGTTCAGCGCTGGCGGGTTTGGATGAAGCACTGCGGCTTGATCCGTCAAGATTCGAAATATCCTGCTATGGGTTGTCGTATACCCTCAAGCCAACCCCCTGTCGCCTGATGCATCTGCTGATTCAGAACAGCGGCCAAGTAGTCAGCCGAAAAGCAATCTACAAGGAGATATGGGGGTATGACTTCGATCCAGGAACCAAGTTGATCGAAGTGCAGGTTCACTATCTACGAGGCGTATTGTGCAGGCTGAAGTCCGTTTTCGAGATCAAGACATACAGAGGCAAGGGCATTTGCCTTCAGGTAATGGATCAGGAGACCGGCCGAACTGAGGCCCTCGCGCCATCCTAAGATCCCGGCGCGATCGAGCCCTTGCCGCCAATAAGGTCCAATAGCTGCTGAGCACCCTGCCCAATACGGCTGAAGTGAAATTCCGGCCGAGCCCCTTCGGTAGCCAACTGCTCGACGATGGCAGCGCCGATGCCACCCGGTGCTCCGGTTACCAAAACAGGTTGTCCTGCGAGCAGGCGTGTCCGATCACTCATCGTGCCCACCTTCATTTGCTGAAAATCCAACATAGGCCGCTCGCACCCTCGGCGAGCGGCCGTCTTGCTTGAACTACTTGGTTGCATTCGCCTCAACGGAGGCCTTATCTACCAGCTGCTGAATCTCACCGGTGTCTCGACGCTGGCGCAAGTAGATATTCAGCACTTCCAGGTCAGCTGCTGAAATATCTCGGCGCACGCCGAAGGAGACACCCTGCTTGGCCAGCGCTGGCTTGGGCAAGATCTCGCGGGTCCAGTCAGGGTTCGCCAGGGCGAAAAGATGGTTTGTATCACTGGCATCAACCAGCACATCGGCACGCTTGGACATCACCGCCAGGCGAGCCTCATCCATACCAGGCAGACGCATGATCTTGCCGTTGCGAATGACCGAGGAAATAGCCTTGTCCTGTGCGGTACCGGACATTACAGCGAAGGTCACTTCGGGCTTGTCGAGCGCCGAAATATCCTCTTTCACCTCCGCGACCTTGGGGTTTTCCTTGTTCACCAGGAGCGACACCTGATAGTCGGTTGCCGGGACTGTGAAGGCAACGGCCAAGGCCCGCTCGGGGGTCTGGTTCAGTGCCATCGCCAGGTCCCACTTGTTGCTCTGCAGCCCAGCCACCAAGTTGTCCCAGGTGGTGTCGACGAAAGACACCTTGACCTTCAGCACCTTCTCCCCAAAATCGCGGCACAGGTCGACGAAATAGCCACTGTACTGACCCGTCTTGGCGTCGCGCATCACATAGGGCGCGGCCACCGCCGCACCGCAGCGCAACTCGCCCGCCTTTTGAATATCTTTCCAAACAGACGTTTCTGCAGCTTGAGCAGCGGACTGTGCCAGCAATGCGCCGCACAGGCTTGCGCCAACGAAGAGACCTTTCAGATACGACGGGACCGGAAGAACCATTTCACACCTCACTGATTTTCATTGTTTTTTGGCAGGAAGGTACGGCACTTGCTGCATGCGATTTTGTGTGCATGACTGCATTCACAATAAAAACTATGATAGAGACTGTCAACAGCATCGCATGGAGCGATTTGTCCTCCGAAGACTCTCTTGATACCAGAAGTGAAAACGCGAGAGCGCTCGATACCTCGGCCAATCATGGGTGAGGAATTTAATAACATAGCGTTAGAATAAATGGATTTAACTCAACAATGCTTTCGCCCCAAGCTTTCGTGATCTGTAGGGTCCGCGCGAGCGGCGGACCGCTGAATGGAGGTCGACCATGAGCCTGAACGATGAACTGGCACTTTTGATTCACCAGGAAGAAACCCTTCAGTTCCCGAGCTTTAACGAGGAAGCGGCATGGCAACTGGGCAGTCTCCTGTACCAACAGGCAGAGGCCAAGTCTTGGCCGCTGGTGATTGATGTGAGGCGTTTCGACCGCCCCCTGTTCTTCGCAGCAAGGCCGGGCATCACCTCTGACAACCTCGCGTGGGTGGCCCGCAAGAACAACACCGTTCAGCGCTTCCTGCGCAGCTCCTATCGAATCCGCTATCAGCTGGCCTTGGAAGGCTTGGACATTAGCGAGCGCTATTTCCTTTCACCGGTCGACTACGCCAGCGTCGGTGGCGGCTTCCCAATCATCGTACGAGGCTCAGGTGTCATCGGCTCAGTAACGGTTTCCGGCCTACCTGATCGGCAAGATCACCAAATCATCGTCGACGCGCTCTGCGAGCTGCTCGGCCATACCCCAGACACTTTGGCACTGTCACCAGAGTGCCCGTTCCAGAAGGCAAGCCCGCGCTAGCGGTTTTCCCCACCGCACGACGTCACTCAGTGCGTTGGGGCCTTGCCTGTTGTACGGATTAGAACGCTCCAAGAACAAATAATGAGTCTATCCATGTCAAATACATCACTCGCTCCCGGCTTGAAGCAGCGCCACGTCACCATGCTGTCGATTGCCGGCGTCATCGGTGCGGGCCTGTTCGTCTTCTCAGGGCATGCCATTGCCAAGGCCGGTCCGGCCGTTATCCTGGCCTACATCTTTACTGGCGCGCTTGTCGTGTTGGTCATGCGAATGCTGGGCGAAATGGCGGTCGCGTCACCGGATACCGGTTCGTTTTCAACCTATGCCGACCGGGCCATCGGCCCTTGGGCCGGCTTCAGCATCGGCTGGCTGTATTGGTGGTTCTGGGTACTGGCCATTCCATTGGAAGCCATTGCTGCAGCGAACATCGTCCATGCGTGGGTGCCGGCCATCGACACTTGGATCACTGCCATGGCCGTGATCGTGCTTCTGACGTGTTCCAACTTCTTCAGTGTCGCTCGCTACGGTGAGTTCGAGTTCTGGTTTGGCCTGATCAAGATTGTCGCCATCATCTCCTTCATTGCACTATGCGCAGCTGCACTGATGGGGTTGCTGCCCAATCGTGAAGTCAGCGGCATAGGGCAACTGATGGCCCAGCACGGAGGCTTCGCACCGAACGGGCTATCAGCGGTCATCGGTGCCATGCTGACAACCATGTTCAGCTTCATCGGCGCCGAAGTGGTAACCATCGCTGCCGCAGAGTCGAAGAATCCCGCACGTCAGATCACCCGCGCGACCAACTCGGTGGTATGGCGTATCTGCGTCTTCTACCTGCTGTCCATTCTGATGATTTTGTCCGTGGTGCCTTGGGATGATCCACGCCTGGCAGAAGTGGGCTCGTTCCAGCGCGCGCTGGAGATCATGAACATTCCCAACGCCAACCTGGTGATCGACATCGTCGTCTTGCTGGCAGTCGCCAGTTGCATGAACTCCCAGGTTTACACCGCCTCGCGCATGCTCTACTCGCTGGCCAAACGCGGTGATGCGCCACGACTGTACAAGTACACCACCAAAGCGAACGTGCCACTCGCAGCAGTAGCAGGTTCGACGGTGATCGGCATCGTGGCAACCTTCATCAATTACTTCGCCCCCGAAAACGTGTTCAAGTTCCTGCTTTCCACCTCCGGTGCTGTCGCATTGCTCGTCTACCTGGTCATTGCCGTCTCGCAGCTGTGCCTGCGCAAGAAGCTGATGGCCGCAGGCAAGACGCCGGAGTTTCGCATGTGGCTGTTCCCGTGGCTGACCTGGGCAGCGATTCTGTTCATCAGTGGCGCACTGATCGGCATGTTCTTCATCCCGGCCTATCGCTCAGAGATCACAGCCACCGGGCTCTTGGCCGTGATGATCATCTGCCTCGGCCTGATCCACCAAAGAAGGACTCATGTCACAGGCGCCCAGAATCACGAACAACGTGCCGCGCTGTCTGAGCGATGAGCATGTCTGCAATGTCTACCGGAGATTCAAACGTGGTTGAGTACGTAGTTTCCCTCGATAAGCTCGGCGTCCATGATGTGGAGCATGTGGGGGGCAAGAACGCATCCCTGGGCGAGATGATCAGTAACCTCGCTGGTGCCGGGGTGTCCGTGCCGGGCGGCTTTGCTACCACGGCGCAGGCGTACCGTGACTTTCTCGAGCAGAGTGGCCTGAACGACAAGATTCACGCCGCGCTCAACGCGCTGGACGTGGATGACATCAATGCCCTGACCAAGACCGGCGCGCAGATCCGCCAGTGGGTCATGGAAGCCGAATTCCCGGCACGTCTTGATAGCGAAATCCGTACGGCCTTCGCCGAAATGGCCGCCGGCAACGACAACATGGCCGTTGCCGTGCGCTCCTCGGCTACCGCCGAAGACCTGCCGGACGCCTCGTTCGCCGGCCAGCAGGAAACCTTCCTCAACATCCGTGGCGTCGACAACGTGATCCGCGCGGCCAAGGAAGTGTTCGCCTCGCTGTTCAACGACCGCGCCATCGCCTACCGCGTGCACCAGGGCTTCGACCACAAGCTGGTTGCCCTGTCCGCTGGCGTGCAGCGCATGGTCCGCTCGGAAACCGGCACTGCCGGCGTGATGTTCACCCTCGACACCGAGTCAGGCTTCCGTGACGTGGTGTTCATCACCGGCGCCTACGGCCTGGGTGAAACCGTGGTGCAGGGTGCGGTCAACCCTGACGAATTCTATGTGCACAAGCAGACCCTGGAGGCTGGCCGCCCGGCCATCCTGCGCCGCAACCTGGGCAGCAAGGCGATCAAGATGGTCTATGGCGACGAAGCCAAGGCCGGCCGTTCGGTCAAGACCGTTGAAGTCGACCGCGCCGAGCGCGCGCGCTTCTGCCTGACCGATGCCGAGGTCAGCGAGCTGGCCAAGCAGGCGATGATCATCGAGCAGCACTACCAGCGCCCGATGGACATCGAATGGGCCAAGGACGGTGACGACGGCAAGCTGTACATCGTCCAGGCCCGCCCTGAGACCGTGAAAAGCCGTTCCAGCGCCAATGTCATGGAACGCTACCTGCTGAAGGAAAAGGGTACCGTGCTGGTCGAAGGCCGTGCCATCGGCCAGCGCATCGGCGCCGGCAAGGTCCGCGTGATCAACGACGTATCGGAAATGGACAAGGTCCAGCCGGGCGACGTGCTGGTATCCGACATGACCGACCCGGACTGGGAGCCGGTCATGAAGCGCGCCAGCGCCATCGTCACCAACCGCGGCGGGCGTACCTGCCACGCGGCGATCATCGCCCGTGAGCTGGGCATCCCGGCCGTGGTCGGTTGCGGCAACGCCACCCAGGTACTGAAAGACGGCCAGGGCGTGACCGTGTCCTGCGCCGAAGGCGACACCGGTTTCATCTTCGAAGGTGAGCTGGGCTTCGACATCAAGCAGAACTCGGTCGATGCCATGCCCGAGCTGCCGTTCAAGATCATGATGAACGTCGGCAACCCGGACCGCGCCTTCGACTTCGCCCAGCTGCCGAACGCCGGCGTAGGCCTGGCGCGCCTGGAATTCATCATCAACCGCATGATCGGCGTGCACCCCAAGGCGCTGCTGAACTACGCCGGCCTGCCAGCCGACCTGAAAGACAGCGTCGACAAGCGCATTGCCGGCTACAACGACCCGGTCGGCTTCTACGTCGAGAAGCTGGTCGAAGGCATCAGCACCCTGGCGGCGGCCTTCTACCCGAAAAAGGTCATCGTGCGCCTGTCGGACTTCAAGTCCAACGAGTACGCCAACCTGATCGGCGGCAAGCTGTACGAGCCGGAAGAAGAGAACCCGATGCTGGGCTTCCGTGGCGCCTCGCGCTACATCAGCGAGTCGTTCCGTGACTGCTTCGAGCTCGAGTGCCGTGCGCTGAAGCGCGTGCGCAACGAGATGAGCCTGACCAACGTCGAGATCATGGTGCCGTTCGTTCGCACCCTGGGCGAGGCCAGCCAGGTCGTCGACCTGCTCGCGGAAAACGGCCTGGCCCGTGGCGACAACGGCCTGCGCGTGATCATGATGTGCGAGCTGCCGTCCAACGCGATCCTCGCCGAAGAGTTCCTCGAGTACTTCGACGGCTTCTCGATCGGTTCCAACGACCTGACCCAGCTGACCCTGGGCCTGGACCGCGACTCGGGCATCATTGCCCACCTGTTCGACGAGCGTAACCCGGCGGTGAAAAAGCTGCTGGCCAACGCCATCGCCGCGTGCAACAAGGCCGGCAAGTACATCGGCATCTGCGGCCAGGGCCCATCGGACCACCCGGACTTGGCCAAGTGGCTGATGGAGCAGGGTATAGACAGCGTGTCCTTGAACCCGGACTCTGTGATCGAGACCTGGCTCTTCCTGGCGGAGAATGAAGAACAGGAAACCATTGAGTTCCCAGCACTCGAAGCCCTGGTGGCCTTCGCCCAACGATAACGGGTAGCAGGCAGTTTCAGCAGCGCCGGGCAGGGGCAACGACAGTTGCCCCTGCCTCATTCCAGTCTTAGCCTTCCAGGTCGGTCGGCACCGCGAGCCCGGTTTTTACATTGCTCATTGAAACCAGTGTCTTGAAGCGCTTGACGTTGTTGCTTTGGAAAAAGAGCGCCCTGGTCAATTGCGTGTATTGCTCCATGTTCCTGACCAGCATGATCAGCACGAAGTCACACTCCCCTGCCACGTAGTAGCACTGTTGAACCTGCGGGCACGCCATGAAAGTCCTTTTCATTTCGTCCAGCAGCTCCAACCGCTCACTTTCTACCTCGACCTCGGTGATGACGGTCAGCATGTAACCCAGGCTCGCAGGGTTCACCTGCGCCACCGTGCGCTGAATGACCCCTTCGCTGCCCAATTTCTTCAAGCGCCGATTGACCGCAGCCGAGGACAGGTTCACCTGCTCGCCAAGATCTATCTGGGACATTGTTGCATCGCGCTGGACCACTTCCAGTAACGCACGGTCAAACGAATCAAGGCTCATGGTCAACCCGTAATGAATCCATCGGTTCAAGCGCTCAACCGCAATAAAACTACGCAAACGGACCCAAAATCAAGCTTTCATACACACTGAAAGGAATATCATTTCTAAGGTAACCACAGAACAACAACGCGAGGTGGCGGCATTCGCCCTTCGCACTGCGGAGATAGAGATGAGCAATGTGCCTGGTTTGCAATTGAATGGTGCGAAGCTTCTTCAGCAGATCAAGACCTTGGGCGATATTGGTGTTGACCTGGCCCAAGGTGGCAGGACGCGCATCGCGCTCAGCGATGCGGAAAAAGCGGGCCGTGATCAGGTGGTGGCCTGGATGCGTGAGCTTGAACTGGACATTCAGGTTGATCGTATCGGCAATATTTTTGGTTCACTCCGCTGCGCAAGCGACACCGGACAAGAACGCCCCTTCATGATGGGATCGCATATCGACACGGTCACCAATGCCGGGGCCCTGGACGGCTGCTACGGTGTGCTGGCTGGGCTGGCCGTACAGCGCGCATACCGTGAGGCAGGCGTGTTACCACCGCGCACCATCACCGTGGGCGCCTTTACCAACGAGGAAGGCGTGCGCTACCAACCGGACATGATGGGCTCGCTGGTCTATGCCGGTGGCATGAGCGTTGAAGACGCTCTGAACACTGTAGGCACCGACGGCAGCCGCCTGGGTGATGAGCTTGCCCGCATCGGCTATGCCGGCGAGCTGGAGCCAGGCGCCATGGTGCCCCACGAATACCTGGAGCTGCACATCGAACAAGGCCCCATTCTGGAGGCGGAAAACACCTTGATCGGCGTTGTGGAAAATCTGCAGGGCATTTCCTGGCAACAGGTGACCGTAAAAGGCAATGCCAACCACGCGGGTACTACCCCTACGCGCCTGCGTCACGATGCTGGCTATGTGGCCTGCGCCATCACCACTGAGTTGCGGCACCTCGCCAAAAGCAGCGGCACCACGCTTGCGACTATCGGCTGCATGACCTTCGAGCCTAATGTGATCAACGTTATCCCGCGTCGCGCCAGCTTCACTGTCGACCTCAGGGACCCAGACGAAAGCAAACTGCTGAAAGCGGAACAACAGCTCGCCGCACGACTTGCAGAAATCTCCGAAGATGAAGGCGTGTCGATTGAAACCGAGCAACTGGTGCGATTCCAGCCTGTGACCTTTGACCCCTCCCTGGCAAATGCTATCGAAGACTCTGCCCAACGCCTGGGTCTCAGTCACCGCCGCATGACCTCAGGCGCAGGCCACGATGCGCAGATGATCGCCCGCATTGCACCCGCCGCAATGATCTTCGTGCCCAGCCGTGGCGGCATCAGCCACAACCCCCGCGAACATACTGACGACGAGCAACTGCTCAACGGTGCGCACTTGCTGCTGGATGTCGTCCAGCGGCGCCTGAACACGCCCCACTGATCACCCCTGCCCACTTGTGCCCGCAGGTTATTACCGGCGGCAGTGGCCCCACTTTGCCTGCTATTGGAGTCCGAAATGCTGTTAGCGAACCCGAACGTAACCCGCCAACCCTACCCTGATGATCTCAAGCGGATCATGAGCATCGCCAGTGCGAACGAAAGTCGCCAGTGGCTTGGCCAGTGGCCGAGCATCAATGCCAATGGCACGCCGCTGTATAACCTGCCAAATCTTGCCAGTGAACTGGGCGTAGCCCAGGTATGGGTCAAAGATGAATCGGTGCGTTCGCAACTGGGTAGTTTCAAGGCACTCGGTGCTCCGATCGCCTTGGTGCGCCTGATCATGCGTACCTTTGCCGAGCGCCAGTTCAGCGCTGCAGACCTGTTTGCCGGCAAGCATGCAGCCGAACTGGCCAACTTCACTGTCATCAGTGCTACCGACGGCAACCACGGACGTGCATTGGCTGCCGCTGCCCAAAGTATCGGCTGCCGCTGCGTGATCCTGCTGCATGCCAACGTCAGCGTCGAGCGAGAGACTGCCATCGCTGCCTATGGCGCACAAATCGTGCGCATCACCGGCAACTATGACGAATCTGTCGAGGAAGCGGCCAGCCTGGCAGAACGCAACAGCTGGCTGGTCGTATCTGACACCTCGTACGAGGGCTATCAGGATATCCCAAGGGATGTAATGCAAGGCTACGGCACCATTCCCGCTGAGATTATTGAAGACCTGCAAGCACAGAGCACCCCGCGGCCGCCGTTTACCCACGTATTCCTGCAAGGCGGCGTGGGCGGCCTGGCAGCGGGTATTGCCAGCTACCTGTGGGAGCACTTTGCTGAGCAACGCCCTATCTTCATCGTGGTTGAGCCTGCGCAAGCGGACTGCCTCTATCAAAGCGCAAAGTCCGGCAAAGCAGCCAAGGCAACCGGCTCGGTAGATTCCGTCATGGCGGGCCTGGCCTGCGGTGAAACCTCTCCTCTGGCCTGGCAGTTCCTGCAGCCGTGCGTCGACTTCTTCATGACCATCGAGGATGACGAAGCCGTGGCATCGATGAAGCGTTTGGCTCAAGGCAGCCAGCAAGACATTCCGCTGGTTGCGGGTGAGTCCGCGGTAGCAGGCCTCTCTGCTCTGACCCGCCTGATGCACGCCCCCAGCTTGGCTGCGGACGTCGGGCTCGATGGGCAATCGCGCGTGTTGTTGATCAGTACCGAGGGGGCAACGGCCCCGGGCGTATACGAAGAACTGGTGGGCGAGTCGAGCGACTCGGTACTCAAGCGTCAAGTGGATTGGCAATCGCGCACCTGATGGCCGCCCTGTCCTGATCCCCCCTGAGGTGTGCGCCTGCACACCTTAGAGGGGCTGCTCCAAACAAAAATAACAGTGGAGTTCCTCATGCAAAAAACCGCTCGCAACATCGGGCCATGGTCACTCATGCTTACAGGCCTGGGTTCTATCATCGGCTCCGGCTGGTTATTCGGTGCCTGGCATGCCTCAGCAATCGCAGGGCCTGCCGCCATCCTGGCTTGGGTTATTGGTGCAGTGGTCGTACTGGCTATCGCCTTGACCTATGCCGAGATGGGCGCCATGTTCCCCGAGTCGGGCGGCATGGTGCGCTATGCCCGCTACTCCCATGGCTCATTGACCGGCTTCCTGGCAGCCTGGGCAAACTGGATTTCCATCGTTTCCGTCATTCCCATCGAGGCCATCGCCTCAGTTCAGTACATGGCCTCATGGCCCTACCCGTGGGCGCAAGCCATGGTCGCCAACGGTGAACTGACCACCCACGGCCTGTGGGCGAGTGCCGCACTCGTGCTGGTCTACTTTGCCCTCAATTACTGGGGGGTGAAGCTGTTCGTCAAGACCAATACCGCTATCACCACTTTCAAGTTGGTAGTACCGGCTGTGACTGGTGTGGCGCTGATCTGGGCGAGCTTTAATACCGAGAATTTTGGCGACGGTACTGCTTCAAGCTTCGCCCCCTATGGTTGGTCGGCAGTCTTCACCGCCGTTGCAGCCAGCGGCATCGTCTTCAGCTTCAACGGTTTCCAGAGCCCAGTGAGCTTAGCCGGTGAGGCTCGCAACCCTGGCAAAAGCATCCCCTTCGCGTTGATTGGCTCAGTACTCATTGCCTTGGTGGTCTATGTGTTGCTCCAGGTAGCGTTCATTGGCGCAGTCAGCCCCCAAAGCATCGCCACAGGCTGGCATAGCCTGAGCTTTGACTCGCCACTGGCACAGCTCGCACTGGCATTGAACTTGAACTGGCTGGCCATACTGCTGTACCTAGACGCCTTCGTCAGCCCTTCCGGAACAGGGTCGATCTATACCGCCACCACGGCGCGGATGATCTACGCCATGGAGCGCAACAACACCATGCCCAAGGTGTTCGGCAGCCTGCACCCGATCTATGGGGTCCCTCGCCCAGCTATGTGGTTCAACCTGGCTGTCTCTTTCGTCTTCCTGTTCTTCTTCCGCGGCTGGGGAACCCTGGCTGCCGTGATTTCGGTTGCCGTTATCATCTCCTTCCTGACGGGCCCTGTGAGCCTTATGTCGCTGCGCCTCACTGCCCCTGATGTACCGCGGCCATTGCGCCTCAAGGGCATGCGATTCATTGCACCGTTCGCATTCATGTGTGCTTCGCTGGTGTTGTACTGGGCCCGCTGGCCGCTGACGGGCCAGGTGATCTTGCTGGTTGTAGGCGCCCTGCCGCTCTTCTTCTATTACCAGGCCAGGCAAGGCTGGAAGGGCTTTGCCAGGGAGTTGGCCGCCGCAGCGTGGTTGATCGGATACCTACCTAGCATGGCGGTTGTTTCCTACATCGGTAGCGAGGCGTTCGGGGGCATCGGGCTGCTCGCAGAAGGGTGGGACATGCTGGTTGTTGCTGGCGTAGCGCTCGCCTTCTACCTGCTGGGTGTACGCAGCGGCTATCGCACACCTTACCTTGCAGAGAGCGTGGTGTGGCATCAGACAGATAATCCTGCCTGCACCGGCGAGCCCCTCCCCGCTTCGACAGCAGCTCAACCTCCACTCTCTCACTGATCAGGATTTGTCACGATGATCTCTGACCTTACCTTTGAGCAACGCGTCAAAGGCTGGCGCCACGCATTCCACCGCCACCCGGAAACCGGCTTCGAAGAGTTCAATACCGCAGCCCAGGTCGCAAACATCCTTGAGAGCCTTGGCCTGCAAGTCCACCAAGAAATTGGCGGTACCGGGCTTGTCGCCAGCTTGCGCGTCGGCGATGGTGACGGCTGCATCGGCCTGCGAGCCGACATGGACGCCCTGAACATCACCGAACAAGCACAGCATCACGATCATGTCTCGTGCATCAGCGGAAAGATGCATGCTTGCGGCCATGACGGGCACATGGCAATGGTTTTGGGTGCAGCAGAACTGTTGTGCCAACGCCGCAACTTCAATGGAACCGTGCGCTTCATTTTCCAGCCAGCGGAAGAGCATGGCTGTGGCGCCAAGGCCATGATGGCGGATGGGCTATTCGAGCGTTTTCCCGTTGACGCACTCTACGGTGCCCATAACATGCCAGGTATGCCGGCCGGTCACATCGCAACCCGGGTAGGTGGGATCATGGCCAGCGAAGACAATTTCGTCATCCGCATCCAGGGGCAAGGAACCCATGCTGCTCGCCCGCACATGGGGATCGACCCGCTGGTCATCGGGGCGCACATCGTGCTGGCGTTGCAAACGGTGGTTGCGCGCAACGTGGACCCCAGCTTGTCGGCCGTTGTCTCCTGCACCGAATTCACCACCGACGGCATTCGCAACGCCATACCCACTCATGTGGTCATCAAAGGTGACACCCGCAGCTACGACCCCGGCGTGCAAACGCTGCTGCAAACGCGTATGCGCGAACTCTGCCTGGGTATATGCGCCGCACACGGCGCTACCTGCACGTTTGAGTACACCCACGAGTTCGCACCCACCGTAAACTGGCCTGAGCAAACCGCCTTGGCCGTTGCGGCGGCGCGTAATACCGTGGGTGACGCGGCGGTGGACGCCAATGTCATGCCGATGATGATCTCGGAGGATTTCGGCGCGTTCATTCAGCGGATACCCGGAAACTTCGTATTCATTGGCAACGGCGCGAGCGGGCAAAAAGGCGCCACGCCTCTGCACAATGCCGCCTACGATTTCAACGACGAAATTCTTCTCACCGGAGCCCGTTATTTTGCCGAGGTGGTTCGCCTGGCCCTGCCAGCCTGAGCAGCCCCCGATGAAGCGCCCGAGCCTTGTTTTCGGAGCGTTTAGACGCATGCCTGCAGGCTAATTGCGGGCGATGGGTTTGATCCCCTCACGTAACGGAAGCGACGCACCAGCCCGTCAAGCTCGTCGGAAAGCCCAGCACTATGGCGGCTTGCTTTGAAATACTTATTGGGGCCATCGTCCGCGCTGGCCACTTCCGGCTGAGCCGCCAGAAGATCCACATGCTGCGTGATGCCTTCGAAGAAAATGGTCATCGCATTACTGACGAGCCGCCAGAGCGGTTCGGTTGGCTGGACCAAGGTGGGTGCTGTTTAAAAAAAAAAGCCGCCAGCGTGGTGGCGGCCAGGTCTTGGGCCGAAGCTTCGACTAAGTGGTGAGGAGGTATGTGCCCGCCGCCCAGTTTGGCGGCGGGCAAACCGCAGAGAGCACTCTGCGTGCACGGATAACTGCTTCATCAATACGCTGGGTGAGAACAGCCGATGACGCCGATACCCGAACCTGTAGCCAACATCCAGGAACGCTGGCGCTGTACAACGATCAACCCAGTACCGAGCCGATCACTTCATCGAGGATGGCAATACCGGCCTCGATCTCTTCAGCGGTGATGATGCAGGGCGGCGCGACGTGGATGCGGTTCTCGACCACGAACGGCAGCAGCCCACGCTCCATCAGCTTGTTCTTCAGCACAAGCATGGTCTGGGCAGCCAACGGCGCACGGGTCGCCTGGTCGCTGACGAACTCCAGGGCCCAGAAGACGCCGGCGCCACGGACTTCGCCGATGGCCGGGTGACGCTGCTGCAGTTCACGCAGACGCGGGCCCAACTGCTTCTCGCCGATTTCCTGGGCGTTCTCGACCACGCGCTCTTTGCGCATGGTGTCGATCGACGCGACAATCGAGGCCATGGCCAGCGGGTGGCCGGAGTAAGTCAGGCCGCCTGGGAAGAAGTGGGTGTCGAAGTAGCTGCTCAGTTGCTCCGAGATCACCACGCCACCGACAGGTACGTAGCCCGAGTTCACACCCTTGGCAAAGGTGATCAGGTCCGGCACCACGCCATAGTGCTCGAAGGCGAACCACTTGCCGGTGCGACCGAAACCTGCCATCACTTCGTCGAGGATCAGCATGATGCCGAACTCGTTGGCCAATTCGCGCACGCCCTGCATGTAGGCGGCCGGGGTCACCAGCACGCCGGCGGTACCCGGCAGGCTCTCCAGCAGGATCGCGGCGATCGAGTTCGCGCCTTCGCATTCGATCACACGACGCAGGTGGCGCAGGGCGCGCTCGGTTTCTTCCGCCTCGGTCTGGGCGTTGAACTCGCTGCGGTACAGGTACGGGGTGAAAAAGTGCACATGGCCACGGGCGTATTCGTTCGGTACACGGCGTGGGTCGCCGGTGGCCACGATCGCCGAACCGGTGTTGCCGTGGTAGGAACGGTAGGACGACAGCACTTTGTCACGACCGGTGAACAAACGCGCCATGCGGATCGCGTTTTCGTTGGCGTCAGCGCCACCGTTGGTGAAGAAGACCTTCTTGAAGCCGGCCGGGGCCTGCTCGATGATGCGTTTGGCGGCTTCGCCGCGCACCAGGTTGGCTGTTGCCGGGGCAATAGTAGCCAGAGCGCCGGCTTGTTCCTGGATTGCCGCGATGACCGCCGGGTGCTGATGCCCCAGGTTGGTGTTGATCAGCTGGCTGGAGAAGTCCAGGTAACGCTTGCCGTCGTAGTCCCAGACAGTACTGCCCTCGCCGCCGGCGATCACCAGAGGGTTGAGTGTTCCTTGGGTAGACCACGAGTGGAATACATACTCGCGATCAAGATCTTTCACGTATTGATTGGTAATCGCCATGATGCTTGTCGACCTATTTATAGAGTGAGCCAGACGCTGTAAGGGTGACGAACGCCTGCGCCGTCGCGGTTCTCCGTCAGAACAGTGAATGACGCAGGCATCCGAACCAGGGGCTTGCCTTAGCTGTTGCTAGGGAAAGCGAATTGAGCAGCCTCATGGCTGGTGCGTTTCGGCCAACGCTGGGTGATCGCCTTCTTGCGGGTGTAGAAGCGCACACCGTCCGGGCCGTAAGCATGCAGGTCGCCGAACAGCGAACGCTTCCAGCCGCCGAAGCTGTGGTAGCTGACCGGTACCGGCAGCGGGACGTTGACGCCGACCATGCCGACTTCGATCTCGTCGCAGAACAGGCGCGCCGACTCACCATCGCGGGTGAAGATGCAGGTGCCGTTGCCGTACTCGTGGTCGTTAATCAGCTTGATCGCATCTTCCAGGCTGTTCACGCGTACCACGCACAGTACCGGGCCGAAGATCTCTTCCTTATAGATGCGCATTTCCGGAGTTACACGGTCGAACAGCGTGCCGCCCACGAAGTAGCCGTCTTCGTTGCCTGCCACTTTGAAGCCACGGCCGTCCACAACGACCTTGGCACCAGCGGCAACGCCGTCATCGATGTAACCCAGCACCTTGTCACGCGCAGCAGCGGTGACCAGCGGGCCCATGTCCAGGCCGCAAGAAGTACCGGCACCGATCTTCAGCGCCTTGATCTGGGGTTCGAGCTTGGCGATCAGGGCGTCTGCCACCTGGTCACCCACGCATACGGCCACGGAGATCGCCATGCAGCGCTCGCCGCACGAACCGTAGGCAGCGCCCATCAATGCGCTGACGGCGTTGTCCAGTTCGGCGTCTGGCATCAGCACCGCGTGGTTCTTGGCGCCGCCCAGGGCTTGTACGCGCTTGCCGCGCTTGGTGCCTTCGGCGTAGATGTATTCAGCGATCGGGGTCGAACCGACGAAGCTCAGGGCCTTGACTTCAGGCGCCTCGATCAGTGCGTCTACCGCTTCCTTGTCACCATGCACCACGTTCAGCACGCCTTTTGGCAGGCCGGCTTCGTGCAGCAGTTCGGCGATCAGCAGGGTCGAGCTTGGGTCGCGCTCGGACGGCTTGAGGATGAAGCAGTTACCGCAGGCGATGGCCAGCGGATACATCCACAGCGGAACCATCGCCGGGAAGTTGAACGGGGTGATGCCGGCCACTACGCCGATCGGCTGCAGATCGCTCCAGGCATCGATGTTCGGGCCTACGTTACGGCTGTACTCGCCCTTGAGGATCTCGGGAGCGGCACTGGCGAATTCGACGTTCTCGATACCGCGCTTGAGTTCACCGATGGCATCTTCAATGGTCTTGCCGTGCTCTTCGCTGATCAGCTGGGCAATACGCTGCTCGTTCGCCTCCAGCAGCTGCTTGAAGCGGAACATCACCTGGGCGCGCTTGGCCGGCGGCGTGTTGCGCCAGGCCGGGAAGGCGGCTTGGGCCGAGTCGATGGCCTTTTGCACGGTGGCGCGGCTCGCCAGGCCCAACTTGTGGATAGCCTGGCCAGTGGACGGGTTGAACACATCCGTGGTGCGGGCGTCGTCCGCGATGTGCTCACCATGGATCAAGTGCTTGATAGTTGCCATCTTCTTTCCTCGAGCTTGGTGACAAGCTGTCTATTTGTTGTATGAAGGGAGCCCCCGTCGCGCGGGAGCGTGCTGATCAGTCGATACCGTGCAAGGCTTCGCCCACGGCATCGAAAAGACGATCCAGTTCCTGGGGTTGGGTATTGAATGTTGGGCCGAATTGCAGCGTGTCGCCGCCGAAGCGCACGTAGAAACCTGCTTTCCACAACGCCATGCCCGCTTCGAACGGGCGAATGAGCGCATCGCCATCCCGTGGCGCAACCTGCAACGCACCGGCCAGGCCACAGTTGCGGATGTCGACGATGTGCCGGCTGCCCTTCAGGCCATGAATGGCCTTCTCGAAATGCGGTGCCAGTTCCGCCGACTGCTGAACCAGGTTGTCCTTTTCCAGCAGGTCCAAGGTGGCCAGGGCAGCTGCGCACGCAACCGGGTGGGCCGAATAGGTGTAACCGTGGGCGAACTCGACCGCGTATTCAGGAGATGCCTGGTACATGAAGGTGTTGTAGATCTCGCTGGAGGCAACCACGGCACCCATCGGGATGGCACCGTTGGTGACCTGCTTGGCGATGTTCATCAGGTCCGGCGTGACGCCGAAGTACTCGGCACCGGTCATGGTTCCCATGCGCCCAAAAGCAGTGATTACCTCATCGAAGATGAGCAGAATGTTGTGCTGATCGCAGATCTCGCGCAGGCGCTGAAGGTAGCCGTGCGGTGGCACGATGACACCCGCCGAGCCGGACATCGGTTCGACGATGACGGCCGCGATATTGGAGGCATCATGCAGCTCGATCAGCTTCAGCAATTCATTGGCCAAGGCCACGCCGCCCGTCTCGGCAGCTCCCTTGGTGAAGGCCAGGTCTGGCTGCAGGGTGTGCGGGAGGTGATCGACATCCATCAAGGGGCCGAACATCTTGCGGTTGCCGCCTATGCCACCCAGCGAGGTGCCAGCAACGTTCACGCCGTGATAACCGCGGGCACGCCCGATCAGCTTGGTTTTTTGTGGCTGACCTTTCAGGCGCCAGTACGCGCGGGCCATCTTGATAGAGGTATCGGCGCTCTCGGACCCCGACCCCGTGAAGAACACGTGGTTGAGATTACCGGGTACCAAACCGGCAATCTTCTCAGCCAGCTGGAACGACAAGGGGTGGCCATACTGAAACGCTGGCGAGTAATCCAGGGACACCAATTGCCTTGCAACAGCGTCAGCAATTTCCTGCCGGGAATGGCCCGCTCCGCACGTCCACAATCCCGAGAGGCTATCGAACACCTCGCGGCCATGCTCATCAATCAGGCGATTACCTTTGGCACCCACGATGAAGCGTGGGTCTTTCTTGAAATTCCGATTGGAGGAAAATGGCATCCAGTGCGATTCGAGCTGGAGGCCACTGGCCAAGGAGAGAGGTGTCTGCAAGGCCTGGTTCATGACGGTAATCCTGAGCGTGGTGTGATGGGCCTAGCTTGTGCTGGAAAGTCATGTGCGATAAATCTATATTTTCTTGCAGTCAGTTATTGGAAAACTCACGCATGACCAAGAAGACACCCCTGCATCAGGTAAGTGATTTTGACCTCAGGCTGCTGCGGGTTTTCAAAACCGTCGCCGAATGCGGCAGTTTCTCCGGCGCCGAAAGTGCGCTGGGCATCACCCGGTCCGCCATCAGCCTGCACATGGGCGACCTGGAAAAGCGCCTGGGAATGCGCTTGTGTCAGCGGGGGCGCGCAGGCTTCGCCCTCACCGACGAAGGCCGTGAGGTGCTGCGCGCCAGTGAAACCGTGCTGGTGGCCATCGAGGGCTTTCGCAGCGAAGTGAACCAGATGCACCAACAGTTGCGCGGCGACCTCAACGTCGCGATCGTCAACAACCTGGTCACCCAGCCGAAGATGCGCATCACCCATGCGCTCAAGGCCGTGCGCGCCGAGGGCAGCGGCGTGCGTATCAACCTGAGCATGAGTACCCCCGGTGAAATCGAGCGCGGCCTTCTGGATGGCCATCTTCACGTCGGCGCAGTACCACTGATTTCGCCCCTGTCCGGCCTGGACTACAGCCTGCTCTACGAGGAACGTTCAAACCTGTATTGCAGCCACGAGCATCCGCTGTTCGCCCATGCCGCCAGTGTCACCGACATACAACTGGCACAGGCCGATGCCGTAGTGCCGACCTACCGGATGACCGCCGAGGCGATCGGGCTGCACCAACTGCTCAACTTCGGGGCTTCGGCGACTGACCGTGAAGGGATCGCCTTTCTTATCCTCACCGGCAGCTACATCGGTTTCCTGCCCGATCATTACGCCGCCACCTGGGTGGAAAAAGGCATCATGGCAGCGCTTGACCCCAACCGCCTGTACTTCGATGCCAAGCTCGCCATCGCGACCCGCAAGGGGCGCCGACCTAACATGATCCTTGAGCGTTTTCTCGACGAATTGCAGTTGACCGGCAGCCCCGCCTAGCTTCGCCCCTCCTCCCCCACAGCGCCGTCCCCAATCACTTTTTGCAACTGATCGGGGGCGCTTTGCTTCAAAAAATTCTTTCAAGCGTGTTGACAGCTTGCGCAGAGTCGCAATAGCCTGAATGCATCGCTGCACACATTGCGGCATTCAAATAAAACACAGCGATTCGTTTGCTTGCTCTTCTGCCTACAAAAACAAATTACCGGAGAGATTCAACATGGCACGGTCCCTTTCACGCAAAGTCAGCGCTGGCGTTGCATGCCTTACCGCAGCCCTGGCGATGCTGTCGCATCCTGCGGCGCACGCCGACACGCAAACCTGGCAAAATGTCCAGAAAGCCGGCGTACTGCGGTGCGGCGCAGCTGTCGCAGCCCCCTATGTGATGCGCGACCCGGCCTCGGGCCAGTACAGCGGCTACTTCGTCGATCTGTGCCGCGATTTCGCCGAGAACGTACTCAAGGTAAAAGCGCAGTTCGTCGACACTAGCTGGGATAACCAGGTGGCTGGCCTGCAAAGCGGTAAGTGGGACATGGCCATGGCGCTCAACATGACCCCTGAGCGTGCAAAAGCAGTGGCCTTCTCCACTCCCGCCACTGACTACCAGGTTTCGTTGCTGATCAATGAGAAGAACCCGAAGTTCAGCGGTGCCGGTAACGCCATCACTGATTTCGACAAGCCTGGCGTCACCATCGCGGTCATCTCCGGTACCGCCGCTGACAAAGCTGTCACTGTTGCCATCAAGAACGCCACGCTGATGCGTCTGCCAGGCTCGGACGAAACGCGCATGGCACTGATGTCGCGCCGCGCCGATGTGCTGGCTGACGCCAACGACACCAACCACCTGTTCGCCATGGCCAACAGCTGGGTCAAGGAAGTGCTCCCTGTCCCCGCCATGGCCAAGCAAGGGGTGTCCTTCGCCCTCGCCCATGACACGCCTGCTGCAGACCTCGCCCAGCTCGATGCCTATCTGACCCAGCGTCGCGAGTCGGGCGAAATCGACAAACTGGTGGACAAGGCCAGCGCCGAAATCATCGCGGGCAGCAAAGCCCAGTAACTCCAGCGGACATACAGAGGGCCCGGCTCAGGGCCCTTCCGGAGACGACTGCAATGACCACTCCTCATTTGGTGGCTTCCCAGCCACAGGCTTCGCTCAACCCGAATTTCGACATGAACGGCAATTTCATCCAACTCCGCGACGTGCGCAAAGCCTACAGCGAACAACTGGTCGTGATGGACCAGATGAACCTGGACATGCGTGCCGATGACCGTCTCGTCATCATCGGCCCATCGGGCAGCGGCAAAAGCTCGTTGCTTCGTGTGTTGATGGGCCTTGAAGGCATCCAGGGCGGCAGCATCCAGTTCCAGGGCAAGCCTTACATCGACGGTGCGCGCAAACAGGGCAAACCTCTGGATGAAGTCCTGCACAAGCAGATCGGCATGGTGTTTCAGCATTACACCCTGTTCCCTCACCTGTCAGTGCTGGGCAACCTGATCCTGGCGCCAGTCAAGGTCCATGGCCTGAGCAAGGCAGAAGCGACCGAGAAAGCCCGCGCCTACCTCGCCCGCCTGGGCTTGGAGAGCAAACTGCACGCCTACCCGAGCCAGCTGTCCGGCGGCCAGAAGCAACGCGTGGCCATTGCCCGTGCACTGATGCTGGAACCGCGCCTGATGCTGTTCGATGAAGTGACCTCGGCGCTGGACCCGGAGATGGTCATCGAGGTTCAGAACGTGATGATGCAACTGGCCGAACAGAAGATGGCGATGATCATCGTCACCCACGACATGCACTTCGCCCGCCACATCGCCACCCGCGTGGTGTTCTGCGCCAACGGCAAGGTCGTCGAGCAAGGCCATCCCGAACAGATCTTCACCCAGCCCAAGGAAGCCCGCACCCGCGAGTTCCTGGAAAAGGTCGTGCATTTCGATTGAGGGCACTGCCATGAACTACCAATTTGACTTCCATTTCCTCAACGGCAGCCTCCCGGCGCTGCTTGACGGGCTCAAGGTAACGCTGGAACTGGCGCTGGTCTCGAACCTCATCGGTGTCGTCTGCGGCTTCCTGCTGTGCTTGATGACCCTCAGCCGCTGGTTCTTCATCCGTTGGCCAGCGCAACTGTTCATCGAGTTCTTCCGCTGCACCCCGGCGCTGTTGCAAATCGTCTGGTTCTTCTATTGCGTGCCGATGCTGTTCAACGTGTTCATCGACCCCATCGCCATGGGCTTCCTGGCGCTGGGTCTGAACCTCACCGCGTTTAATGCCGAGGCGTACCGCGCCGGTGTTCAGGCAGTGCCGCGCGAGCACCTGGACGCCTCGATAGCCCTGGGCTTGAAGAACTGGCAACGCACCGTGTACGTGATCCTGCCGCAATCTCTGCGTAGCGCGCTGCCTGTGCTGATCACCAACGGCATCGGCACCCTGCAGCAAAGCGCACTGGTGGCCATCGTAGCGGTCGCCGACCTGATGTACGTGGGCAAGAGCTTGGCCACCGAAGCTTATCGCCCATTGGAAACCTACACCCTGATCGCCCTCATCTACTTCGCCATGTCGCTGCCGATCGCGCAACTGGTGCAGTGGTTCGAGCGTCGCCAGGAACTGGCCGGACAGCGCTGAGGAAATCACCATGCCACTCGATTTTTCGGTTGTGCTGGGCTACTGGCCCGTACTGCTCAAGGGCCTGGCCCTGACTTTGGCCTTTACTGGCGTCTGCGCGATCTTGGGCAGCCTGCTCGGCTTCGTGGTCAGCATGCTACGTCAAGTCAAACTCAAGGTAGTACGCCTGCCATTGACGCTCTATGTAGAGTTTTTCCGCGGCACGCCGTTGTTGATCCAATTATTCTGGGTGTTCTTCTGCTTCCCGGTAGTGTTCGGCTTGGATATCCCTCCGTACGTCTCGGTGCTTATCGCCCTGACGCTGTTCATGGGTGCGATCACCAGCGAAACGTTCCGCGGTGCACTCAAGTCGATTGCCAGCGAACAACATGACGCCTGCACTGCCTTGGGGCTGACTTCCAAGGTCAAGGTGGTTTACGTGATCTTCCCCCAGGCCCTACTGCGTGCCGTACCCCCGCTGCTGTCGAACGTCGTCAGCCTGTTCAAGGAGAGTGCACTGATCTCCTCGGTAGGCGTCGCCGACCTGATGTTCGTGGGTCAGAACATTTCCAACAGCACCGCACGCCCGGTCGAGTTCCTCTCGGCGGTGGCGGTCATTTACTTCCTCGTAGCCTTCCCGCTGACGCGCTTGGTCGGCGTGGTCGAAGGGCGCCTGCTGCGCCGCTATGCCTACTGACCCGACCTGACCGGTCTTGACTACTGTAATAACCCTACGGAGATTCAACATGAAACTGAACGGTATCCTGCCAGCCCTCGTCACCCCATTCGACGCCGCTGGCAAAGTTGACCACGACACCCTGGCTTCGATCCTCGAACATCAACTGAAGGCAGGCGTGAGCGGCTTTGTACCACTGGGTTCGACCGGTGAGTACTACGCCCTGACCAATGAAGAGCGCCGCCAGATCCTGGCTACCGTCAAGGAAGTGGTCGGGGACCGCGGCACCCTGATCGCCGGCGCCAACGGCTCTTGCACCCGCGAGGTGCTGGAGCAGGTCAAGCAGACCGTCGATGCCGGCTACACCAACCTGCTGATCGCACCGCCTTACTACGCGCTGCCCTCCCAGGAAGAGCTGCTGGCCCACTACAACACCATTCTCGAGACCTTCCCCGAGATCAACGTAGTGCTCTACAACTACCCGATCCGCACCAACGTCGAAGTGGGCATGGACGTGATCGCCGCCCTCAACGACCACCCACGCGTGATCGGCATTAAAGAAAGCAGCGGCAACCTGTTGCGCGCCATCGAGATCGGTGAAAAATACAAAGGCATCCAACTGTCCTGCGGTTCCGACGACCAGGCGCTGGACTTCTACCTGTGGGGCGCCGACAGCTGGATCTGTGGCCCAGCCAACATCTTCCCGGAGAAAGTCGTTGCCTTCCACAAAGCCTTCACCAGCGGCGACATCCGTGGCGCCCAGCAAGTGATGCGCAGCCTGTTCCCGGCAATGGCCAACCTGGAAAGCGGTAAGTTCGTGCAAAAAGTGAAGTACGGCGCCGAGCTGGCCGGCTTCAAGGTCGGTAACGCACGTGCACCACTGCTGCCGCTGACCGACGAAGAAAAAACCGAGTTCCGCAAGGTTTTCGAAGCTTCGCAGCAGTAAGGCAACACGGGGCCGCCCAGCGGCCCCCTTCGTAATCTCTCTGGATACGAGACAGACTCATGAACACCCCACAATCGTCATCGCAGAACGCCGTAGTCATCGGTGGCGGTATCGTCGGTGTCTGCTGCGCCTTGTACCTGCAGCGCGAAGGCCACAAGGTCACGCTCATCGACCCCGCGACACCGGGCGACAGTACCGCCAAGTGGAGCTGCGGACAGATGGCGGTCAGTGAAGTCATTCCACTGTCCAAACCGGGCATCCTGATGAAGATCCCGGGCTGGCTGCTGGACCAGAAAGGCCCTCTGGCTCTGCGCCCGAGCGCGCTGCCGGGCATCCTGCCCTGGTTCCTGCGTTTTCTGGCCTGCGCACGCTCGTCGAAGATCCATGAGATCGCCGAGGACATGGCGCGCCTGACCCAAGACGTCTACACCGACTACGCCCCGTTGCTGGATGCCTGCCCGGACAAAGCCCTGTTGGGTGACCGCCCTATCCTGGAAGTGTTCGACTCTCCAGCCGGCCTGGCCCACGAGCGCCCGCACCTGGAGCTGCGCAAGCAGTTGGGGTTCAAGTCCGAAGAACTCGACGGCGCTGCCATCGGCGACCTGGAGCCGGCACTGGCCGGAAAATTCCAGCATGGGCTGATGTTTCCTGACTGGCGCGCCGTCAGCGATACCGAAGGCTTCATTGCCGCACTGACCGAAAGCTTCATCGCCCAAGGTGGCGTGCGCCTGCGTCAGAAAGCCGTGAAGATCGACGAAAACCACGACCGTGCAAGCGGCGTGACCCTGGCCGACGGCACCCGTCTGCCAGCCGACCACGTGGTAGTGGCGGCCGGAACAGGAGCCCGCCCGTTCTTCGACAGCCTTGGGGTGAACATCCCGCTGGCTGGCATTGCGGGCTATCAGGCCGTGTTGCCCACGCCTGAGGTCGAAATCCGCCACTCGGTGATCTACGCCGACGGCGGCTTCTGCTTCGCCCCGATGACGCGCGGCCTGCAGATCGGCGGCACCATCGAATTCGCCGCCCCTGGCGCCGAACCGAACTTCAAGCGCGCCGAAATCATCATGGAAAAGGCCCGCCGCGTACTGCCACAACTCAATACCCAGGGGATGGAGTTCGGCGTCGGCTACAGGCCGTTCTTGCCAGACACCAAACCGGTCATCGACCGCTCGCCCCGCCTGAACAACGTGATCATGGCCTTCGGCCACGGCCAGCTCGGCCTGACCCTGGGCGCCACCACCGGCCGCCTGGTCGCCGACCTGGCTGCAAACCGTACACCGGCACAAAACCTGTCCGCATTCAGCGCTCGTCGCTTCGCCCTTATTGGAGGTACTGCATGAACCGCTACGACCAGTTCTACATCAATGGCCAATGGGTCAGCCCTGTTCAGGGCGGCAGTTTCAATTCGTATGACCCGAGCGACGAAAGTCTGATCACCAGCGTGGCCTCGGGTACCGAAGAAGACATCGATATCGCGGTCAAGGCAGCCCGCGCCGCCTTCGACGAGGGCCCGTGGCCGCGGCTGAGTGGTGCCGAGCGTGGCGAGTACCTGCGCAAGATTGCCGACGGCATCCGTGCTCGCCAGGAAGAGTTGGCCGAGCTGGAGGTGCGCGACAACGGCAAGCCGTTCCCTGAAGCCATGTGGGACATCGGCGACACGGCCGGTTGCTTCGACTTCTATGCCAACCTGGCCGAAGAGCTGGACCGCAACCGCGAGAAGCCTGTGGCCCTGTCCGACGACCGTTTCAGCTCGCTCGCCCGTAAAGAGCCGATCGGCGTCGCCGGTGCCATCGTGCCGTGGAACTTCCCGATGCTCATGGCTTCATGGAAGATCGCCCCGGCCCTGGCCGCCGGTTGCAGCATCATCCTCAAGCCCGCCGAGCAGACCTCGCTGACCGCCCTGGAACTGGCTCGCATCGCCGATGAAGCCGGCCTGCCTGCTGGCGTGCTGAACATCGTCACCGGCCCAGGTTCCAAAGTGGGTGCCGCCCTCACCGCCCACCCAGGCGTGGACAAGCTGGCCTTCACTGGCAGCGTGCCGGTCGGCAGCCGCATCATGCAAGCCGCTGCCCAGGACATCAAGAACGTGACTCTGGAGCTGGGTGGCAAATCGCCCTTTGTGATCTTCGCCGACAGCGACATCGAAAAAGCCGTCGAGTGGATCATGTTCGGCATCTTCTGGAACAAGGGCGAAGTCTGCTCGGCCACTTCCCGCGTGCTGGTCGAGCGCTCCGCCTACGAGCCACTGCTGGCCCGCCTGGCTGAGGAAACCCGCAAGATCAAGATCGGCAACGGTATGGAAGAAGGCGTGCTGCTCGGCCCGCTGGTCAACCGCAGTCAATACGAAGGTACACTGAAAGCCATCTCGCGCGGCCTGGAAGAAGGTGCACGCCTGGTCTGCGGCGGCGAGCGCCCAGCGCACCTGGACAAAGGCTTCTACCTGCAGCCGACCGTGTTCGCCGATGTGCCGGAAGACAGCTGGATCTGGAACGAAGAGATCTTCGCTCCCGTCGTGTGCATCCGCCCGTTCGACACCGAAGAGGAAGCGGTCAAGTCGGCCAACAACTCGCGTTTCGGCTTGGGTGCCGCGGTCATGTCCAAGGACATCGAGCGCTGCGAACGTGTTGCACGCAAGTTCCGCGCCGGCATCGTCTGGATCAACTGCTCGCAACCGACCTTCACCGAAGCACCGTGGGGCGGCTACAAGACCAGCGGCATCGGCCGCGAACTGGGCGAATGGGGCCTGAACAACTACCTGGAAACCAAGCAGATCACCCGCTACGACAGCGAACAGCCTTGGGGCTGGTACATCAAGTGAGGTAACACCCATGCGTTGGAAACAGACGCTTCAGCTGGCTGAGGTGCACTGCGAGGGCGAGATCGGCAAGGTCATCACCGGGGGCGTCATCGGCGTCCCGGGTGCCACCATGCTCGACAAGATGAACTACATCAACGAAGTCGACGACAGCCTGCGCCGCCTGGTGACGCTGGAGCCGCGCGGCTGCCTGCAGATGTCGGTCAACCTGTTGCTGCCGCCGACCCGGCCCGAAGCTCAAGCCGGCTTCATCGTGCTACAGGCCGACAAAGCCCACCCGATGTCGGGCAGCAACTGCATCTGCGTGGTCACGGCCCTGCTCGAACTGGGCATGGTGCCCATGCAGGAGCCGGAAACTACGGTCGTCCTCGACACGCCAGCAGGCCTGGTCACCGCTCGCGCCCAGTGCGCAGACGGTCGCTGCCTGAACGTGTCGCTGGACATGGTGCCGGCCTTTGTCGAGCACCTGGACCTGGCGATCGAAACCGAAGCCTTCGGCACCATCAAGATCGATGTGGCTTTCGGCGGTGTGTACTACGCGCTGATCGACGTCGAGCAGGTCGGGCTGTCGATTGCACCGGAAAATGCCCGGCAGCTGGCCGATGCTGGCGTAGCGCTGAGGGAAGTGATCAACCGCCAATTGAACATCCAGCACCCCTTGCTTCCGTCAGTGAACGAGGTGGCCTATGTGATGTTCCGCAACCGCCTGGACGACCGCACCTACCAGACCTGCACTACCCTGCCCCCGGGCCGGGTAGACCGGTCGCCCTGCGGCACCGGCAGTTCGGCCAATCTGGCCACTCTGGCCGCGCGCGGCAAAGTACAGACCGGGGATCACCTGGTATCGCGCTCGACCATCGGCGGCCAGTTCCAGATTGCCCTGCTCGGCAATACAGAAGTCGCCGGCAAGCCGGCGGTACTGCCTCGGGTAACTGGGCGAGCCTGGCTGTACGGCCTTCAGCAGTTGGGGGTCGATCCAGATGATCCGCTCGCTGCAGGCTTCATGCTCAGTGACACCTGGGGAGAAGGCTGACCGCATTGCCCCTACAGCCATGCCCGGACACCCCGGGCACGGCTTTCTGATGCCCTCAACGGAGTAAAGCCATGCGTTTCAAGCAAGTGCTGTCTGTAGTGGATTGTCATGCTGAAGGTGAAAGCGGGAAGGTCATCGTCGGGGGTGTGGGCCAGGTGGCAGGCCATACCATGTTCGACAAACGGGTCCATCTGGAAACGCACATGGACCATATACGCAAACTGGTACTGTTCGAGCCGCGAGGCGCGGTTTGGCACAACGCCAACATCATTCTGCCCTCCAATCACCCTGAAGCAGACATGGGGTATGTGATCCTCGAGACTACCGAGTATCCCGCGATGTCTGGCTCAAATACCATGTGCGTTGCGACTGTACTACTCGAAACCGGCATCTTGCCGATGCACGAGCCGGTGACACAGCTGACGCTCGAATCTCCAGCCGGCCTCATTCGCGTCCGCTGCGAATGCAAGGACGGCAAAGTCACCAGCGTGCGTTTGGTGAACCAGCCTGCCTTCTGCTACCACCGCGACTGCAACATTGAGGTAACAGGGCTCGGTACCGTCCGAGTAGACATCGTCTATGGTGGTATGACCTACGCAATGGTCGAGGCCGCAGACCTCGGGTTCAGCATCGCCCCATCCGAAGCCCGGGAGCTGTGCGATGTGGGGCAGCGCATCAAGCAGGCAGCCGTTGAGCAATTGCCTGTAGAGCACCCGCTCAACCCGGCGATTCCGGGCATCACCAATACCGAGTTCACGGGCCCGCTGCGCCGTGAGAACGGTGTCCTCCATTCCAAAAACTGCGTGGTCGTATCACCGGGGCGCTGTGACCGCTCCCCTTGCGGGACTGGCTCCTCGGCGCGACTGGCTTTGCTACACGCTCGAGGCCTGATTGCTCCAGGTGAGTCATTCATCCATGAGTCGATCACCGGTAGCCGATTCACCTGTAGTATCGATGGCCTGAGTGAAGTCGGGCCCTACGCTGCCGTGATTCCCGCCATCGCGGGTCAAGCCTGGATCACGGGCTTCTACCAAATGGGTATAGATCCTACCGATCCTTATCAAACGGGCTTCACACTGTCTGATACCTGGATGGAAAGCATCTGATCAAGCGACTGCCATGACTCATTAGGCGGCCGACAGGAGTTGCACCATGACAAGGCCCGGCCTGTATGATATGGGCCAGAACTGATGAGACCTGATGATGACAAAAGATAACGATAAAGAAAGTGGGGTGCGCCGCCACAGTGGTCGCTATATCTATGAAGAGCTGCGCAAGCAGATTCTGACCCTGCAACTCAAGCCCGGGGTGCAACTTGACGAAGTATCGCTTGCCGCTCAGTTCGGGCTGTCTCGCTCCCCCGTGCGAGATGCACTGGCTCGGCTGATTACTGAAGGCCTGGTGGTCATTCTTCCGAACCGTACAACCTTGGTCACTCCATTCGAGATTGAGGAGTTCCCCAACTACATCTCTGCCCTGGACCTGATGCAACGTGCAGTCACACGCCTGGCAGCCACTCAACATCGTGCGGAAGATCTCGAAAAAATCCGCAAGGCCGACGCCGACTACCTCAAGGCAGTAACAACGGGTGACTTCCAGTCCATGTCGGAGTTGAACAAAGCCTTCCATATGGCCATTGCCCACGCTGGTCGCAACCCCTATTTCATCAACTACTACGAGCGCCTGTTGGGCGAAGGTCAACGTTTGCTTCACCTGCACTTTGACCACGTCGTAAGTTCGGCCAGCGCCCACAAACTGGGTCGCGACCATGACGAGATCATCGAGGCCATCGCTGCGCGGGATGCCGATGCGGCGGAAGCGGCTGCGCATGAGCACACCATGTTATTCCAGCGACGCTTCCTTGACTACATGCAGCAGAACCTGACAGCGCGCATGTCGGTGGCTTAAGGTACAAGCATTACCCAGGCGCGGACCGATGCCTCAATCTGAGAGCCAAAGGCCGCGCGTACCTGCACCGTAGCACCTCCCATCTTGGGGCCTCGAGGTTCTTGTGGGCCCGATATATTCCGGCGGCGTTTCATACAACGCCTGCGGCGCCCTTCTGGCATTACATCTGAACTGCCCTGGAGCGCAAGTAGCGAGCGCAAAGCCATTATCGACCTGACCTTGAGCACCGATGGCGAGCGCCCGTCAGCGAAGCGCTCGTCGCAACAACTTACCGGTGGCCGACCTGGGCAGTTCCGCCTTGATTTCCAGGATCCTGGGATACTTGTAAGCGGCAAGATTGGCTTTGCAATGTTCGATCAGAACCTGCTCTGTAACCTCAAAACCAGGGCGCAGAGACACCGCAGCCTTGACGGTCTCGCCCCGGTAGCTGTCACTCACGCCTACGACAATGGCTTCTAGAACTGCGGGGTGACTGTACAGTACATCTTCGACTTCTCTTGGCCACACTTTGTATCCACTGACGTTGATCATGTCTTTCTTGCGGTCGACCAAGTAAAACCAACCCCGCGCATCCATGAAACCAATATCGCCGGTGCGCAGCCAACCGTCTTGCATGACTTCGGAGGTCGCCTGCGGCTGCTGCCAGTAGCCCTTCATAACCTGCGGGCCCTGGTCGATGATTTCCCCGGGCTCACCCACGGGTACGACGCAGCCCAGATCATCGATGATGCGTACTGAAGTGTTGAACACAGGCACACCCACCGAAATGGCGCCTGACTGCGGATCTACCGGTGCCCGCTCGCCGAAAGGTACCAGGTGGGTGGGAGAGCAGGTTTCGGTCATACCAAAAGCGTTATGGATGTAGTGGCCGCTGAAGGATTCGAACGCCTGCGAAGTGGCAGGCGAAATGGGCGCACCACCGGAGTAGATAGCACGGAAGCTCGCAAAGTCTGCCCGGCTAGCACCGGGTGCATTCATAAGGCTCAAGAACGCAGTTATGGCGCCGATGGTGAAAGTAGGTCGCCGCCGGCGAATGTGCTCCAGCATCACCTCGGGGTGAAAGCGGTGGGCTAGAATCAAGGGGCAAGGGGTCGATAGCGCAAGTGCCACATGTGCCACGATCCCTGTGACATGAAATAACGGCGCGATACCCAGGATACAATCATCTGGCGTAATGCTTACCCAGTCCCGATAGGTCTGTGCGTTGAACACAAGATTGCCGTGCGTATTCATGGCAGCTTTGGGTTTGCCCGTCGTGCCGGAGGTATACGTCAACATGGCAACGTCGTCGGCGCTCAACAACGCAGGTGATATTACCGTCGAAGGACGAGCAGAAGCGATTACTGCCTGTAGGTCGACAACCCCTTGCTCCACCGCTAGCCGACTATTGCCTTCCATGACTCTGGTGTCGTTCGTCGACTGGCCATCGAGCATGGAGGTTGTCACGATGATATCGACCTGCGACCCCAGCTCTTCTATGGCTGCTTTGGCTACCTCCAAATACAGTGAATCCAGGCATAACAGCGCGCGGGCACCACTGTCCTGAAGAATGAACGCCAGTTCCCGAGCCTTGTTCATGGGGTTGATCGCTACGGCGATCCCACCCGCCTTCCAGCTCGCCAACATGCCGATGACGAAGGCAGGGTTGTTCTGGAGAAAAAGGCCGAGTCGATCACCCGGCATGAAGCCTCGCGCAATCAAGGCACCAGCCAACGCGGTAGAAGCCCGGTCTACCTCACCCAGCGTCATGCTGTTATCGAAATAGTGAAGTAGCACCTGATCCGGGGCTCTGCGAGCCGACTCAATAAAAGCCTCGAGCATGCTGTCGAAGGCCGGTGTGATCTCGGCGGGCTGCCCACTGCCGTAGAGTGAAAGCCAGGGTCTTCCGTCGTAATGCTCAACGCTCATGCGCGAAGTCTTCCTTGTTCTTGGTCCGCAGCGCACTGGCTGGTGCCAGCCAGCGCGCCTTCGATCATGCACTCAATGCCTGGTGCGCCGCTTCGTACTCGGCCTTTAGCAATCGCTTCATCAGCTTTCCTGTCGGTTCACGCGGCAGTTCATTTCGAAAATCGAACTGCTGCGGGCATTTGACTCCACCCAAGGCATCGCGAACGAATTTACGAAGCGCCTCAGCCAGCTGGGCGTCACCAGCGACCCCCGCACGGGGCTGAATCACCGCAACGACTCGCTCGCCCATTTCATCATCAGGGGCACCAAACACGGCAGCATCCTCAACCTGAGGATGTGTAATCAACAGATTCTCGATCTCCTGAGGGTAAATATTGACGCCGCCCGAAATGATCATGAAGCTCTTGCGATCGGTCAGGAACAGGTAACCATCCTCATCAACCCAACCGATATCGTTGAGCGTTGCCCAGCCCTTGTCGTTATAGGCCTGGCGAGTCTTTTCCGGATCATTGTGGTATTCGAATTTCGGGCCATCCGCGAAATAGACATCACCTTGAATACCGGCTGGGACCTCTTCGCCATCCGGCCCAAGGATCTTCACTTGCCCTAACACCGCACGCCCGACCGAACCAGGTTTGCTCAGCCACTGCGCTGAGTCCAAGGCGGTGATGCCACAGGTTTCGGTACCCGAGTAGTACTCATGAATGATCGGCCCCCACCATTCGATCATGGCATGCTTCACCGGTACCGGACACGGCGCAGCGGCATGTATGACTGCCTTTAGCGAACGGTGGTCGTGCTGTTGACGCGCTTGGCTGTCCAGCTTGAGCATACGCACGAAGTGAGTCGGCACAAAGGTCGCGTGGGTGATGCGATGCTGCTCGATCAAGGCCAGCGACTGCTGCGCGTCGAAGCGCTCCATGACCACTACAGTGCCGCCAAAGCGATGAATGACCATGGCCCAGCGCAAGGGTGCTGCATGATACAGCGGCGAGGTCGATAGGTAACGACTGGCACCGTCCATGCCGTACAAGCTTTCACCCAACTGCATGAGCGGCGTCTTCGCCTCGATCGGCCCTTCAGGCAACTGGGGTTTCACCCCTTTGGGGCGCCCGGTCATACCCGATGAATACAGCATGTCTGAGCCCGCGCTGGGGTCGCTGACCATCGTGACCGGCATCTCCTCGCAGGCCTTCAGGAACGGCGTGCGGCCAGGAGCATGACTGAAGACGCTCAACGCCATCGACGCCACTTGGTCGACAGCCTGCTCGGCAACCTGGGAGTAGTCCTTGCCAGCAATCAGTACTTTGGTTTCGGAGTTTTCCAGCACATAGGCCAGATCACCGGCGGAGGTCTTGGTCGAGACCGCCGTCAGGTACAGCCCGATACGTTGGGTGGCCCACGCCACCACAAAAATTTCGAAATCATTGCCCAGCACGACCGCAACGGTGTCGCCGCGCTTGAGACCCAGGTTTCTCAGCAGTTGCGCGCCTTGGTTGGCGAGTGCATCGAGTTCTCCATAGGTCATCACTTCATTGCTTGATGCCAGGATACAGGCCGGCTGATCGGGGCAGGTTCTGGCGTGAATCAACGGGTGCATGGCGTGTCCTCTTATTGTGATTGTTGGGTTGCGCAACACGTGCCGATCAGCGCCCCTGCCACCTTGGCGGGCGCTTCTCGGCGAAGGCCTTCGGTCCTTCGATGGCATCCTGGGACTTGAGCATGGCCTGCACTTGCGGGTAGTCCCATTGCTCAGCCAGCGCCTGTGCCACAGGCACATCCAACCCACGCATCACTGCCTCCTTGGTCGCACGCACGGACAGCGGACTGCACGACAGGATATCGTCCGCCCAGCGGCGCGCAGCACCCATGACGTCTCCTTCCACCACTTCGTTGACAAAGCCCAATTGGAGTCCTTCGGTGGCACTGACCCGACGCCCGGTCAGCAACATGCCCATGCTACGCTTCAAGCCAATCAGGCTGGGAAGGCGCTGCATACCTCCGGCAAGCGCCGCGAGGCCAACCTTGGCCTCGGGTAACGCGAAAGAAGCATTGGAGGCAGCCACGATGATGTCGCACGCCAATGCCAGCTCGAAACCACCGCCCATAGCCACACCGTTGACGGCGGCAATCACCGGTTTGTGCAAATCGAATCGTGAGGCGAGCCCGCCGAACCCTTTGTCAGGCGTGCCCAGGTTGGCATCATCGGCCTGTTGTTTGAGGTCATGCCCTGCGCAAAACGCCTTGGCCCCGCTGCCCGTGAGAATGGCCACCCACTGCTCGTCATCGTTGGCGAAATCATCGAAGGCCTGCTGAAGCTCTTCATGGGCCTTATAGTTCAGGGCGTTGTACGCTTCCGGCCGCTGCAGGGTGACGACGGTCAAGCGACCTTCACGCTCCACACTGATAAATTGATAGTCCATCACACGGTCTCCAGCGATTGGGCAAGCATGCCGCTGAGGCGGCGGTCGATGATGTTGCGCGCGTCACTGACCATTCGTTCAATAAGCACTTCACAGGTCGGGATATCCCGGATCAGCCCTTGGATCTGCCCGGCCCAGACCAGCCCGGCGTCCAGATTGCCAGTCTCGAGTGCTTCTCGCCCCTTGGCGCCCGAGACATAACCGCGGATATCTTCGAAGGTTGCGCCCGGCGCTTGCGACAAACGCACCACTTCATCGGAAACGCTGTTTCGCGCCACTCGGCCGGTGTTGTGGAAGCGTCGGAAGATCAGGTTGGTCGAGCGCTCGTCGTTGTTCACCAGGAAGGATTTGATCGCATCGTGGATGGGGGCTTCCTGGGTCGCGCAGAAACGCGTGCCCATGTTCACGCCTTCGGCGCCCAACGCCATGGCCGCCGCCAGACCACGGCCATCGCCGATACCACCACTGGCGATGATCGGGATGCTGACCTGATCGGCAGTAGCGGGTATCAACACCAGTCCGGGAATGTCATCTTCCCCCGGGTGCCCCGCACATTCGAAGCCGTCGATGGAAATGATGTCGACGCCCATGCGCTGTGCCGAAACGGCATGACGCACCGCCGTACATTTGTGGATCACGGTCAGACCGTGGGACTTGAAGGCTTCCACGTGTTCTTGAGGCTTGTTACCCGCTGTTTCGACAATTCGCACCCCCGACTCGATGATCGCCTGCCGGTACTCGGCGTAAGGTGGCGGATTGACCGAGGGCAGAATGGTCAGGTTCACCGCAAACGGTTTGTCGGTCATGCTGCGGCAGCGGTCGATTTCCCGGCGTAAGTCGTCCGGTGTGGGCTGCGTGAGCGCGGTGAGAGTACCCAGGCCACCGGCATTTGATACCGCACTGGCCAGCTCGGCACGCCCCACCCACATCATGCCGCCCTGTACGATGGGATGGCGAATGCCCAGCAGTTCGGTCACACGGTTGCGAAAGGCCATTACAGTACCTCCAGGATCGTCACGTTGCTGACGCCACCGCCTTCGCACATGGTCTGCAAGCCATAGCGCTTGCCGCGGGCCTTCAGGGCATGGATCAGGGTTGTCATCAGTTTGCTGCCCGACGAACCCAGCGGGTGGCCAAGGGCGATGGCACCTCCGTTCACGTTCAGGCGTTCAGGATCTGCTTCAAGAGCGTCGAGCCAGGCCAGCGGTACCGGTGCGAACGCTTCATTGACTTCGTACAGGTCGATATCGGCGATGCTCATGCCAGCCTTCTTCAATGCCTTTTTGGTGGTGAAGACAGGTTCCTCGAGCATGATCACAGGGTCACCTGCAGTCACGGTCATGTCGACGATACGGGCAATGGGTGTCAAACCGTGGGCCTTCAGGGCTCGCTCGCTGACCACCAGCACGCCAGAGGCGCCGTCGCACACCTGGCTGGCATTTGCGGCGGTTACTACACCGCCTTCCTGCAACGGCTTGACCGCGGCGATGCCCTCCAGCGAGGCATCGAAGCGAATCCCTTCATCCACCAGATGCAGGCCATCGCCGACGGCCAGGCCGATGATTTCGTCCTTGAAGGCTCCAGAATGGGTGGCTTGAGCAGCCCGCTGATGGCTCTGCAAGGCAAATCGATCCAGCGTCAGGCGGTCATAGCCATACTTCTCGGCCAGCATTTGCGCGCCACCAAACTGGCTGAAGGTGTTGACGCCGAAGCGCTGTTTGATGCGCTCACTGAATGGACCAATGCCGATGCCCTCTTTTTCGTGAAAGGACATGTTGGAGAACATCGGCACGCGGCTCATGCTTTCCACGCCGCCGGCAATCACCACATCCTGCATGCCTGACATCACCGCTTGCGCGGCGAACTGCACAGCCTGCTGCGAACTGCCGCACTGGCGATCGACCGTAACCGCCGGCACGCTCTGGGGCAGCTTCGAGGCCAGCACCACATTGCGCGCAAAGGCAAATGCCTGCTCACCCGCCTGGGTCACGCAGCCGATGATGACATCGTCCACCGCAGCCGGGTCGATGCCCGTGCGATCCACCAGCGCATTGAGCACCTCAGCGCCCATGTCGGCCGGATGCCACCCGGCCAACTTGCCGTTACGGCGCCCACCAGCCGTACGCACCGCCGCAACTATGTAAGCATCAGCCATGACTCAACTCCTTCTTGTTCTTCTGGGTTCGCTGCGCGACGAAAGCGCCGACTTTGTCGAGGACATAAGCGTGGGTCGCCAGCATGGAAATACTGCGCGCTTCATGTTCGAGCTGTGTTTCAAGGGGCGTCCCGAGGGTATCGAGCAGAAGCCTGCGAACCCGACCCAGTGCTGGAACATGCATCGCTGCCAGGCTTCGCGCCACCGCCATGCCTTCGACATGCAGTTGTTCAGCCTCGACTACCCGCGTGATCAGGCCAAGCGCCTTGGCCTGGTCCGCACCCACGCGTTGATTGAGCATGATGATTTCCTGGGCACTGCGCAGCCCCACCAACCGGGGCAGCAGCCAGCTGAGGCTGCCGTCAGGGCTTAATCCGATGGCGCCATAAGCCGGCGTGAACGATGAGCCCGCCTCGGCCAGCACAATATCGCCCACCAGCGAAAGGCTCATGCCCGCACCCGCCGCAGCGCCGTTGACCAGCACGACCAGGGGCTTTTCCATCCTCATCAGCCTGGAGACCGCCAAGTGCAAGGTACCCGCGAGTTCACTGAGGAACCCCGGTATACCGTTGCCGGCGGCCACGAATGCATCCAGGTCGCCGCCGGCGCAGAACAGCTTGCCGCTGCCGGTCAACAACACGCACTGCACTTCGGTGGCCTGATCGCACGTGATGACAGCCTTGAGCAGCGCCTGGGCCAACGGCAGGTCGATAGCATTGCCTTGCAGCGGCCGGTTCAAAGTGATGGTGGCTATACCCTGTTCTATCTTGAGCAGTACACAATCGTTCATCGGCAACCCTCCAGGGCACGGCAGGCGAGCTCGGCGAGTACGGGGAAACTTTTTGCCCGTTCACGCGCATGCGCTGATGCGGCGGTACCACGAATGACCCGGCCTTTGATGCCATGGAATATGGCAGCCATGCGGAACAGGTTGAAGGCGATATAGAACGACCAATCCGGGATCGAATCGCGCCCGGTCCGCTCGCAGTACGCCTGCACGTATTGCGCTTGCGAAGGTATGTTCAAGCGCTGCAAGTCTGCACCCGCCAACCCTGCAACGATATCGGGTGGCATCTGGTACATCATTGCGTGGTTGGCGAAGTCGGCCAGCGGATGCCCAAGGGTGGACAGCTCCCAATCCAGTACAGCCACGACTTTCGGCTCGGTGGGATGGAAAATCATGTTGTCGCAGCGAAAGTCGCCATGCACGATACGTGTTTCGTCACCTGCCGGAATATGCTTAGGTAACCACTGCACCAGCCAGTCCATGTTCGGGTTGCGATCCGCCGCCTCATCTTCCAGGTACTGGCGGCTCCAGCGGCTGATCTGCCGGGCGAAGTAGTTGCCGGTCCTGCCGTAATCCTGCAGCCCGACCTGCGCAGGGTCGATGCTATGCAACGCGGAAAGCGTCTGGTTCATCGCATCGAAGTACCTGGGGCGTTCATCGTGGCGAACATCCGGCAGGGTAGCGTCCCAGAAAATTCTGCCTTCGACCTTTTCCATCACGTAGAAAGGTGTTCCTAGCACAGACGAGTCTTCGCAAAGGCCGAAGATCTTCGGCACGTTGAAACCCACCTTACCCAGCGCCTGCTGCACCTGAGCTTCCCGCTCGATCGAGTGGGCACCTTTGAGCAATACACCCGCCGGTTTGCGTCGCAGCACATAGCTGCTGGTCGGCGTAGTGATCTGGTAGGTTGGGATGGACTGCCCACCCTTGAATTGCAGCACGGTCATAGGCCCACTGAAGCCCTCGACATTGGCCTGCATCCAGCGTGCAAGGGCCTGCTCATCAATGAGCATTCCTGGCCGGATGGCATCCGCACCGGCATTGGCTTGCTGCTCCAGAATATTCATTCCCTGGCCCTCGCCCACTCGCGCTTGATTGTCTTCGCCAGCGACCACTTGTGAACTTCAGTGGGGCCGTCGTAGATGCGGAATGCCCGTATTTCCCGGAACACCTGTTCAACGATGGAGTCTTCGGTGAGGCCGCTGCCACCCATGACTTGTACGCATCGATCCGCCACCCGCATCAGGATCTCACTGACCGCCACCTTGGCCATGGAGCTTTCGGTGCCGCCTGCGGCGCCGCCGTCCAGCACACTCGCGCACCACTGAATCATCAACTCGACCTGTTTGAGATCGATCAGGTTTTCGGCCAGGCTGAAGCCAGTGCCTTCGTGATCGATCAACAACTTGCCGAAAGCCATGCGGCGGTTGGCGTAATCGGTGGCGATTTCGTTGGCCCGCAGACAAGCCCCGTACCAGCGCATACAGTGCGACAGTCGGGCAGGTGCCAGCCTGACCTGGGCATAGCGAAAACCTTCACCCGCGTTACCGAGCATCTGCTCGGCGGGCACCCGCAGGTTGTCCAGGGTGACCACCGCATGGCCACCCGGCATCGAGCTGTCGATCGTGCGAGGAATGCGCTCGATGCGAATGGCCGGGTTCGGTAGCGAGACCAGGAACATGCACGCACCTTCCTCGGCCTTGGCCATGACAATGCCGATTTGCGCACCTTGGGCGCCGGTGATGAACGCTTTGCGCCCATTGATCACCCAGCTATCACCCTCACGGTGACAATGGGTACGCATCATGGATGGATCAGAGCCTGCGCCCCCGTCTTCGGCTGGCTCGGTCATGAAGAACGCTGATCGCGCCCTGCCAGTCACCATGGGCTCCAGGAAATGCTGCCTGATGTAGGCACTGCCGACTTTACCCAGCAGGTACATGTTGCCTTCATCTGGCGCGCAGGTGTTGCAGGCCAGCGGCCCCAAAGGCGACAGACCGGTACGTGCGAGCACCAATGCGGTACCTTGCTGGCTCAGGTGATTACCGTCAGCGAGAATATGCGGTGTGAGCACACCGGCCTCACGTGCTTTTTCGCGCAGCTCCAGCACCAGTTCGTCTGTCGGGCAGTCGTGGTGGTCGCGACGGCGGTCCTTTTCGTAGGGCACCACGACCTCACGGACAAACCGCTCGACACGTTCGGCAATCGCAGACGCCAGTTCGAGGTCATTCACGTTCATCGGGCTGCCATCCTGATTGCGCCGTCCAGGCGAATGACTTCACCGTTAAGCATCGGA
The DNA here is from genome assembly GCF_044749595.1 of Pseudomonas sp. NPDC089392. Lineage (NCBI taxonomy): Bacteria > Pseudomonadati > Pseudomonadota > Gammaproteobacteria > Pseudomonadales > Pseudomonadaceae > Pseudomonas > Pseudomonas sp. NPDC089392. The sequence goes on from NZ_JBIVIF010000003.1 coordinate 198,316, forward strand.
TTCTCGACGATCGACTGGACCAGTTGGGCAAACTCGTCGGGTTGCCCCAAACGACTAGGGAACGGCACTTGCTGCCCGAGCGACTGCTGGGCGTCTTGTGGCAGCGAAGCCAGCAGTGGTGTGAGGAAAATGCCCGGCGCAATGGTCATTACGCGGATGCCATAGCGGGCAAACTCACGGGCCAGTGGCAAGGTCATGCCCACGATTGCGGCTTTGGAGGCAGCATAAGCAGGCTGTCCGATCTGCCCATCGAAAGCGGCAACGCTGGCGGTGTTGATGATAACGCCACGCTCCTCGCCCTCCTGCTCGGACGCGTGCAAGCGGGCCGCAAACTTGGACAAGACGTTGAAGCTGCCGTTGAGGTTGATATTGACGATGCGTGCAAAGTCGCTCAATGCCAGCGCCTTACCCTCACGATTGATCGCTTTGGCGGGCGGACCGATGCCTGCGCAGTTGACCAGGATTCGCGCTTTGCCGTGCACGCCCTCGGCGGTTTCAAGCGCGTGCTCCACCGCCGCCTCATCGGTGACATCGGCCTGGATGAACAAGCCGCCAATAGCGGCCGCATGGCTTTCACCCAACGCTGGGTTGAGGTCAATGATCGTCACCTTGGCCCCCGCCGCAGCCAGGCGAGCGGCAACCGCACCACCCAGCCCGGACGCGCCGCCGGTAATCACTGCTGGCACATCTTGAATCTTCATCGAGCACATCCTCTTGCTTGTTCTTATCGGGATAGACATCGCTGGAGCGTGCAGGTGGAGACACTTAAAAACCAGAAAGTAGACCACCTACTCGTGAGTAGGCTAGAATTCTGACCATGGCCCTGTCAAGGTTGTGCACGATGAAAAAACGGCCGGGCCGCAAGCACACGAGCCGTATTCGATACCGCGAACTGGATGACCAACGTGACTGAAACCTCACCCTTTCAAACTGCAAGTCAGAAACAGAACGAACGTGAGGCGAAGCGCCAGGCTGTACTGCGCGCTGCCGTGCGCATATTTAACGAGCGAGGGTTTCATGCCACCTTGTTGGAGGATGTCGCGGTCAGCCTGGGCATTTCCAAACCCACCATCTATCACTATCTGGGTAACAAGGAGCAGGTCCTGCTCCAATGCGTCCTGCATGGCCTGGAGCAACTGATCGAAGCCGCGGCTTCTGCCCGACAGGAGCCTGGCCGCGGCATCGACCGGTTGCGCAACTACCTGAAGCGCTACGCCGAGATCAACATGGATGACTTTGGCCGCTGCGTGATTCGCACCGGAGATGAAGCCCTCTCCGAGGAAGGCCGCAGGCAGTTCAGGGCATTGAAAGGGGAAATCGATCTGGCCATGCGCGCACTGATCGAAGAGGCCATCAGCGACGGCTCGATCGCACCCTGCAATTCCAAGTTGCTAGCGTTTACCCTGGCGGGTGCGCTCAACTGGCCCGCTCGCTGGTTTTCTCCGGAGGGCAAGCAAACCAGGGAAGAGGTGGCGGCGCAGATGGTCGACCTGCTAACGGTTGGTTTCGCACCGCGCTGAAGGCCTATTGCGACAGGGAAAGTACGTGGAGACAAAGGAGAAGATCATGCTCACCCTGCACAGCGATCCGGATCCAACCTTTACGGGCCCCCTGGTTTTGTCTACGCAAGTCAACCGCTCCCACCTGCTACCGATGATTAGCCGGGCAGCGGGTACCATGACGCTGCTGTGTGCATCCGCCGGCTTCGGTAAAACCACGACCTTGGCACAGGCCTTCGAACAATTCACTCAGGCAGGTATTGCAACTGCATGGCTCAGTGCGAAGCCCACTGACAACGACTTGTCGCAGTTTCTCAATTGCCTGGACAGGATCGTCAGGCATCTGCGCATCGCGCAAGCGGGTTGCGATGCCATTACTAGCCTGACGAGCCACAAAGCGCCCTTTGCCCTGTTCGTGGACGAACTGGAAAATATCCAGGAGGCATCCGTCCTGGCACTGCTTCAGGAAATCGCGCTGCATCTTCCACACCGCGCCTACCTGATTGTGGCGACACGCTCGACCCCGCCCATGGCGCTTTCCCGGCTGCGGGTCAGCGGCCGGCTCACCGAAATCAGCGCCAGTGAGCTGCGCTTCGATCTCGATGAGAGCAAGGCGCTTTTCACCACTCAACTCAACGCGGGCAACCTTTCGCTCGCAGATGTCGAGCACTTGCATGGCAAGACTGAAGGCTGGCCAGCCGCCTTGTGGCTGGCAGCGATTGCCCTTAAACGCAGCGAGTCGCGGATGGACTTCATCGACCAGTTCTCCGGCTCGACGGGCACTGTGGCCCAGTATTTGAGTGAAGTGGTCCTGGCCGAACAGCCCGCGGCTGCCCGAGTTTTTCTTTTGCGCATCAGCGTGCTGAGGTCATTCAACCTGGCATTGTGCGAGGCCCTCAATCAGCAGGCTAACAGCCGGGAGATGATCGAACAGCTTCAAGCTCAGAGCCTGGTACTGTCCATAGAATCGAAGTGCGGATATTGGCGATTCCATGGCCTTTTCGCTGAGTTTCTGCGCGACCGGTTGATCAAAGAAACGCCCAGCCTGTGGCAAACCCTGCACTTGCAGGCATCGCAGTGTTACGAGGCCTTGGGGCACGCTGTGCTGGCCATCGATCATGCTGTTCAGGGACAGGCATTCGAACAGGCCATCGGGCTGCTTGAACGGCACACCGAGTCGCTTCTGGAACAAGGTCGTATGCGCCTGCTGCGCCACTGGTTCACATCGATTCCGCAAGGCCTGATTGAAGCGCGTCCGGCCTTGTATACGATGTCCATCTGGGCGACCGCTCTGACCGAGGGGGCGCATGTCGCGGGTGAACAACTGGCACGCATCGACTGGCGCAACAGCTCGGACCTGGTTGTACGCAACCACGGCGCCGCGCTCTATCCCACATTGCTCGGCATGCAGGATCGCTGCGAAGAGGCTGTCACTGCCGGCAGACACGCCCTGGAAAACATGCAGGCTGGGCACAACTTTGCCAGCGCCACGCTACTCAATGCGATTGCACACCAGACCCTGATCATCGGCGATGCCAGGGATGCCCAGTTGATGCTCGATACGGCCCGCCGGCTGCATGGAGGTAAAAGCCTGTTCAACCGGATGTATTCGGAAACCACCGAAGGGTTGATTGACCTGCTTCACGGTCGCCTGCGCCATGCTTCTGCCCGCTTCCGGCTGGCCATCGAGGCCACCCGTGCCACACGCAACAAACATACTCATGGCAATGCCTGGGCGGGAGTGCTCTACACCGCGACCACCTACGAGGCCAATGATCTCGACACAACGCGGCACCTGATCAACGTCTATCTGCCGCTGGCCCGTGAAGTCGGGGTGCCTGACCATCTGATCCTTATCTACTTGCTCAAATGCAGGCTCGCCTTTGCTGAAAACGATCTCGATACTGCGCTGCAGGCGATGACCGATCTGGAGTACCTCGGCCACAGCCGAATGCTGCCCCGCGCGGCAGCGGCTGCGCAACTTGAGCGCGCCAAGATGCTGTTGATCCAGGGCAAGGCAGCCGCCTCGCATGATGAGTTGACACGTGCGGACGACCCGGCAATCTGGGCGCGCGAATGTCGCCAGCGCTTACTGGCACACGACATTCATTACCTGCGACTGGCCAGGCTGAGGTGGGACATACATTTCGCTGATCCTGTTGCAGCGCTACGGCAGATTAACGACGACCTCGACGAAGCCTACGCTTCGGGGCGGCGCCATCGTGCGTTGGTTCTGCAGTTACTCAAGGTGCTCGCGTTGCACCGTTGCGACAATATTCTTGCTGCTCACAAGGAACTCCAGGAGGCGCTGATTTTTGCCGCCCAGGAGGGCTATGTGCGCACACTCCTTGATGAGGGCCCTTTGCTGGCCAGCATTGTTGCAGAGTTCAAGCACGCCTATGAAGCGCGAAAATCCAGGGACCCCCTCCTCTCGGACTACTTGCGCGGCCTCGCCCTTGCCTTCGGCGCAGTTGATGTGGACGAGCATTGCAACACCGCACTACCGCCATCGTTGGCAGACCCGCTGACGCGCAAGGAAATCGAAGTACTCAAACTGCTGACCGAAGGTTGCTCGAACCTCGACCTGGCTGACCGGCTGCACGTGTCCAACAGTACCGTTCGCACTCACTTGCGCAACATCAACGCCAAGCTCGACACCAACAGCCGCACCCAGGCAGTAGCCGTGGCTCGCAGGCTGGGCCTGGTGTCCTGACGCCATCGGGAAAATCGTCTTTTACGACGATTTTCCTCGCCCCCCTTCTCCATAGACTGGACCTAGACACTCGCGGTTTGCACACAGAGGCAAACCTGGCGTCCGGCTATGCAGTTTCGCCGATCCAACAACAATAATTAATGGGATTACGCAATGAACGAGCAGAGTACGTCCTTCACCTATGCCGACAGTAAAGTGCACCCTGGCCGCTGGTACGCGGTAGGTTGCCTGATCATCTTCTACGCCATCTCGATGGTCGACCGCTTCATCCTTTCCGCAGTTGCTCAACCCGTCAGTCAAAGCCTGGGTTTGACGAACACACAGATGGGCCTGCTGCTGGGGGCAGGGTTTGCCATTCTGTATTCTGTTGCGGGCATACCGGTCGCCTACCTCATCGATAGAGGCAACCGCACACGCATTATCCTCATCGGCGTGTCGCTGTGGTCGCTGATGACCGCTGCATCGGCATTTACCACCGACTTCAGCACGCTGCTCATCTGCCGTGCGGGTGTCGCCATCGGCGAAGCCGTGCTGACACCTGCCGCAATGTCCCTGATCGGCGATATGTACCTGCGCAAGGAAAGAGCGCTGCCAACCAGCCTGTACATGGCGACCGGCAATATCATGGCTACGGGCGCATTTCTTATTGGCGGAGCCGTGTACCAATACGCAGGTACGCAACAGCTGATGCCTGCAATGGAAGCTTGGCGCTTCACCCTGTTCGCCGTGAGTTTGCCTGGGTTCCTGATGGTGGTGTTGTTTGCACTGAGCGTGCGTGAGCCTGCACGGGTCACATCGCAACCCACCGAACACAAAACCACGGTTGATGCGCTGCTGCCATTCCTCGTCGGTAACAAAGCGATGTTCATCCCATTCTTCCTTGCGACCGGGATGATTTCATCGTTGACGCTCGGGGTCATTTCCTGGGCTCCAACACTGTTGATCCGCCTGCATGAACTCACCGCCTCCCATGCCAGCTATGTGTTCGGATCTGTGGGGCTGCCCACCTCGGTTTTCGGCACTCTGTGCCTGCCCTGGCTGGCCGGCAAACTGCAGAAAGCTGGTCGGCCGGATGGCATCATCCTGATTCTGATGCTGTCGGTTGCCATTCCGGTACCCGCCATCATTGCGGGCTTGTTATCGGGCCAATACTGGCTGCTGGTTACGGCATTCGCCATTTGCATGATGTTCCTGCCCAGCATCTCGGTGATGACCTGCCTGGGCATGCAGATGATCAGCCCTTCTCGCCTCAGGGCACGCACCGTTGCGGTGAACCTGCTGGTGATCAACCTGTTCGGCTACACCGTTGGCCCATTCCTCAGCGGCCTGCTCGCTGACCGGGTGTTCAGCGGGCCTGCCGCCATTGCCTTTGCGCTGGCCACCATGGCCGCAGTCATCGGGCCCGTCGCGATTCTGGGCTTCCTGTTCGCACGCCGTCACTTTGGCCAGATGATGAGCGCGCAGAAAGACTGAGCACGCGGTTCACCCAGGCCAACAGTACGGCCATGACTCCAAACAAAAATAAGACTGGAGCCTTTACATGACTTTTCGCACCGCAGCGCTGCTGATCTCGACGTTGCCACTGTCGATTTACGCCCAAGCACAAAGCCCGTTCTTCACCGAAAGCTCGGCCAGCGTTCTGCTGCACAACTACTACATGGATCGGGACTACAAGGACCCGCAAAACCCTGCGCTCAAACGCGAGCTGCGCGAGTGGGCCCAGGGTGTGACGCTTGACTTCAAGTCAGGCTATACCGAAGGGCCGGTGGGCTTCGGGCTGGACCTGAGTAGCATGACCGGCATAAAGCTCGACTCCTCCCCGGACAGGGCGGGTACACAACTTTTACCCGTAGATTCGAAAGGACGCGCCGAAGACGACTTCAGTACTTTCGGTGGGATTGCCAAGATGCGTGTTGGCCAGTCGAAGCTCAACAGCGGTCGAATGGTACTTCTCCTCCCTGTTGCATACTCGAGCCCCGGCAGACTGCTGCCACAAACTTTCCAGGGCACCACCTTCCAGTCGGAGGACATTGATAATCTGACACTGATGGCTGGCTACCTGGACCGGATCAAGTTCAGGGACTCAAGCAACTACGAGAACATTCGGGTCACGGCGCAGAACGGCCGCTTCCGTGACGTGGACTCCAGCGGTTTCACCTATGTTGGCGCGAAATACAAGGCAACCCCGAACCTCACTGCCAGCTATTACCACGCCACCTTGAACGATATCTATCGCCAGGATTATGTGTGGCTGGTGCATGACTTGCCGCTGGGCCCTGGTAGCCTCAAGACCGACTTCCGTTGGGCCAAGTCGAGAGAGGACGGTGCGGCCAATGCCGGCAAGGTCGACAACGACAACTACGGCGTCGTGTTCCGCTACTCCCTGGGCGGCCACACGTTCAGCACCGGTTATATGGCCCTGTTCGGCGACACCGCCCAGCCTTACATGGGCCGCAGCGAACCCTCCCCAACCGTGGAAGGTGCCATCGCCACCGACTTCCTGAATGCCAAGGAACGCACCTGGCAAATACGTTATGACTACAACTTCGCCGCCGCCGGCATTCCTGGCCTTACCGCCATGCTCTGGCACATGCGTGGTGACAACATCGAATTACCAGACCGCATGGGCGGTAGCGGCCGCTACGAACGCGAAAGCCAGGCCCAGGTGGCCTATGTAATCCAGTCCGGCCCCCTGCAAGGCCTTGGCTTCAAGGTCCGCCATGCCTGGTATCGCAACGACTTCACCCAGGCGGCGACCTTCCGCGACAACAACGATCTGCGTGTGAACGTCCTTTACACCTGGAAACTCTGGTGAGACCGGTCAGGGCGCCGTTTGGACGCGCCCTCAACAGGAGACTGTATGCAACGTTTCGGCTTCAGTACTGAACATGACATTTTTCGTGAGAGCTATAGGGCGTTCCTGCAAAAAGAGGTATTGCCACACAAACAATCGTGGCGTGAGGCAGGCATCGTTCCGCGGGAGATGTTCAAGAAGATGGGCGAACTCGGCTATCTGCTGGTCTGGGCCGACGAAGAACACGGCGGGCTGGGGATGTGGGATTTCCGTTACCAGCAGATCATGATCGAGGAAGATAACCGCTTCGGTGAAGTGGGCTTCTATCACACCTTGCACAGCCGACTGGTGGCCCCCTACATCAAGCACTTCGGCAGCCCGGCACAGCAAGCCCGCTACCTGCCGGCATGCGCTACCGGCGAGAGCATCCTGGCTATTGCAATGACCGAGCCGGATGCCGGTAGCGATCTCGCAGGCATGAAGACCCGCGCCCAAGAGCGAGATGATCACTGGCTGCTCAATGGTGCGAAGACCTATATTTCCAACGGTATCAATGCCGATGTGGTGCTGGTCGCCGCCAAGACCTCCCCGGACAACCCTCGGCAGATTGGCCTGTTTCTGGTTGAGCGCGACATGCCAGGTTTTGCCCGCGGCAAGCGCCTGGAGAAAATGGGCCTTCATGCACAGGACACCGCCGAGCTGTTCTTCAATGATGTGCGAGTCCCCAAGCAAAATGTGCTGGGCGACGTCGCATCGGGGCTGCAGTACCTGAAAACATCGCTGGTCGAGGAACGATTGATCTCCGCGGTGGGCTCGCTGGCCAATGCTCAATGCGGATTCGACCTGACGCGCGACTATGTGACGGAGCGCAAGGCGTTCGGCAAGAAAGTTGCCGACTTCCAGAACACCCGCTTCATCATGGCCGACCTGGCTGCAGAGCTTGAGGTCGCTCAAGTCTATGTCGATCATTGTGTGGCCCAACACAATGCTGGTGAGCTATCAGTGCAGTCGGCCGCCAAAGCCAAGCTGGTCACCAGCGAGTTGGAGTCGCGGGTCATGGATGCGGGCGTACAGCTGCACGGTGGCGCCGGCTACATGCAGGAATATGAAATCTGCCAGCGCTTCCAGGACGCCCGTGTCTCACGCATCTTTGCCGGTAGCTCGGAAATCATGAAAGAAATCATCGCACGCGCGGTCTTTGCCTGACCAACGCCAAAGGAGGAAACATGGGACCGCTCAAAGGGATCAAAGTCGTGGAGCTTTCCGGGATCGGGCCAGCCCCCTTCGCGGCAATGGTACTGGCCGACCTCGGCGCAGACGTCGTGCGTATCGTGCGGCCCGGTACCCCGGTCGACCCCGCGGATGTGCTGAGCCGCAACCGACCTACCGTGGAGGTCGACATACGCAGCGTTCAGGGGCAAGCCGACGTGCTAGGCCTCACCGCGAAGGCTGACATCCTGATCGAAGGCTTTCGGCCGGGGGTAATGGAAAAGAACCATCTTGGGCCAGTTGAATGCCACGCCGTCAATCCGCGCCTGGTGTACGGGCGCATGACAGGCTGGGGGCAGACCGGTCCACTGGCGCCTGCAGCGGGACATGACATCAACTACATCGCCCTCACCGGTGCACTGCACAGTATTGGCCGGCCGGGCGAAGCGCCACCTCCTCCCGTGAACTATGTGGGTGACTTCGGCGGCGGTGGCATGCTGCTGCTCGTCGGCGTGCTGGCCGCCCTTCATGAAGTCACGCGCTCCGGAGCCGGCCAGGTGATCGACGCGGCCATGACCGACGGAACCACACTGCTGACCAGCTTCATTCATGGTTTGCGAGCAATGGGGCATTGGGGCAACAAACCGGGCAGTAACCTGCTCGATGGCGCGGCGCCCTTCTATGATACCTACCGGTGCGCCGACGGCCGCTTCGTAGCGATCGGGGCGATCGAGCCGCAGTTCTATCAGCAGCTGCGCACACTGTGCGGCCTTGAGGACAGCCTGTTCGCCGAGCAGATGAACTGCTCGAAATGGCCATCGCAAAAGCAGGCCATGGCAGAAATCATCGCCAGCCGCAGCCGTGACGAATGGTGCACGCTGCTCGAAGGGACCGATGTCTGTTTTGCACCCGTGCTTGATTGGGAAGAGGCGCCACAGCACGCCCACAATCAGGCCAGGGAAACATTTCTTACTGTCGGGGGTGTGGTTCAACCCGCCCCGGCGCCCAGGTTTTCTCGCACCTCGCCAGCCACACCGCAACCCGCCCGTGCCTCAAGCCTTGGGCAGGTTCTGCAAAGCTGGAGCAGCTGAGGCGCAAATCGCTCAAAGCTGAAACAAACAAGGGGGCCCGGATCGGGCCCCCTTGTTCGTTTCAGCCGAGATTCAGCCCTCGGCCACTTGCACCACAGTTTTGCCAAGGCCCTTGCCAGAGAGTGCAAACTCAAGCGCCGGCGCGAATGCATCAAAACCGAATACTTTGCCAATGGGGGGCGCCAATCGCCCTGCCGCCACCCAGGCCAGCAATTCCTGTACATGGGCGGCGCTCTTTTGTGCTTCGTAGATCTGGAACTGCCGCACATCGACGCCCACCAGCGAAGCGCCTTTGAGCAGCGGCAGGTTGGCACGAAGCGACGGGATGGGGCCACCGGCAAAGCCCACGACCAGATGGCGGCCACCCCAGGTCAGGGATCGGAAGGCTGGCTCGAACAGCGGACCGCAGACGGGATCGAACACCACATTCGGCCCTCTCTGATCACACAGTTCCTTGACCTGATCACGGAAGTTTTCTGCAGCCGATTCAATCACATGATCGGCCCCCAAGCGCTTCACGAACGCGCGCTTCTCGTCTGACGATGCGACGGCGATTACCCTGGCGCCCAGGCATTTGCCAATCTGCACGGCAGCGCTGCCAACCCCACCGGCAGCACCGATGACAAGCAAGGTATCCCCTGCCTGCAGATTGGCTCGATCACGCAATCCGTGCAGCACGGTCAGATAATTGATCTTGAAGCCAGCTGCCTGGGCAAAATCCATGTTCGCCGGAATACGGGTGACCATCGACGCCGGGGCAACTGCCAATTCCGCCAAACCTCCGTGGATCTGGGTGATAACACGATCACCGGCGGCAAACCCTTCGACACCTTCGCCGACCGCCTCGACCCAGCCGCTGACTTCTTGCCCTGGAACATGAGGCAAGGGCGGCTTGACCTGATAACGCCCTAGCGACTCCAGCGCGTCGACATAACCGAGGCCGCAGGAGGCTATACGCAGCAGCAGTTCGCCTGCCGCGGGTACCGGATCAGGTGCGTGCACCATCCGGTAATGATCGATCGACTCCAGATTATTGGTTTCTACCCGCTTCATCTGTCTCTCCGGTCTAGGTATTTACAGGTCGCTAAACGGACATCCGCTTATCTGAAGCCTCTGAATTCGGCAATGGCCGAAAGCGGCTCACGTTCGGTGCGCAGCGTGTTGATGGGATGCTCGGGGTCGGCATAGCCCAAGGAGATCCCACAGAACACCATCAACTCCTCAGGGAGTTCCAGTTGCCGCTCCAACGTTTCATGCACCAGCGTCCAGCAGGCCTGCGCACAGGTAGCCAAACCCCGCTCCTGGGCAAGCAGCATCAGCGTCTGCAGGAACATGCCGAGATCCGCCCACTGCCCTTGGCCCATGCTGCGATCGACAGCGAGCAGCATGCCAACCGGGGCATCGAAGAAAGTGAAATTGCGAGCGAACTGTTTGCCACGGCCAATGCGGTCATCGCGCGCGACCTTCAAGGTGGCATAGAGGTCTTCACCACACTTGACCCGCCGCGCCTGGTAATCGGCCTTGAGATCTGGCGGATAGATTGGATAGCCCATGCCCTCGCCGCGAGGATGACGGGCAAGCGTGTCAGCAACCTCCCCCTTGAGCCGGGACAGGCTTGACCCCGCGAGCACGTACAACTTCCAGGGCTGAAGGTTACCGCTGGAGGGTGAATAACGGGCCGTATCGACGATCTCCCGCACTAACGCCTCGTCTACTTCACGTGGCAAGAAGGCACGGCTTGAGTGCCTGTTCATCACTGCATGCTTTACCGCGGACATGGCGCCTCGCCTTTTCTTCTCGGACTTGGAAGAATCCTATCCTTGCGAAATACGGATTAAAATAGTAGAAAACCGATTTCACTAATGCATTTTGTCGATGAAAATAACCTCCCTTGCCGAAGTAGAAGCGTTCCTCGCTGTGGCCGAGTGCAAGAGTTTTGGTGGCGCTGCACGTGACTTGGGCATCGCTCAATCAACCGTCAGCCGCCGTATCACCAACCTGGAAGAGCGCCTCGGGCATCAGCTGCTTCTCAGAACCACCCGCAAAGTTGCCCTCACCGACGCCGGCATTGGTTACGCGGCCGATCTGCGCACCGTGCTGACCGAACTGGAAAATGCTGACGCCCGCCTGCAGCAAGGCTTGCTATGTGCCGAAGGGGTAATTCGCGTGACAATGCCCACTGCCTTTGGCCGTGCATTTGTGCTCCCCCGGATCGCTCGCCTCACCGCCCACTACCCGCGCCTGCGTTTCGAGATCGATCTCTCGGACCGTTATGTCGATCTGCTCGACGGGGAATACGATGTGGCCATTCGCATGGCTTCACCGGCTCAGTCGGGTGTGCGCTACGAAAAGATCCACCAATTCACCTTGGCGCTCTGTGCAGCGCCTGATTATTTGCACGAACTCGGTACGCCTGACGATATTTCCCAGCTGGCCGATCACGCGTGCCTGGCGCAGCGCGTCTATGCGCCAGTCAACAGCTTCCCGGTTACTTGGAAAGGCCATCAGACCCAATTGCAGATCAATCCGCGGATCAATGTAAGTGATTCCACATCACTGCGCACACTGGCCTTGGCTGGAGCCGGCCTGGCGGTGTTGCCGGATTATCTTGCAGACGAGTCCCTCGCCTCAGGAGAACTCACCCGTGTGCTGCCAGAGCTGAAATTTGCCGATTACGATGTTTTTGCGAGTTACCTTCGGCACCGGGGCGAGACGGAAAAAGTGAAGGTTTTCTTGAGGGCCTTGCGTCGCTGAGTTCGCGCCACGAGCGGGTGCCTACACCGGTTGAGATTAACTTTCGATCATAGAACTGTTGGTCGATGCTCTAGCGCAAAGCTTTCAGGGTTTCGCGTACAGCATTTCGGTGGATAGCCAGAGAAGACCATCATGGAAGCGGCGCTCCACAGGGGCCAGGAGCGCCCGAGCGCCGTCAGCCCATGTGGATGACGGCCTCGATTTCAACCTCGCTGCCCAACGGCAACGCTGCCACGCCAATAGCGGCCCGTGCCGGATAGGGAGCGTTGAAATACCGAGCCATCACTTCGTTCACCATCGGGAAACACGAAAGGTCCGTGAGAAAGATATTTACCTTGAGGGTATTCTCCAGCTTTCCACCGGCAGCCTCGACGATGGTCTTGACGTTCTCGAACGCCTGCACGATCTGACGCTCCGTGCCTTCGACGATTTTCATGGTGGCGGGGTCCAGCGGCACTTGACCAGAAAGGTACAGGGTGTCGCCTGCCCGTACGGCGTGGGAATAAGTACCAATGGCAGCAGGTGCTTGCTGGGCGATGATGTGTTGCATAGCCTGAATGCTCTCCAGTTCAGTATCAGAATTTCCAACCCACTCGACGGCTGATAGACCGTAAGCGCTGGTTTTCATTCTACGAATCGATCGTCCTGTGGAACTCACAATGTCTGGACACATTGTGTAGACGACACGTCAATCGCCACCTGAAACCCGGAAAACTTGTGCCTTCTAAAGATATTGTGGCTGGTGCATTTGCCTGCGGGCGGCAATCATGAGAACAGCCGCACATCGCCATGCACAACGTGAACAGCGAGTAACCGCTCATGCAGAGCCTTTTGAACAGCAACCTACAGACAACCGTGCTGATGCACGCTGACGAACAACCCTGGATCGCCAGCCCACAGGCTGGGGTGATGCGGCGCCTGCTATTTCGTATTGGGGAGGAGCAGGCGAGGGCCACATCACTGGTTCAGTACAGCGCTGGCAGCCAGTTCCCCCCCCATGTGCATACCGGTGGTGAAGAGTTTCTGGTGTTATCTGGCGTGTTCGAGGATGAGTGGGGCAGTTACCCGCAAGGCAGCTATGTTCGTAACCCTCCAGGCAGCCAACACACGCCCCGTTCGCCGTTGGGCTGCACGATTTTTGTCAAACTGCGCCAGTTTCATGCAGACGATGATCAACGCGTTGTCGCCCTCCTGCCCACGAAAGGCAGCAAGATGCTCTGGCACGACGCGAACGAAGAAGTCTGGTTGCATGATGTACCGTCTGGCGTTGCCCTGAACGTCGACAGCATCCAAGGCCTGGAAGTGTTCGTCCTGAATGGCACGTTGCGTGGCGACGGTTTCACATTACGCCCCTGGAGCTGGATGCGGCTACCGCCGGCAACCCCGTTGCACCTTGAGGGAGGCGAGCAAGGGGGCAAGGTTTGGGTCAAGCATGCCGCCTTGGACCTAGGGTATTGAAACGAAGACACCGGCCTCGGCCATCAACCAGTCGCGAAATACCCGCACGTTAGACAAATCGCCACGCTCGGGTCGGTAGACAATGTAATAGGCCTGCTGCAGCGGCCACTCCACTTCACCTTCAAGCAACGGCCGGATCAACCGGCCTGCATTGAGGTCATCCTGCACCATCACGCTACGCGCCAGCGCCAGCCCCTGCCGCTCCACAGCAGCTTGCAGCACAGCCGCGGAATTGTTGATACGCAGGCCATGATCGGCACGTACTTGCGTGTACCCCACCCGGTCAAGCCAGGCCCGCCAACTGGGATAACCAGGGTCATTGCTCATCGACAAGTCATGAATCAACGTACACTGCATCAGCGCGGACGCGTCCAGTCGACCATGGCGTAACAGTGGAAAATCTGGCGCGCAGACCGGGAAAAGTGACTCGCTCATGAGTTTTTCCGAGGCCAACCCCGCCCACTGCCCGCTGCCATAACGAACGCCGATATCCAGACGTTCCACCGTGAAGTCCAACGACCGTGCGTCGGTATCCAATTGCACATCCAAGGCCGGATAAGCCCGCTGAAAACGCTCAAGGCGGGGCACCAGCCATTTCGCGGCAAACGCGGGGCTAACCGTGACATTGATGCCAGTGTGAGCGCTGGCCTCCTTCAGCCGGGCAACGCCGACTGCCAACCGCTCGAAAGCGGCCTGGATATCGGGCAAGGCACGCTGTGCATTAACCGTCAGCTCAAGCTGCCCTGCCCCACGCCCAGCCCTGACGAACAAGGCAATACCCAGCCAGGCCTCAAGGTTTCTCACCTGCTGACCGACTGCCGCTGCGGTGACGTTCAATTCAGTGGCCGCCGCGGAAAAACTGCCATGCCGGGCAGTGGCTTCGAAGGCCCGAAGCGCGTTGAGATAGGCAGGGGTAGCCATGTCAGATTTCCTTCTTCGTTCAGCAAGATTTAATGCGTTGAGCACCGAACGTCAGCACCCGAGAATACTGCAAGGTTCACGAAAACAACTGAACCGGTTTCCTATTGCGTGCGAGCCAGTCGATGACCTCTGCAGACCCTACCCAACACACCATCGCCATCGTCGGGGGCGGCTTGGCCGGCCTGCACGCCGCATGGCAGCTTCAGCAACGCGGGGTAGCCTTCGAGTTGTTCGAAGCGCGCTCGCGATGGGGTGGAAGGATCCTGTCCACGCCCGAATCCGGGATCGACCTGGGCCCTACCTGGTTCTGGCCAGCCTTCCAGCCGCGCATGAGCAAACTGCTCGAAATGCTCCAATTGCCAAGCTTCGCCCAGTACACCGAAGGGACGAGCCTGGTGGAGCATTGGAACGGGCAGATCGCCCGGTATGACGGGCCATTGATGGCAGATACCAGCCTGCGCATCGCGGGTGGCTGCGCTCGGTTGATTCAGCGACTCGTCGACCACCTGCCCAGCGAAAGGCTGCATCTGAACGCGGCGGTCGAGTCGATCAGCATCGGTGCCGAAGGCATCTCCATCACTGCCCCTGCTGCCAGCACCCTGCCCTACCGGCAAGTCTGGCTGGCAATTCCACCGCGACTGATACCAGCAATCCACTTCGCTCCCGCCCTTGCGCCGGCGACCGTGAATGCGCTGAAGGCAATCCCCACCTGGATGGCAGCCCACGCCAAGTACGTGGCTCTGTACGACAAACCGTTTTGGCGAGAGCAGCGCCTGAATGGCGACGCGTTCAGCCATGTCGGCCCGTTGGCTGAGATACACGATGCCAGCCAAAGCGGACATGCAGCACTTTTCGGCTTTTTCCGCATCCCCCACGGCGAACGCGCAAGCTGCGGTGAGCAGGCCCTCAAAGCTGCATGCCGTGCCCAACTGGCCAGACTCTTCGGCCCGCAAGCCTTGGATCCGATGCAGGATTACCTTCAGGACTGGGCACAGGAGCCCCACACCGCGACAACCCGTGACCATGCCAATGGACATGAACACGCTATTGCTTCGCTGGCCAACGTCTTCCCGACGCCTTGGCAAGCGTGTTTGCGCCTGATCGGCAGTGAGGCCGGCTCGGACCAGGCTGGCTATATGGAAGGCGCCCTGCATGACATCGACGCACTGCTTGACAGTGCATGATTTCCAGTTGACGCGCGGCCTCGAGCGACGATGATTGCCTTGACCGTCGCCGGCTATCGCTGCCCGGCCTTTCAAACCCTGAACCGCTCCACCTGGGACGTGAGATTTTGCACTTGATCGCGCAATTTCGCACACGCATCCAGTGTTGAACGCATCTGCTCGGTGCCGGCCTGATTGAGCCGTTCGATTTCGCTAATGTCGTCCTGTAGCGCATCCACTACCGCACTCTGTTCCTCGGTGGCAGCTGCCACCGACTGGTTCATGCCATCCATCTGCTCGATGCTGCCTATTACCTGCGCCAGGCTCTGCCCTGCAAGCCGGGCGATTTCCACACTCTGCCCACTGTGCGACTGACTCTGTGCCATGGCATCGACCACAGCCCCCGCACCGTTCTGCAGTTCTTCGATCAGAAGCTTGACCTGTTGCGCTGACTGCTGGGTCCGGTGAGCAAGGTTACGCACCTCATCCGCGACCACTGCAAAGCCGCGGCCCGCTTCACCCGCACGTGCTGCTTCAATGGCTGCGTTGAGTGCCAGCAGATTAGTCTGCTGCGAGATAGCACTGATGACTTCGAGGATCTGACCGATGTCCTCGGTCTTACCGTTGAGCTGGCCTATGTGCGCGCCAGAACTGGCAATCAATGTCGAGAGATGGGTCATGGCCTCAATGTTGCGATCCACCACTGCGCGCCCCTCTAACGACTGGGCCCGTGCAGTGCCGGCCTGAACCGAGGCATGTGAGGCGTTACTGGCGATTTCCTGGGCGGCCGCGCCCAATTGGTTGATGGCAGCAACCACGCTACGGGTGCGATCAGTCTGGATTTCGGAGTCCTCAAGGGTTCGTGTGGTCGAGCCAATGACCTGGCTGGCGACCCGTTCGACCTGCCCCATGGTCAGGCCCACATCACGAATCGACCCCTGAATTCGCTCGACGAAGTGATTGAAGGCACCTGCCAGCCGACCTAACTCGTCTCGACTGTTAACGGGTAACCGCCGGGTGAGGTCGCCCTCTCCGTGAGCAATGTTCGTCATTGCCTTTGCCATGTCACGCAACGGCCGCAAGAGCAGGTGGACCAGGCTCCCCATTACGACCAGGAGGCTGCACACCGCCACCAGCGTTGCGGTCAGCACCGTCCACCTGAATTCCTGTTGCATTGCATAGGCATGATTACGTGCCAGCGAGATGCCCAAATACCAGTCAACACCCGGCAGCCCCTGCACAGGCATGAACATGACTACCCGCTCACCTTCAAGGCTGGCCGCTTCACTCAGGGTGCCCGCCTTCAGGCTGGGCACAGCGCCTGGAAACAAAACACTCAAAGGCTGCATCAGGAACTTGGTGTCGGGATGCACCAGGACCTTGCCTTTGCCGTCGACCAGGAACGCGTAGCCCATGCCGTCAAAGTCCAGCGCATTGATCGACTTGACCAGCGCCTGAAGGTCGAGGTCAGCGCCTACCACCCCAAGCCCCGCCACCGGTGCTGCAATCGTCATGGTCAGCTGCCCGGTATTGGCATCGACATAAGGCTCGGTGAGTTGGCTGCCTGACGCATTGCGTGCAGCTGCGTACCACGGTCGAGTACGTGGATCGTAGCCTTCCGGCATTTGGGTAGGAGGTGACACATCGAACTGACCTTGCTCGGTACCGAAGTAAACGAAGGCAACCGCGTCCTTGAGGGTTTGCTGGCGCAACCACTGACCACGCTGCCCTTCGTCTGACCGGGACAGTACTTCGGCAAGGCTTTCAAGCAAGCGCTGCCTACCTGCCAACCAGTTTTGGATGTTCCCCGCAGTGACCTGCGCAATGCCGTGCAAGTTACGCTGCAAGTCGCGATGTATAGCCCTGCCCTGCTGCTGGTCGTTGTACACGGCGAAAGCACCGAATGCAGCCACCAACAGCAGCGCGGCAACCAGCAGAATCTTCTGACCAAAGCCAAGTCGATTGTTCACGTCGTCTGTACCTGCCGCGCTGGTGGAGTCAAAGGGCCTGCGCCACGCCCAGCACCACGAAGCCCGCGAGGGCGATACCCGCCGCAGTCAGGCAATAGGGCAACTGAGTCTTGATATGGTCCATGAGGTCATTGCCCGTGGCAGTCGCCGTGACGATGCCACTGTCGCTGATAGGCGATGTGGTATCGCCGAAAATGGCCCCAGAGATGGCGGCACCGACCACCAGGTAAGGATCGGCACCCGACGAGACAGCTAACTGGATACCGATCGGGATCATGATCGAGAACGTGCCCCAGGATGTACCGGTAGACAACGAAATCAGCGCAGCCACCAGAAACACGAACGCGGCGATCAGGCTGACCGGCATCAGCACACTGAAATGCGTGGAAAGGAACTGACCAATCTTGAGCTGGCTGGAAAGGTCACCAATCAGAAACGCCAGGGTGAGTACCACCACCAGAGGGACCATGGCCTGATAACCTTCGACCAGATGGTTGATGTAGGCGCTGATGTTCATCACGCGCTTGATCCATACGTAATGGATGCAACCCATGACCTGACCGAAAATCACGGCCCAAAGGATCGCGGTGGAGGCAGAACCATCACCGATGACACCGTTGCCTGTAATGTACAAGCCCACAGGAACGAACATGAACAGCGACAGCAACGGCACCAGCAGGTTGGACACACTGGCTGGGGCAATCACTTTCTGTTCGCCAAGCGCCGCCAGCGGTGCGGCGCCCGAGCGTACTTCGACACCCGCAGCCGCACGCTGTTTGGCACGGCGCATCGCCGGGAACGCGAACGGGGTGAAGATGCTTATCAGCACCAGGGCAAGGCTAGCCCAGGCGAACAGGTTGTAGGCAATCGAATGGGCAAGAATGTTGAGAGGGTTGCCGTGAATACTGCCGTTTTCTACCTGAACGGCGATGATGCCCAGCATCATCGCCCCCCAGCCATTGAATATCATGGACGACCAGGCACTGATACCCGCATTTTTGATGACGTACGCCACCTGCTCTCGAGCGATGCGGTGCTTGCTCACCAGCTCTGCGCTTGCAGCTCCGGATGTCAGCATGGCCAGGTAGCTGTCGATGAATACCACGACGGCCAGTAAGCCCGCCAGCAATTGCGTGCTGACAGGCCCTTTGACGATTTTCAGTCGCTCCGAGATCAGGTTGACCAACCCCTGCATGCCGCCGGTGAGCCTTGCGAGGTGAATCACACCACTGATCATGACGGTGAAGATCAGGGTTCTGACTACGCCATCAGACTTGAACACGTCGATCGCACCCTGGATCGAGCTCTGCAGACCTTGCCCAATATGGAAATTGGAGAGCACCAGGAAGCCGGCTACGCAACCGACCATCAGGGACAGAATCACCTGTCGAGTGAGAATTGCCAGACAAATCGTCACTGCTGGGGACAACAACCCCCATACACCTACTTCATGCATCGCAAAGACCTCAAGTTTTGTTCTTATTCGAAAAGTTGTGCTGCAAACGCGGCAGTCAGGCGTCCGTTTGCCGATAGGACCAGATGAACCCGAGCAGCCCTAGCACCGGCCCTGGCACCAGCAGCCACAAGGCATCGACACCTATGCGGCCGAATAACCAGGTAGTGCAGGCAATCGACACGACGGTAATGGCAAAGCCGATGCTGTTCTGAATGGCCAGTGCACTGCCCACTGCATCCCGTGGGCAAGCCTTGGCAGCCAGGGCAGAGAATTGCGGGGAATCGGCCACGACACTGGCGCCCCAGAGACCGAGCAGCGCCAACAGCACCCAAGGCTCCATCTGATTACGCAACAGCACGAATACCAGGCCGCAAAGCCCCGAGATACTCAAGGCACCAAGTGCTACCCGAGCGCTGCCAATGTGCTGGGACAGCACACCTCCCAGCAAAGAACCAACAGCGCCTACGGCCATCACACCGAAAGACAGGCCCGACACTCCTAGGGCGGGATAGGCCTTGGCCAGTGATGTACTGCTCACAATCAGTGGCACGACGGTCCAGAAGGTGTACAACTCCCACATGTGGCCGAAGTAACCGAGCGTCGCTGCGCGGAATCGGCTGATCCTGAACGCGCCAAGAATGGCCCCCGCTCGCTTGACCTGCCCCGCACCGCTCACCTGACCACTGCGGGCATGGGGCCCGTCGCCCAGCACCGCGATTAATACAGCACCGAGCAAAGCCAACACCGAGGATGCGGTAATGATCAGTTGCCACGGCCAATCAGCCCCCAGCAGCCGCAGGGCATGGGGCAACGCAGTACCCAGCGTCAACATCGACACCAGCTGCGCCAAGGCAAGGCCCGTGCGCTCGGGCGCCCAGCCAACGATCAGCTTCATGCCCATGGGGTAGATACCCGCCAGGGTGACGCCCACGCAAAAGCGCAGCGCAGCGCCAACTGCCAGGCCATCGGCCAACCAGGCAAAGGCCAGGTTGAACAGTGACCCGGCAATGGCACAGCAAAGAAACAGGCTGCTGGCTCGAAACCGATCCGCTGCACCACTCAATGACAGCGTCAGCGTACCGAGGATGAACCCCAACTGGACGGCATTGGTCAGCCATCCGATATCGGCAGCGGTCGCCTGCCAGGACGCCATGAGCGACTCGGCCGCGCCATTGGCGCTGAACCACAACGAAGTACCGAACAACTGGGCGATGGCGATGATCGCCACCGGGCTCAGCCACTTCAACAGTAAACCGCGAGGCCCGATGGGGCCTGCAGTGAGGGTAATGCTCATGGTGCAAATCCCCTTCGCCAGGGTGCAGAACAGCGGGCCGACCTGTTAACAGATCAGCCTGCCGAATCGCGCATCAACGGTTTGTACGTGGGTCAGCTTGCGGCCAGGCCTGCCAGCCAACGGCTGTCGCGCGGCGAAGGCCGACGGTGCAGGCGCTGATCGAGCAGCGCCCGGGCCTTCTCGGCCTCACCGGCGCGCATGAGCGAAACCAGGAGTGTGTCCTGAACGATTTCCCGCTGCGCACCGCTACCGCCGATACGCACCACTTCATGGGCGACCGGTTCGAGGATTCGGGCACAGTCGCTGTAGTGTCCGTCGGCGAAAGCCCTCACGGCGTGGCACAGCGCAGGCACCACCGCGCCAGCGCGCAGCTTGCCATCGCCCACCAACGTGGACAGCGCTGCGGCCCGCTGTTCGAGCGCATGCTGGTCACCCGTAGCAGCAGCCAGCAGCGCCATATGGAAGTCCGCGAACGGGAAGCCAGGCTGCTGGAAATAGCTGGACGCATAACGCGCCGCGTCCTCCCACATGCTCGCTGGCACTTCATGCCCATAGGCCTGCATGCGCCAGAGGAACGAAGAGGTGTCACTGATCACGTTGATAGGCAGGCCAGTGGCGACTGCCGGCGCGACATTGTCAGCGTAAATGCCGAGGGCAGATTCCAGATCACCCCGCTCAAGCGCGACCAGCGCACCATGCCAGGCGATGTGGTTGTGCAACGTGCCACTGCGGTCGTAACCGGGTAGCCAGGCCTTGATGACCTCGCCTGCCTCATCGTTGGCACCGGCCTCGTACAACACGTGCGCCACGGCATGCACCGCGTTCACGTTGTTGCGGCGCAATTCAAGCGAACGTTGAGTGAGCGCGCGCCCCAGGGATACGTCGCCATTCTCACCATGAGCCCAACCGCGGTAGTTGAGGAACCACCAGTCGTTCTCAGGGAAGTGGCGAGCGTGGCGTTCGCAAAGGTCCACACGGGCTTGGTCATGGTCGTGCATGCCGGAAAATGCGAACAGGCCGAACGCCCCCAGCGGCAGCGACATGATCACGATGTCGTTAGGCCAGCTGTCCAAATGTTGCAAAGCATTGGCCAGGGCTTTGGCCGGCTCGCCGTTGATTACATAGGACAACGTCTGCACATGGCTGCGTTCACGCTCGGTGCCATTCTTCTGCACCAACTCACTGGCCTTGGCAATCTTGGCCTTGGCATCCACGATTTCGGTACGCACTGCGTGAAAACGGGCACGCGCCGCGTAGGCCAGGGCGAATTCAGGGTCTGCTGCAATGGCCTCATCCAGCGTTTCTGCGACACCGGTCCACAGCGAAAGGAGCAAATCCACACCTGCTCGGTAACGCTCGGCCGCGGTTTCGGAAGTGGTCGAAAGAGGCAGACTGTAACGGTCGACACAGGCCATGGTGATTGCAACTCCTCATAGGGCTCGAAGCGAAAAAGTACGAAATGGCCGCTTTGAATCAATGCCCTGTGCGCGGTCGGGCGGGCCATCTCGTACTCACATTAGATCGCAATCCACCCTGGCAGGCTTTCGACTACCCGCCACGTGATGTAGAGCAAAAGACACAACGCCACACAACATGAGTAAACTTGCAGGACGCGTGAAAATGGCTCCGTTTACATGCCTTAGCCATCCACTACTTTTGTCTTTGCACTTGCTCTTATAAACGAGTCCATCCATGAACTGGGACACCATTGAGGCACCTCACGGCCTAGCACCACCTGATCCGCTGAAAGTCCGCGCGCAGTCCATTCCAGCGCGGCACAGCTTTCCTGAACACGCCCACGACTGGCACCAGATGGTCTATGCCATTTCAGGTGTATTGACCGTCGCCACCAAAGCTGGTTCTTTCGTCATATCGCCGGAACAGGCGGCATGGCTGCCAACCGGGCTGGATCACAAGGTCGGCTCGATGTTCGGTGCCGAGTTTCGCAGCCTGTGGATTAATGACCGCATCGCTTCAGGCTTACCGGCAGAGCATGCAACATTATTAGGCGTATCGCCGCTGCTCAAGGCCTTGATCGTCGAGGCGGCACGTATCGAGGGTGAGCCAGATGCGGACGGGTACGCTGGCCGGATCACACAGCTGATACTGGACCAGCTACGACGGGCCACGCCTATCTCGACAGCACTGCCTTGGCCAACCAGTACGGCGCTGGTGAGCCTGTGCGAGACCCTCTATGCCGACCCCGCCGATCCGACTGAAATGGAAGCATGGGCTCGGACACTGGGAATGTCTGAGCGAACGCTTGCCCGCCGCTTCCTGGGGGAGACCGGCATGAGTCTGCGTACTTGGCGCAGACGTTTACGTTTGTTCAGAGCCATCGAAATGCTCGGCGGCGGCCTGGATGTAACACGCACTGCCCTGGAACTGGGGTACGGCTCAACTTCAGCATTCATCTACGCATTCCGCCAAGAATTGGGGAGTAGCCCGCAGGCCTATATGAAGGGTGACGCGCCCAACACAGCGACTAGGTGAGTACGAAACAGGTTTTGTTGCCAAGGCTAAACATTTTCTGCTTTGCAGCCATCTCAGCGGCTTACCGAGAATGCGAACCGTGCGCCCTTACCTGAAGCTTGCGGAAAATCTCTATGTCCAGAGCCAGAATCAATCCGAATGTATTTCGCCTCACAGTCGCACAGGCACTGTCAGGCGCCAACTCCGTCGTGGTGTATGCCACCGGGGCGATCATCGGCAACATGCTTGCCCCCAACGCAGCATTGGCCACCCTGCCCATTACGGTATTCGTCATCGGAATGGCATTGGCAACACTGCCGATAGGCCACGTCGCTCGCCGATGGGGGCGTACCGTTGCCTTCATGATTGGCAACGGTTGCGGCGTCTTGATGGGCGCCCTTGCCGCCTACGCCTTGGCCCTTGCTTCCTTCACCCTGTTCTGTGTGGCCATGCTGTTCGGCGGCGCCTACGCGGCGGTGGTGTTGACCTTCCGCTTCGCCGCCGCCGAATGCGTCGAGGCTCAAGAGCGCCCCAAAGCACTGTCGACCGTGCTGGCCGGGGGCGTCGTCGCAGGCGTGCTGGGGCCACAATTGGTCAGCGCCACCATGAGCCTCTCGGACCATGCCTATGTGATGACCTATCTCGCGGCAGCTGCCGTGGCAGCACTTTCGGCCTGCGTACTGATCGGTGTGCGGTTCAACCCGTTGCCCATGCCATCTACTCGGCAAACTGTCGGAAGTATAAGTGCCGTGGTCCGCCACCCCAGATTCATCATTGCCATGCTTTGTGGCGTGGTCAGCTACATGATGATGAACTTCATGATGACCTCTGCCCCACTAGCAATGGAGCTTTGTGGCATCGCCAGGGTGCATTCGAACACTGGCATCGAAATGCACGTGATTGCCATGTACGCGCCAAGCTTTTTCACCGGGCGTCTGATCAGCCGTTTCGGTGCCCCGATGATGATTCAATGTGGTTTGGTACTGATTGGCCTGGCGGCGCTGGTGGGGATGTCTGGTATGGCCATCGGAAACTTTTGGGTGGCGCTGGTCCTGCTCGGTGTTGGCTGGAACTTCGGTTTCCTGGGCGCTTCGGCGCTGGTCCTGACCTGCCACACACCTGAAGATGGTCCCAAGGTTCAAGCGGTCAACGATTTCGTGGTGTTCGGCACGATGGTCGTCGGTTCGTTTCTCTCCGGCGGCCTGCTCGATGCGTTCGGCTGGACAGTCGTGTCCGGCATGATCCTGCCCCCCGTCTTGTTGGCAATGGCAGGCTTGTTGTGGCTTCAGCGCAGACAGCGCATGGTGCAGACACAACCTTTGTCCTGAGCCCTGAAGTCATGAGGTCGTCCCGCCCCCGGGACGACCACCGGGTCAGAAGATCAGAACCTTGTCGGCTTCGAACGTCCAGTCTGCCAGCTCACCTGGTGCCGCACGCCGCGCCCCTGCCACCAATTCGACTTCCTTCATGCCACGGGCATCCATGCCGTCGCCACATAGCGCCACTTCACCTTTACGCAGGATCTTGTTCAAGACCAGTTCAAGATTGTAGTGGCCGGTTGGTACCTTTTGCCCCGCACGGGCACAGCCAACCGCGTCCGACTGCAGGTACACACGTACCTGCGCTTGCTTGCGCGCCGAAAGCGAGCCTGCCAGGCGCAGTGCGTTGTAAGCTCGCTCCGAACCATAGCTGGCATCGTTGATGATGAATAGAAATGCACCCATGTGCGGCTCCTCTGATAAAAAAACGAGGAGAGGGACGAGCCCACCTCCCCGAAAACGGATGACGCCT
Source organism: Pseudomonas sp. NPDC089392 (assembly GCF_044749595.1). NCBI lineage: Bacteria > Pseudomonadati > Pseudomonadota > Gammaproteobacteria > Pseudomonadales > Pseudomonadaceae > Pseudomonas > Pseudomonas sp. NPDC089392. Next base: position 222,901 of record NZ_JBIVIF010000003.1, read on the forward strand.
GAAACAACGGTAAATCAGTGCCGCAGGATCTGGCTCAGGAACGCCCTGGTACGATCGGACTGCGGGTTGCTGAAGAAAGCCTTGGGCTCGTTCTGCTCGACGATCTGACCTTGGTCCATGAAGATCACGCGGTTCGCGACCGCTTGGGCAAAGCCCATTTCATGGGTGACGCAGAGCATGGTCATGCCCTCCTCCGCCAACTGGATCATGGTATCGAGCACCTCTTTGATCATTTCCGGGTCCAGGGCTGAGGTGGGCTCATCGAACAGCATCACCCGCGGGTTCATGCACAACGCTCGGGCAATCGCCACCCGTTGCTGCTGGCCACCGGAAAGCTGCCCAGGAAACTTGTGGGCATGCTCTGGAATCCTGACCTTGGTCAGGTAGTGCATGGCCAACTCCTCAGCCTGCTTGCGCGGTACCTGGCGCACCCAGATTGGCGCCAGCGTACAGTTTTCGAGGATCGTCAGATGGGGGAACAGATTGAAGTGCTGGAAGACCATCCCCACTTCCTGGCGCACTTCGTCGATCTTGCGCAGGTCGCTGGTCAGTTCAGTGCCATCGACTACGATTCGTCCTTGCTGGAATTCTTCCAGGCGGTTGATGCAGCGAATCATGGTGGACTTGCCCGAGCCAGACGGGCCGCAGATCACGATCCGCTCCCCCCGACTAACCGTGAGGTTGATATCACGCAGGGCATGGTAGTTGCCATACCACTTGTTCACGCCAGTGATCTGAATGGCAACTTCCTGGGTAGACGCCAGGTTGGCGTCGAGTGGCGCGTTTTTCATTGTTGTGGGCTCCTCAACGGTGATCGGTCTTGAGTCTGCGCTCAAGGTGAATCGAATAACGCGACATGCCGAAGCAGAAAACGAAGAACACGCCGCCGATGAACAGGAACAGCTCCCAGTAGATGCCTTGCCACTGCGTACTGGCGCGAATGGCCGTAGACAACGCAATGGGGTCGAGCAGACCGATGAACACCACCAGGGTGGTGTCCTTGAACAGGCCAATGAAGGTGCTGACGATCATCGGGATCGAGATCTTCAGCGCCTGCGGCATGATCACCAGGCGTTGTGCCTTCCAGTAATCAAGGCCAAGTGCCTGGGCGGCCTCCGTCTGCCCTTGCGGCAGCGCTGCCAGGCCACCACGAATCACCTCCGCCATGTAGGCCGTGGAAAACACAGTCACCATGATGATGACCCGCAGGATCAGGTCGAACGAGGTCCCGGGCGGCAGGAAGTAGTTGAGCAACAGCGAGGCGGTGAACAGCAGCGTGATCAACGGCACACCACGCACGAACTCGATGAAGGTCACGCTCATCAGCCGGATTAGCGGCATCGAGGAACGACGCCCCAAAGCCAGCAGGATGCCCAGGGGCAAAGACATGGCAATGCCGCTGACGCCCACCACGAAAGACAGCAAGAAGCCGCCCAGCTCACGGGAGCTGACTGCAACCAGCTGCAATGGAGCTTGATGATCGACAACAGCCAACAGCACGTGCATGCCGTGCAGCCACCAGGTGCTCGCAACGCCGAGCGCGCATATCAGCGCAATACCGATCCCAAATCGCCGCGCCAGTGAAAAGCTCAGCACTGCCAGGGCAAGCCCTGCGTAAGCCAGCACCGGCGCCCACAGCGAGCCGCCCCAGACAAGCCAGAATGCGAGCCCCGGGTAACCTGCACTGAACCACATCACACCGCGCGGCACACGCTTGAAAAGGATTGGCCCCAGTGCCACGAACAACAGCACGAACGCCGCCAACGGACGCCAGTACAACGCCTGCGGGTAGAAGCCGAACAGCAACTGCGGCCAACGCTCGCGAATGACACCCCAGCAAGCGCCCGACTCGCCATTGAGCACACGGCGGCACTCGCCCAGCGAGTCGGCCTGCCAAACCGAGTTGGCCAACCATGGCAATACGGCGTTGACCAAGGCAAAGAGCGCCAGCAAGGCGACGACCGTCAGCAGGCTGCTCCACCAGCCGTTGAACAGCCGAGCACGCAGCCAGTGAATGACGCCGGTCTGCCCGGCCGGTGGTTCAGCCTGCGGCAGCAACGTGTCGCGGAACCAGGCAATGGAAGAATGGCTCATTTCAGCGCACCTGCAGTTTCACGCGGTTGTTGAAGAGGTTCATCACGCCAGAGATCAGCAGGCTCATGGCCAGGTAGATCAGCATCATCAGCAGGATGCCTTCCAGCTCGCGACCGGTCTGGTTGATGGTGATGCCGCCAAGGGTGGAACGCAGGTCCATGTACCCCACCGCCAGGCCCAGCGAAGTGTGCTTGGTGATATCCAGGTACTGCGAGGTGAGCGGCGGTACGATGACCCGCAGCGCCTGCGGCAGGATGACCAGGCGCGTGGTACGCCCAGGACGCAGGCCCAGTGCATGGGCAGCTTCGGTTTGCCCACGCGCTATGGACTGGATGCCGCTGCGTACGATTTCGGCGATGAACGCCCCGGTATAGACGCTAAGGCCAATCCACATGGCGATCAGTGCGTTACCCAGTTGCAGGCCGCCCTGGAAATTGAACCCACGCAACTGGGGGTAGCCAAGGTGAAAGCCCAACGCGTAGAGCAGAATGGCGGTTGGTAGCAGCAACACGGCCAAGCGCTTCCACCAGAGCACTGGGCGCTTGCCGGTGGCGCTTTGCACGCCGTCGGCATGACGGCGCAAGCGCCGGTCCGCCCACAGACACAACAAGAACAAGGCGATGATTGCCAGGGCGCTCAGGCTGGGCTGCACAATCCCCAGGTCCACGCTCCCCAGGTCATGGGTGAACAAGGGCTCCGGCACATAGATTCCGCGATTGGTGACCGCGATCGCCGTTTCGGCAGCCCCCCGATAGCTGCTCGGAGCGGGCATCGACTGAGCCATCACCGCACCGATCACCAGAATGCACAACAGCGCTGGAACGTTGCGGAACAACTCAATGTAACCGCCCATCAGGCGGGAAACGATCCAGTTGTTGGACAGGCGCAGTACCCCCGCCATCACGCCGATCGCCGTCGCCGTTACACAGGCAAGGACTGCCAGAATGACCGTATTGAGTAGCCCGACCAATGCAGCCCGGCCATGGGTCATCTGGCTGTCATAGGCAATGGGTTGCTGGTTGATATCGTAGCCCGCGGCGCTCCACAGGAAACTGAACGAGAAATCCTTGCCGAGCGCAGCCAGGTTGCGCACGGTGTTGTCCAGCAGCCAGGCTGCGGCGAGCATCAGGCCCATCAGGGCAATGATCTGAATGGTGTATCCGCGGTAACGTTTGTCATGAATAAGCATGCTCAACGAGAAAGCCGAAACTGCAGCTTTCTGGTCGGTCACTGTAAGGGTGGACATCAGACATCACTCCCGGTGAGGCGGGCGAGTCGGGCACATGTCGCACCCGATAAGCCCGTTGCAACAATGGTCGTAGGGTGCGCCTGCAGGCGCACCGGCTCAGCGAAACGGCTCGGCGTACAGCAGGCCGCCCTGATTCCATTGGGCGTTGAGGCCTCGTTCAAGGCCAATGGGCGTGTTCTTGCCCAGGGAGTTGTCGAAGATTTCGCCGTAGTTGCCACCTGCGGCAATGGCACGGCTGGCCCATTTGGCATCCAAGCCCAGTTGCTCGCCGTAGTTACCCTCGCTGCCCAGCAGACGATTGATCTCCGGGTTGTTCGAGGCACTGGTCATTTGCGCGACGTTAGCTGCGTTGATACCCAGCTCTTCAGCCGCCACCAGTGCATTGAGCGTCCAACGCACCACATCGGCCCACTGGTCATCACCCTGGCGCACCATCGGGCCGAGCGGTTCCTTGGATATCAGTTCCTTGAGCACCACATGCTCATCAGGAGAAGCAAAGCTGGCCTTGGAGGCAGCCAACCCGGACACGTCATTGGTGAACACATCGCACGCACCCGCCAGGTACTTCTGCTCACCTTCGGCGGTTGAATCGATCGGAACCGGCTCGTATTTGATGCCATGGTTGCGGGCATACTCGGCCAGGTTCAATTCATGGGTCGAACCGGTCTGCACACAGATCGAAGCGCCATCGAGGTCTTTGACCGAACTGGCCCCCAGGTTCTTGTGCACCAGGAAGCCCTGACCGTCGTAATAGTTGATACCAGCGAAGGTCAGTTTGAGGTCGACGTCGCGGGTGAAGGTCCAGGAACTGTTGCGCACGAGCAGGTCGACTTCACCCGAGGCCAGGGCGGTAAAACGCGTCTGCCCTGTGGTAGGTACAAAGTTGACCTTGTTGGCATCACCCAAAACAGCAGCGGCTACGGCACGGCACATGGCAACGTCCAGCCCTTGCCAGGCACCTTTGGCATCGGGCGCAGACAGCCCGGTATTGCCGGTAGAGACCCCGCAGTTGAGCTTTCCACGGGCTTGCACATCTTTGAGCGTACCCGCATACGTGAGACCAGAAACCAGCGACGCAGCGAGGCATACCATCGGAACGAGGGCGGACTTTCTCATCATGTTCACCTTGTTGTTGTGATGTTTATTAAGGCGGCAGTTCAGGCACAGGTGCAGCAAGGGCTCGCGTGCTTGGCGCGAACATAGAGGGTGGTGTACTGACCTGAGGCAGAGCGCCCCAGGCAGGTTCGTGTGGACTCAGCGCTGATGGACGGCGCGCGTGATGCGCTGAATGGCTTCGTTGACGGTGACCCGGCTGCAACCAAGGTTGGCACGCATGAAACCGTGACCTTCGATGCCAAACTTCTGGCCCTTGTCGAGCCAGACCCGAGCCTTGGTCAACATGAAGCGATCCAGGGCTTGTGCGTCCATGCCAAGACCGCGGCAATCCATCCAGGTCAGGTACAACGAATCAGTGGGGATGACTTTGATTTGCGGCGCGCCGGCATGGATTGCCTCGGCAAAATGGGCCTGGTTGCCCCGAACGTAGGTGAGCATCTGCTCCAACCAAGGCTCGCCGTGGGTATAGGCCGCTTCGGCAGCGACCATGCCCAATGCGTTGACGTAGCGGTAGAGATTACGATCGTACTGACGAACCAACTCTTCACGAATTCGTTTGTTCGGGATGAAGATATTGGCCGTCTGCAGCCCCGCCATGTTGAAGGTCTTGCTGGGCGCAGTGCAGGTGATGCTGTTCTGGGCGAACGCCTCGCTCAGCGAAGCGAAAGGAATGTGCTTCTTGCGCGGGTTGAGGATAAAGTCCTGGTGAATCTCATCAGACAGTACCAGCACATTGTGACGTGCACAGATTTCACCCATGGCGCGCAACTCGGCTTCCGACCATACATTGCCGGTCGGGTTATGCGGATGGCTCAGGATAAACAGTCGGGTAGCCGGGGTAATGGCGGCTTCGAACTTGCGCTCATCGAAGTGGTAGCGCTCACCGTCAAAATCAAGTGGGGCCAGCGCCAGATGACGCCCATTGATCCGTGCGTCATCATGGAAGTGCACATAAACCGGCGGCTGGATCAGTACCGAATCGCCCGGCGAAGTGAACGCCTGAATGGCAGTTTTCATTACGGTGATGATACCTGAGGCCTGAATCAGCCAGTCGCGCGATACATCCCAGCCGAAGCGCTTGCCCTGCCAGCCAACGACAGCGTCCACGTACGACTTGCGAGCACCACCGGCGTAGCCGAAGACACCGAACTGCACCGCTTCGCTCAGCGCATCGATGACAGCCTGGGGCGACCGGAAGTCCATGTCTGCGACCCACATCGGCAGTGGATCCGCGGCGCGCTCCTCTGGGGTGAGGAAGTTGTGGCCGTAGTCCCATTTCATCGAGTTGGTGTGCCGACGGTCGATGACTTCATCGAACAGACAGGCCTGATGATCACTGATCGAAGGGGCACATACTTGGGTAGTCATTTTTGTTGGTATCCAGCCTGATCACGAAGGTTGGGGCTAAAGCGCCTTGCGGTATTTGTAGCAACATCGGATCATGAACAGAAATGGTATTACTTCATCGAACCATGAATGGAAGACATGTATGATTGATCTTCAGCATCTTTCGATCTTGCGCGAAGTTTCCCGCACCGGCAGCGTTACGGCCGCGGCCGAACGGCTGAATGTCAGCCAGTCGGCGCTGTCACATGCCATTGCCAAATTCGAGGAACGCAGCGGCATCAAAGTCTGGATGAAGGACGGCCGCAACCTGCGCTTCACTCAAGCCGGCAGCTATTTGCTAGCCCTTGCCGAGCGGTTGCTACCGCAGGTCGAACATGCGCAACGGGTGCTCTCGGACTTCGCGGACGGTCGCCGCGGCGCCCTGCGTGCGGGGATGGAATGCCACCCCTGCCAGAAGTGGCTGATGGGCGTAACCGGCCCGTATCTAAGGCGCTGGCCAGACGTCGACTTCGAGGTGTGCACGGCATTTCGCTTCGATGGCATCGCCGCATTGCTGGGCCACGAAATCGACCTGTTGATCACCCCGGATCCGATTGATCAGCCAGAACTGCTGTTCACACCGGTGTTCGACTACGAACTGGTGTTGATCCTGCACGAGGACCATCCATTGGCAGGTAAACCCTGGGCAGACCCGCAGGACCTGGTCGCCGAAACGCTCATCACCGTGCCGGTAAGCCTGGAGCGGCTGGACGTCTACAGCCGCTTCCTGGTGCCGGCGAATTGCCGACCCCACCATCGGATCACCGCTGAAACCACAGAACTGATGTTGCAGCTGACCGCAGCCGAACGTGGCATCAGCGTGCTGCCGGAGTGGCTGTTGCACGAAGAGGGCCAGAACCTGCCGTTACGTGCATTGCGCATTGGCCCGCACGGCCTGCACAAAAGCATTCACCTGGGTGTGCGCAAGGCTGAAGAGAACATCGACTACATTGCCGGCTTTCTGGAGATTGCCCGCGATCACCAGCCCGCCTAGCCCGCTACCTGGTCCATCAGGGCGCAGGTAGCGGGGATATCTCAGGGCTTCATGACATCGCCATCGTGAAGCATCTGGTAATGCTGCTGCCCACCCGCACGGAAGTGGCCGAAACCATTTTGCAGAAACGCCGAGACCAGGTTTGCCGCCACCAGCACGACGAACAGCGCCAATACCAGCTTGTGCACTGCTGGGCGCCGACGTGATGCCTGTGAGTCATTCGCAGTGGTGTCTCGGCGAGCGTACAACACGGCCATGACCAGGCAGAACATGATCGCTGCGGTGAAGACCATGAAGGTCCAGGTGTACATGTGCAGCCCGAAGATGGCCGACCCGGTCGGCGTCGACCCAGGCAGCGCCTTGGCGAACATGAACAAAAGGCTCAGCTGGCTGCCGATCAACGCGCCGAAGCCACTAAGCACGTAGTTCCACGGGCTGATACCGAATACCCGGTTGAGCAGCATGCCCGAGCCCAGGAGCATCAGGCACACCCGGATAAGGTTGCAGAATGCGCAAGGCAGCTCACCAAGGACCAGCTGGTAGAAGAATGCGTCAACCAGCAGAAAGCTGATGCCTTCAATGGCAGTGATCTCAAGCTGGCCGAGGCGCGTTTCAGTCAGTCGAACATCCATTCACCAGGCTCCCAGTTGTTTGAGGTCGGACATATGGTGAGCACCATGCCAGGTGGTCCAGATCACCACCAGCACAGCGCAGGTGATCCACAGCGCACGCGCCAGGTTCTGATGCTTGAACGATGCCAATGTCGCGGCGAACGCGAACAATACGGGTATGAAACCTATAAACATTGAGCTGCCTCTTTTTCAGGTCTTGGAATGGTCGGTCAGCTGCGCGCTTCAGAAGCTGTATGTTTGTCCATCGGCAGGCACCAAGACGTGCTGGGGGTCGAGTAGCCTGCGCTTGATGAAGTCGGTCAGCTCCCGACGCGACTGCGTCGCATGGCCCAGAGCTTCCAGGTGGCTGGCCACGATATAGGCACCGGGGGCCGCTCGAACTGCACGCAACAGATCATCCTTGCCCATGATCACGGCACCGTCGATATCCTTGAAGCGCACGTAGCCCGCGTTGAGCACGATCACCTGTGGCTGAAAACGGGAGATCGCCTGTTCGACATGGCTGTTCCACACGGTGTCACCCGCCACATAGACGGTCTTGAAGCCTGGCCGTTGCAGTACGACTCCCGAGACCTTGCCCAACTGTTTGCCGCGCACAGCCAAGGTGGCGTCACTGCCGTGCTGCCCGTCAGTTCGGTTCAAGTGCACACCTTTGAAGTCAGTACCCTCCCCCAATACACGAACATCACCAAAACCTGCCTCACGCACACGCTGGGCATCCTCATCGTTCTGAGTGAAGATCGGCATGTCCTTGCGCAGCTGTCGTTTCGCCGCCTCATCCCAGTGATCGATGTGCAGGTGGGTCACGATGACAGCATCAGCCTGCATCACTTCACTGGCCGGGATTGGGAGATCCACCAGGGGGTTTCGTACATGCTCATTGAACGCACCTGGCGCTGCCGCGTAGGCGCCTTTGGGGCCAAGCATCGGGTCGATCAGAAACGTGACATCACCGAAACCGATCTTGATCGTTGCATTGCGGATTTGTTGAACCTTTACCGCCTTGTCCGTCGGCGGTGCCGCAGCCAGAAAAGCAAAGGGTAAACCCAGAACCATCATGCACAGCAGACTTGCGAATCTCTTCAATGTCACTTCGAATCTCCTCCTTGACTATTACGGATCTGCGAGTCAATCAACATCCATGGTCAATACCATGCGGAACTGCACCGCACCTGAACGAACTCGCTGGTAGGCTTCCCAGGCCTGCTCCAGAGGCATTGTTTCGATCTGTGCTCGAACATCGGCCATTACACTGAAGTCCAGCGTCTTCTCGGACTCGAACGGGGTGCCGGTTATGGCGCCCTGCACGCGACGTTCGCCGCCCACCAATGCGCTTGGCATGATGCTCAGTGGCTGGCGACCAACGCCGACCACCAACAAGGTCCCTTGAGGCGCCAGTGCCGCCATCAAGGGTGAAACCGCAGCACTGTCGGTGAGAGTGGTCAGGACGACTTGCGCGCCGCCCATGCCTTTCAACCGAGCCACTGCATCCTCGGCCTGGCTGTCGATGTACGTGTGCGCACCCAGTTGCAGTACCTGCTCGGCAATGTCTTGGCCACGCCCGACGGCAACGACCTTGAACCCCATCCGGCGGGCATACTGCACCGCCAAATGTCCCAATCCACCGATGCCCTGAATGGCTACCAGGTCACCAGCCTGAGCACCTGACTTGCGCAAGGCATTGAAGGTAGCAATGCCGGCACACAGCAGCGGTGCCGCTTCCACTGCCCCTAGCGCGTCAGGTATCGCGACCAGGCCGGTGGCGCGGGCAACCATCATCTGTGCATAGCCGCCATCTTGAGAACTGCCGACGACGGGCTGGTCGAGGCACAGGTTGAAGTGTCCACGCCGGCATTGTTCACAAGCGTTGCAATGACCACCGAGGCGACCCACGCCAACCCGCTGCCCAATGCGCCAGCACCCGGACGTTGCCTCACCGAGGGTGGCGATCCTCCCGACTACTTCATGGCCAGGCACCCGCGGAAACTGAAGACCGGCCTCGGCACCTTCAATGGCACCCGCATCCGCACCGCAAATGCCACATGCCTCGACACGAATCAGTACTTCGCCAACACCGGGCGTGGGCGTTTGTCGCTCGACAAGCTGCAACTCGCCCGGACGGATCACCTGCATGGCCCTGTAGGTATTGCCTGTCATGTGCGGTTTCCTCCTGACAGCCGTATCAAAACCCGGGTTTATCCCGGTGAGTAACCGATTCTGGTAGCAGAAGTTGGCGCAAACCAAATGAGTAAAATTGCGCAATAGAAAAAGAAAATCTTTGCTCTATCGAACGGAAAACGAACTCCGCCGCTGGACCGGTAGTTCGCACAGACCGCAACCTTTCCACCCGGGGTAACCTGTATCGGCGCCAGCAAGATTTCCTTTTCCCGGCGCGTCCTTTCTTTGCTTGGCCCGATTCACGCTCAGCGCGCCAAATTGTGGCGGTCGGGAAGCCGCCTTCCCGCATCGGTCATTGAGCATGCTCCCCATCGGGTAATACGATGCAAAGAAAAGTAGAAGTACTGATTATCGGAACTGGTTTTGGAGGCGCTATCGCAGCGCGTCGGCTGGCTGAAGCGGGCCGCGACGTGTTGGTACTCGAGCGCGGCCCCTGGCGTGACACTGTTCCTACCCGCTCGCTCGGGCTCAAGAACCTGGTGCCGTTGCCTCAGGGCGCCAAGGCGTATACCCATGGGCTGCGCAGCATCGGTTCGCACCGACTGAAGCACGATATCGTGCTGAACAAGAAAGGCTTCATCGAGGCCTATCAGGGTGACGGTATCAACGTGATCTGCTCGTCGAGTGTCGGCGGCGGCAGCCACGTCTATGCAGGCTTCATGGACCGGCCACTGGTGCCTGGGTACTGGGACGACCGCCACCCTGAGCTGTGCAACGCCGACATGGAGCGCTATTACGAAGAACTGCTTGCCACCTACAAAGCGCGCCCGCTTACCCCGGCAGACCAGGTGCCCAACAGCATCGAGCAGACCAACTATGACGGAGCGTTAAGGTGTCTAGGCCAACCGAGCGTTGCTTTCCTGATGCCGGAAACCCCCGGTCAGCCCCGCAAACGTGTCGACGACAACGGCATGGAGCGCTGGGAGTGCGACATGATGAACAACAGCTTCCTCGGTTCGCCTTCAGGTGCCAAGACCACGCTCGACTTTTCGACACTGTGGCCCGCCATGCAGAACGGCCTGAAGGTCGAGGCACTCTGCGAAGTCACCGCCATCCGCAGCCTGAACCCGCCAACCGCTGACGGTATGCGCTACGAGGTCAGCTATCGCGACCATGGCAACAATTCGCAGGACAACATTCAGGCTGAGCATGTGATTCTGGCAGCGGGTGGCCTGGGCAGCGTGCGTCTGCTGCTCAAGAGCCGAGACGTTGCGCAAGGGCTGCAGGGTATGCCGCGACTGGGCATGCGCTTCGGCGGCAACGGCGATTACTTTGGCCTGTGGAAAGAGAACTGCCGCAAGGACTTGTCCAAAGGCATGCCCATCGGCTCGCCCTTCCGCTTGAAGGACTCGCCAAACAACGTACTGGTGCTGCGGGCGAGCATCCAGGGAATCGACGCAATCCCGATGCCACCGCTGCTCAAGGGGTGGTTGCGCAAACAGTCAGTCATCATCGCCTTCGGTGGGGACAACAACACCGGCACCATGACCATGCACAAAGGCCGTTTCAGAATCACCTACAAAACCAGCGAAAACCCGATCTACCAGCAGATCGGCGACGAAATGACGAACATCCAGCGAGCCACGAGCACCAGGGTCTACGCGCCTCGCAACCCGGTTACTGTCCACCCTGTTGGTGGTGCTTGCCTGGGGGCGTCGATCGACGATGGTGTGGTGGGCGCGAACGGAGAAGTGTTCGATAATCCAGGACTGTTCGTAGCCGATGCCGCCGCCCTTCCGGCTTCTCCAGGAGGAGCCCCCAGCCTCACGATCGCGGCGTGGTCCGCCAATGTGGCCGATCGTCTCATCGCTTCGCTGCAAGAGCGCGACGAAAAAGCCGCTGCCTCCTGCCATAGCGCATCGACTACCACCGTCTGATACAAGGGCTCCGTGCATGACGACCCCCATACAAATTCTGGTCATCGGCAGTGGTTTCGGTGGAGCTGTCGCTGCAAGGCGCCTTGCCGAAGCCGGCTGCGAGGTGGTCATGCTCGAGCGTGGCCCCTGGAGAGATACTGTGCCGAACAGGTCCATCGGTCTGACTGATCTGGCGCCACTTCCGCAAGGCTCCAGAGCATTCACGCACGGTTTGCGTTCAGTCCGCTCGCACCTGTTCAGGCAGCAACTTTTGTTGAACCGCAGAGGTTTTGTCGAGGCTTACCACGGAGATGGAATCAAGGTGGTCTGCTCTTCAAACGTAGGGGGTGGCAGCCATATCTATGCCGGCATGCTGGCCAGACCTTCCAGCCCAGGCTACTGGGACGGGCACCATCCTCACATCAGTGAAGCCAGCATGGATGGCTACTACGCTGAGATTGCCAACCAGCTAGGGGCAAGGACGGCGACAGAGAAGGATGAGATCCCAAACCGGATTGACCAGACCAACCATGACGGCAAATTGTCCAGCGCAGGCCTGGCCAATCCGATGCTGGGCTTCCTGCTGCCGCGGCAACCTGGCGCCCCTGTGAAAATAACTGATGCTCACGGCGTGGACCGCTGGGAATGCGACTACAAAAACAATAGCGTTCTGGGATCGCCGTCAGGCGCCAAAACCACCTTGGATTTCGCCATGGTCTGGCCGGCGATGAAGCAAGGGCTGAAGGTACACGACCTGTGCGAGGCGACCTCCATTCGCAAGCTGGACGCCAAGGACACCGACGGTGCTCGCTACGAAGTCCACTACCGTGACCATCGAGATAGAACCTCACATACGCTCAGGGCAAAACACGTCATCCTGGCAGCTGGCTGTCTCAACACGGTCTCTCTGCTATTCAAAAGCCGTGATCAAGACCATGGTCTGCAGGGCATGCCACGCCTGGGCCTGAACTTCGGTACAAACGGTGGCTACTTTGCCCTGTGGCGAGAGAACGCTTCCTGTGATCTGAGCCTCGGGCTGCCACTGAGCGGCCCGTTTCGCAGCGAGCAATCGACCAGTCAGAGTGCGCAGGTTTTGCGTGCAGCCATACAGGGTATCGACGAGATGCGATTGCCCGGGCGAGTCAAGCGCTGGCTGCGTCATAACGCCTTCATCGTCGCCTTGGGCAAGGATAACAACAACGGCAGCATGGTCGTGAAACGGGGAAGGCTGTCGATCCATTACGACAAGACAGCCAGCCCGGTGTATCGGGAAATCGACCAAGAGGTGCGTACGATCGAGCGTATCACCGGCACAAGGATCCATGCTCCCCGCGCCCCGATTACCGTTCAGCCATTGGGCGGCGCCTGCCTGGGTGCATCAAGCGATGACGGTGTCGTCGGCGCCAATGGCGAGGTATTCGACAACCCAGGCTTGTATGTGGCCGATGCCGCAGCGCTGCCAGCGTCGCCGGGCAGACCGCCAAGCCTGACTATCGCAGTGTGGGCCGCCAATGTCGCCGACCGGCTCCTTGCAGCCCTGCAACAGCAGTCGAGCAACAACCCTTTCAAAGACCAAAAAGCGCGGTGAAAAATCGGCTGTTCATGCTGGGGCAATATCTGCTTCACCGTGCGCTGAAACCAAGAGCGCGCCCCTTGCCGCCCTGCCGCGAGCAGGTAGGCAGCTCGGCAGACGGGACTGTCAGCCAGTCCAACCCGGTTGACACGCTGTCATATTAGTCGATAGCTTTGCACGCAGAGCTGCACACAACAAATCTTTTCCCAGGGTACCCCTGCTGTCGCCTCAGCGACCGCAGGGCTTTCTGGGCAGTTCTGACCAGATCCTCCCTGCCTGTTTTGTGATGCTCACGCTCTGCAGCAACGAACAGATGTATCAATTACAAACTACCGGGAGTCGAGATGAACAGATTCGAGAACAAAGTGGCGATCGTGACTGGTGGTGCCGGCGGTATCGGCTCCGCGATAGCAGCGCGCCTCGCAAGTGAGGGGGCGACGGTCGTGGTCAGCGACGTTAATCTGCAAGCCGCGCGGGACGTCGCCAAACAGATTGAGGGCTCCGGTGGCAAGGCAATCGCCATTACAGCAGACATTAGCTCGGGCGAGGCTTGCCGTGGACTGGTGGAGAGCGTTTTCAGTCAGTTAGGACGCATCGATGTGCTGGTCAACAATGCCGGCATCAATCGACGTGGGAACCTTCTGGCACTGAGCGAGGACGATTGGCACACCAGCTTCGCCATCAACCTGGACTCGATGTTCCACCTGTGCCGTGCCGTGCTGCCGATCATGATCGACAATGGCGCCGGTGCCATCGTCAACACCGCCTCACAATGGGGCCTTTACCCTGCCCCAGGCCATATTGCCTATAACGTCACGAAGGCTGCGGTAGCCTCGTTCACCCAAAACCTGGCGCGTGACTACGCCCCACAGAACATCCGTGTCAACGCCGTATGCCCAGGTGAAATTCACACTCCGATGCTTGAGGCCGGCGTACTTCGTTCTGGTCGCACCATCGCAGACCTTGATCGGATGGTACCGTTCGGACGTATCGGCAAGCCTGAAGAGGTTGCTGCGCTGGTAGCATTCCTTGCTTCGGATGAAGCTGCATTCATGTGCGGGTCGCTGGTGGAGATCACTGGCGCCCAAGCAGTCGCCTGATGTGCGCAAGCCTGTCGCAGCCAATTGCTGGCTTGCGGCAGGCTTGTTCCACTCAAGTCAGACGCGTGGCGAAAACCACGAAGATCACACTCGTCGTACGGTACATCCAGCGCATCACCTTTCCTTCACAAAATACCGTCTCCACTGACTGGGTCGCCCCGATCAACACCAGCGACCACACTAGACGCTGAACGTCTCTCTCGCATTGCTACCATAGCCGGGCGCAGTGGGGCTGCGCAGCATTTCATTAGCTGCCACATCCAGATTGATTGCAGCCGCCTGCTCCTGGCCGTTCAGCGTGCTGGCGGGAATACCATCGTTCAAGAACATGAAGCCATGAAGGTATCGATAGAAAATGGTCGACTGAAAGTGGCAGCAGAGGTGTATGAGCCGGTAACGACCGTGCACCCAACAGTGAGGCTTGCTGCCTGACTCACAACGAACATAGAAAAACGGCCCAAGCCGGTGGGATACCGAGCTTGAGCCGTTTATACACGCGCTGCCTGGCTTGCTTATGGCAAAGCGTATGCGATCACGCTGTCACCGCGCTTGTCGGAGTGCGGCGAACCACCGGCGAAAATGACAACATATTGTTTGCCGGTCTTCTCCGAACGGTAAGTGATCGGACCGCTCTGGCTGCCAACAGGCAGACGCGACTTCCACACTTCTTCACCGGTACGGCTGTTGTAGGCGCGCAGGTAGAAGTCCTGGGTGCCGGCAAAAAACAGCAGGCCCGACTTGGTGGCAAGCGATGGGCCGAGGGTCGGCATGCCCAGCGGCAATTGCAGGCCAGTGGCGATACCCAGTGGGCCAGTGTCCTGAACAGTACCTACCGGAACCTGCCAGACCAGCTTGTGGGTCTTCAGGTTGACTGCCGACAGTGTACCGAAAGGCGGTGCCTGGCACGGTACGCCCAACGGCGACATGAAACGCTCGCGCCAGGTACCGAACGGCGTGCCCTTCTGCACGATGATGCCCATGCCTTCACTGCTGCCGGTGCCAGGCGGGATATCCTTGGCCGGAACCATGTTGTAGTGCAGGCCCAGACGCAGGTCATTGACGAACATCAGGTTGGTGGTCGGGTCAACCGAAACACCGCCCCAGTTCATGCCACCCAGCGAACCTGGATACTGGATCGCCCAATCTTCGCCCGGCGGGGTGAAGACACCGTCATAGCGGCTCGACTTGAAGATGATGCGGCAAATCAGCTGGTCGAACGGGGTTGCACCCCACATGTCGGACTCTTTGAGGGTTTCGTTACCGATGTTCGGCATACCCACGGAGTGCGGCTGGGTCGGCGAGTAGCGCTCACCTGGCAGGTTGCCCTGAGGCACCGGCAATTCCTTGATATCGGCAAGTGGCTTGCCGTTGGTGCGGTCCAGCAGGTAGATCATGCCAGTCTTCGAAGTGACCGACAGTGCCTTGGACACCGAACCATCATCATTGGCAATGTCATACACCAGCGGCTGGCCGGTGACATCGAAGTCCCAAATGTCGTGGTGGACAGTCTGGAACGACCAGATTGGGCGGCCTGTGGCAACGTTGACGGCTACGATGGACGAGCCGTACTTGTCGTCAGCTTCAGTGCGGAAACCTGCCCAAAAATCAGGTGTGGCATTGCCGGTCGGCAGGTAAACCATGCCTAGTTCGGCATCATAGGACATGCCTACCCAGACGTTTGGCGTACCACGCGTGTAGCCCTCAGGCGACAGCGGCTCACGGGTGACTTCCGGGTTACCTGGATCCCAGGCCCAGACCAGCGTACCGGTTACCGCATCAAAAGCACGGACGACACCGGGTGGCTCATTAGTTTCAAAGTTGTCGATTACTCGACCACCTACGATCACCAGATTCCCTGCAACCAGCGGCGAGGACGACTGCTGGTAGTAGCCTGGCTTGACTTCGCCCATGCCAACTTTCAGGTCGACTGCACCGTTGTCACCAAAGTTGGCGACAGGCTTGCCCGTGTGAGCGTCAATGGCCACAAGACGACCATCGCCAGTAGGGAAAATCAGACGTTGCGGGCTGACGGATGCATCCAATGGGGCATCGGCAGCAGCACCAGGTACAGCAGCGGACTTCTTGGCAGTAGTGGCATCGAAGTAAGCCATGCCACGGCAGCGCTGATAGGTCGAGTTGCCCTTGCCAGCCGCGTAACGCCAGTTTTCCTTGCCGGTGTCGATGTCGTAGGAAATTACAGTGCTGTAGGTGGTGCAAACGTACAAGCTGTCACCCACCTGCAGAGGTGTATTCTGGTCTTCGGCATCTCCCAGTCCCGGCACAACGGCCTCGCCGGTATGGGCGGTCCAGGCAACTTTCAGGTCCTTGACGTTCGCCGGCGTGATATCACCTACGCGCGAGAAGCGCGAACCATGGTTATCACCCGCCCAGGCCTTCCAGTCGCCAGCTTCACCTTCAGTTTTCTCAACCGCAACATCCTGTGCCGCT
This sequence comes from Pseudomonas sp. NPDC089392, assembly GCF_044749595.1. Taxonomy (NCBI): domain Bacteria; kingdom Pseudomonadati; phylum Pseudomonadota; class Gammaproteobacteria; order Pseudomonadales; family Pseudomonadaceae; genus Pseudomonas; species Pseudomonas sp. NPDC089392. The sequence goes on from NZ_JBIVIF010000003.1 coordinate 239,527, forward strand.
GCTACCGACTCAGCATCACGAATGATGTTTTTCGGTTGGAAAGCGCTAATAGCAGTCAGCACGATACCTACAGAAGCCAACGCGCCCAGCGCCATGCCCGTCACACGAGCTTTACGAGCACGCGTGAAAAGCGGCACCGAAAACGCAACCGCAGCACCAATGATTGCAAAGGCAAATACGCGCGACAGCAGCGGCCAGAACTTCAGGCCGACATCAAGCAGAGCCCAAACAACGGTATAGGCAACGACTACCGCAATCAGCAGCACACCGACGAAACGGCGTCGAATGATCATGGCGCCTGCTGCAATCAACAGAACGCCGGCGATCAGGAAGTACCAACTGCCCCCCAACGATGCCAGCCAGGCCCCCCCTCCGATGAAATAGAGACCTGCCAAAAGAATTATCGCCCCCAGGGTCGCGAGCCACGCGCGCCCCATACGGCTCGGAGTCACATCATCCACCACGTTTACAGTCCTTCCAAGGTTACCAAAGGACAGATTGTCGCATGCATACACCCAGGCATACAATTGTGGAGCCCATGCTGCGTGCAGATATTTCGATTTACTTCAGCCCGGGCGAGCGCCGTATTACAGGCCCTGCCGACCTTTACCATGGTCGTCAAAAGCAAAACGACCCAACCCGCTAATGGCGCAATGCACATAAGTCGTTCCACGTTTGAGGAACGGAGATTGCTGAGCGAGGGGCAGTGCTTGCCACCTGTGAATTTCCATTGCGTAGTCAGTTCGGCCAGCACTCCTCGACCTGGTCGTGATAATGAGGAAATGCTCGCGCCTATCTCGGCTCGTACGCATCCGAAGCGGCGCCCCAGGCCAGATATAGGCTCATGCAGGCTCTGGCTTGGCGGATGCCAATCATTTATCAATCGCGCATAGGGTTGCCGGCACTCCAACATTTAACTCTTCCGCGATCCGTAGCAGCTTCTCGCGCACAAACCCCTGAACTTCAATGCCACGCTTTTTGATCTCGGCACACCTCAATGCGCCCATCTCCCCCGGCATACAGACAGGCGAAGCGCCATCCTCCAGTGGGACGTCTTTGATGTGAGAAATAAAAGCATCGACATCACTTACAAAGTCGTTGAGCGGCCGCATGCGCTCAACTTCTATTGCGATAATCAGGATCGCTTGATCATCCTTTTCAGGGCATTTACGCACCGTCCCGGCGCCCGTTAAAGCTCCAGCCAAAGCTTCAACAACGATGGAAAGGCCAAAACCTTTGAGCCCCCCGAAGGGCAGAAGTTTTCCGCAGCTGTTTAGCCAGTCTGAGGGCACAATCTCCCCACGATCGCGCAAATCGGATACTCGGCCAAATGCAGCGGCGCTAGTGGCCATGTCAAGCACGAAATGCGGCTTGCCGACACGAGGAATGCCGATTGCCAAGGGGTTAGTGGACAGGCGTGGTGCAAGGCCTCCTGGGGGCGCTACTTGCTGACAACCACCTGAATCGTTGGCAAAAATCAGCGTAATGACACCCTGATCCGCGGCCTCCATGCAGAAATCAGCAAAACGCCCTGCGTGCTCTGAACGACGGATACCTACAACCGACACCCCTGACGCCTTCGCTCGGGCTATCGCAAGTTTGATGGCGTCTCGCATGACCACGTGACCAAATGCCCCTTGGGCATTCAAGAGCACGGTAGCGCCACTATCTTTTTCAACCTGAAGATCGGTCACGGGGTTGGCTTTCCCCTCCCGCCAACGCCCTACATATTCAGGCACTCGGCGCATCCCATGGCACTCATGGCCGTTTAGCTCAGAAGAAATGATATTCGCTGCCATATAGGCCGCGTCATCTTCGGGCATACCAAGGCGTATAAAAATACGGGTGGTGAACTCCGCCAGCTCATCAGCCGCGCACAACACTGAATCAGTCATTTCAACCCCTTAACGAAGACAACTAGCGCACTTCAAGAAGCCATGAGTTCCGTTCTCAAAACTCTGGGAGCGAGATAGAATTCCTCCATCCGGGCAAGGGGTGATACGCCGGCAAACCCAACGCTTCGGATTACTGGCTCTGGCTTGAGCTTGTGGAATTCGCGCAGCATAGCGATCGCTGTCCCCGGAGTGTGAGGTACCCCACCCATCTTGCCGTCCAGGTCCATGACATGTCGCCAGTCATAATGGACACCGCTATTTCCAAACGGACTCTTCACATAACGGAACAACTTAACGGCTTCTTGTACGCTAGCAGCAGAAAGATTGATATCGGCGGCATCACAGTAAACTAAATCCTGCTCCTCACTGACGACCAACCGGTTGTCCTGGTAAAAGTCGTGCTTGACCGCCACATAGAGGCGGGCCGCTTGGTCACTATTCCTCTCGCGCAAAGAGGAAATGGACGAAACCCGACGGATAGGTTTAGAAACAACAAAACTTTCAAAGCTGACCACGCTGCCACCCGTCCACATACGGGTAAGGCCTGTGATAGGTGGCAGTAAGTCACTTTCCTGCGATGTCGAGAAAATTGCCGTCTCAAGCGCAAGCCAGTGCCACATCGGGGCCAAAGTATCTGAAGGATGGGGAAAACTGACCTTCAAGAGATTGGCAATGGTTGGCAAAATTTCCGGGTGCATTTCATGCACGTGGGTTTCTGCTTTTCTCTCCAACACATTCTTTACCACTTCGCTACTCCGTGCTTGATTACGAAAACTTATTCAATGGCCAAGCCAAAAAAGCTGTATACGCTTGACCTAAAATGCAAAATGACCACCGACCTCGGCAAAATGGGGCAATGGTCACTTAAGCACCCGTCACGCTTTAACAAAATCAGGGGAAACACTCAGTGAGGCAAAATTTTTGATAAGAATGCTCTTGCTCGATCATTAACAGGACTGGCGAAAAACTGATCTGGCGCCCCTTGTTCTAAAATTTGCCCTTGATCCATGAACACGACCCGGTCCGCTACCGCTTTCGCAAAGCCGATTTCGTGCGTGACACAAAGCATAGTAATACCCTCAGAGGCGAGCTCGGTCATGACATCCAGAACCTCACTTACCATTTCAGGGTCAAGCGCAGCAGTGGGCTCATCGAACAGCATAATCCGAGGTTGCATCGCTAAAGCGCGCGCGATCGCAACCCTCTGTTGTTGACCACCTGAGATTTGATCCGGATATTTATGGGCATGCGTGGGCAATCTCACCCGTGTCAGTAACTGCATTGCCACCGCTTCGGCATCAGCCTTGCTCATGCCGCGCACCTTCATCGGTGCAAGCATGCAGTTCTCTAACACCGTAAGATGGGGGAAAAGGTTAAAATGCTGAAAAACCATACCCACATCACGGCGTGCCTCCTGCAATTTGGAACGATCATCGCTTAGCTCCAAACCATCGACCAGAATCCGGCCCAACTGATGCTGTTCAATACCGTTAGCACACCGGATCAGCGTTGACTTACCTGAACCTGACGGCCCGCAAAGCACGATCTTCTCGCCTGCTTTCACAGACAGATTGATATTATTAAGGCAACGGAAGTTTCCGTACCACTTCGAGACGCCATCAAATACAACACTCGGCTGGGTGCCCAATACCTTTTCGCTAACCGCTGCAACTGCGTTCATCGACGTGTACCTCGCGAGTAATGACGTTCGAGCTTATGCTGTACAACTTCCAAAACCGCGGAGAGAATCCAGTAAATTATCGCAGCAGCGATCAGCATTTCCATGTATTTGAAATCAGCACGCCCAATTGCACGAGAGACGTACATAAGCTCCCAAACGCCCATGATGGAAATCAAGGAACTATCCTTCAGCATCATGATGAATTGGTTGCCGGTTGCAGGAACTATTAGCCTCATCGACTGCGGCAAGATGACATTAACCAGGCAGTGACGACGACTGAGTCCCAACGCATCTGAAGCTTCCCATTGCCCACGATTAATCGCCTGGATACCAGACCGAAAAATCTCCGCCATATAGGCACCATAATTGAGCGCAAGCGCCATGATACCGGCTGGAATAGCTGAAATCGTCCAACCAATCTGCGGTAGCCCCAAGTAAATGATCAGAACTTGTAAAAGGAGCGGTGTCCCACGGAAAAATGATATGTAAAACGTCGTCAATCCGTACAGTGCCCCCCCGCCAAACAGTTTAGCCAGAGCGGCAACCAGTGCTAGAGCTACCGCCAGACTGATCGACACGGCGCAAATGAACAACGTTAAAAGCGTACCTTGAACAAATCCACCTTTAAGGTCATATCCTATAAGAGCCCCAAACTTTTGATAGATATAATCAAACTGAAGATCGAACAGGGTACAAAAGAGGAAAAACCCACCCAACAGCTCTACCCACACAATGACTACTGCCATCGTAAACGGCAGTGTGCGCAATATCAGTGCATTCCCCAGGAGCGCGCCTACAATGGATGCGACTGTAATGTAGCCTTGATACTCCACTACAGCCTCAGGCATCGAGTTTCGTGAGAAAAATACTAGTAAACTTGCGAAGAGTAATGCCGCACCTGGAAGCAGTTTGAAAAGAGATACCGCAGGTAATTTCGGCACAGGTGGACGATCGACAGAACCCAGAATTGTTTCAGCCATCTCGGAAACCCTCTAACCAACTAGCAAATACTTTAGCTAAGCAATTAATTGTATTTTGCTGCTTCGGTTGCGAAGTCATCCTTGAACCACTTCTCGGACAGCCGCTTCATCGTGCCGTCTGCGAGCATGGACTCCATCGCCTGCTTAACTGCCGCATGGAACTCGGGGTCACCTTTATCGATCGCTACCGCCAGTGGCTCGGTGAAAAGCGACTCCCCGATTCGCTTGATTGGGTATCCGCTCCGGACGGCGGCATCAATCGCCTGCTGAGTGGCCACGACAGCATCCAGACGCTTTCCATCACCCAGACGGAGATCATCTAGGGACAACCCCTCTGTGTCGTACGAAACGACATCTGCGTCTTTGATGCGATAAACGATAGGGGCGGCGTTTGGCAGCCCAATGTCCAGGTTACCAGCCAGATAACGCTCGTAGGTTGAAGCGCCCTGGACGCCGATGCGCTTGCCGCTGGCATCTTCGACCTTGGTAATGGTCGTATTGTCCTTGTGGACAGCAAGTGCGGCAGGGGGTGCTACATAGATAGTCGGAAAATCGAGCACTTTCTGCCGCTCGGCCGTAACGGTCATAGACGCAATGGAGATATCCCAGCGACCATTCCAGCGTCCCGCAGTGATCACATCCCACGAGGGAGTGACAATCTTTAGCTTGGCGCCTAAGCGCTTGGCCACCTCATTTCCTACATCGATATCGAAGCCGATAAGCTCGTTGTTTTCATCAAGGTAGGAGGACGGAGGGGTAGAGGTATCTGCGGCTGCGACCAAAACGCCTGTCTGTTTAACGCGATCGTAAACCGCTCCGGCGTTCGCCCCAGAAGAAAGCGTAACTGCGATCAAAATTGCAGCAAGGGAGGTTTTTATTTTCATGAGAAGATCCACCTAATTTGCCAAGGTTTAAGTTTTACAGCGTCGAACCATGTCACCCACACAAAAACCTCGGTGGGTCGTCATGCGCATTAACTCGTGGCGTCCCATAAATTAGCGGAAACCATATTGGCAGCTTAGAAGGATTTACCCATCTGGAAGACTGAAGCAACGAAGCTTCGGAGCCGTGGTTCGGGCTCACCTGCATACTCGGCGCTATTACTTTTTTTGTAGTGCGCATGAGAAACTCCAACCACATTAACGCTTGTTTTTGAACCCGTCCGTGGACGATTACCTATCTCCTAATTTAGTGCTATGTAGAAAGCCCGCGCCATTCCGCGCGGGCCCACGATGCTATCGAATGTAACTGCCGCCGTTCACGTCCAACGTCGCACCGTTCAGCGAGGACTGCGACTTACGAAGTATGAATGCAACCAGCTCAGCCACTTCTGAGGGTTCAGCCATCTCTCCAATCGGAATATCAGCCACGGCAGCTTGTTTACCGTGCACAGCAATGAAGCTTTCAGCCATATCGGTACGAACCCAGCCTGGAGCGATTGCTACCGCGACAACTCCGTCCGGGCCGAACGACCGAGCAATGGATTTTGTGAGGTTGACCAGAGCTGCTTTGGTAGCACCATAGGGAAGAGCGTCCGCAGCGTAGCCACGCTGGCCGGCCCGGCTGGCCATGTTGACGATCCGCCCCCCCCCATTTTTTTTGAAATGTCGTATTGCTTCCTTACTCAGTGCTGCGGCCGCGAAGAAATTGACCTGAAATTCTTTCTGCCAAGCATCAGACCACTCCTCTGGTGAGGCCTCAATGGAGATCTCGGTTCTGATCCCAGCATTATTGATCAGAGCATGGATGGTTCCAGCCGCTCCCAACGCTTTCTCCCAAAGCTCAAAAGGTCCATTGGGGGTAGAGAGATCGCCTTGGACCGTAAAGCCATTACCACCAATTTGGTCGAGCAGACGGTCTGCTGCGGCTTTGTCTCGGCCGTAGTGAATACCTACCCGTGCGCCCTCAGCTGCCAACTGCGTGACGATGGCTGCTCCAATCCCGCCTGAGGCGCCGGTAACCAGAACAGTTTGCCCTTCAAGTGTTTTAGCCATTAGTTTCTCCAATCAAATGCGGTACGGCAGCCAGCCAGCCACCTTCGTCCACGTTCGACACACTTTTCCTAAGGTGCCGAACTTCAAAACCGGTTGACACGATAAGGCGTCATATCGATAGGTGGGTTCTGTCCGGTGATCTGGTCAGCGAGGAGGCGGCCCGTCGTAGCGGCATATGTCAGTCCGAGGTGGCCGTGGCCGCATGCATACCAAACATTGCGGCGGGTGGCCGACCGTCCCATTACAGGGACCGTGTCTGGCATCGCAGGGCGATGTCCCATCCATTCCGACGTAGCTTCTACTTGCAAGCTAGGCAAAGCTTCTCTTGCCCGCTTCACAAGGATTTGCGCCCGGCGATAGTTAGGTGGTGCATCCAATCCCGCCATTTCCACTGTTCCGCCGATACGGATGCCACCCGCTGTAGGAGTGACCATAAAGGCCTTGGCGGGCCAGATGATCGAGTGCTTCATTGAGATGCCTGGAGCCATGACCTGTGTGTGATACCCACGTTCGGTCTCTAGCGGGATGGGCTCCCCTATCATTGAAGACAATTTCGCGGTGAATGCACCAGCTGCCAGGACCACCTCATCGGCATCCAACACCCGACCGTCTTTCAAGCGAACAGCGGCAACATAACCGTTCGGCTGATCAAAACCGACAACCTCACCACGGATGAGCTCTCCACCCAAAGATTGAAATTTCTCCGTGAGTTTGACTACCAGGCTATAAGGATCGGCGATGGAGCGGTTTTCGGGGAACAGCACCGCTTTACCAATCTCAGTGCTCAATGCGGGCTCAAGCTCCTGGATCGCTTCCCGATCAAGGATCTCGTGACGAAAACCAAATCGTTCGAGCACTTCGATGTGTTCTCGATCCGCCCGAAACTCCGAGTCATCTTTATAAAGGCTGAGACACCCTTCGCTGCTGAGCATATGTTCAAGGCCGGTTTCCTTCAGCAAGGCGGCCAGATCCTCATGAACGCGCGAGCACAACACGGCACCAGCAGCCTCAAGCTCACGGACTTTGGCAGGCCTGCTTGCAGCCAGAAAACGGAGGAACCACGGCATCAGCTTGAGCATGTAGCTTGGCCGGATTGCGATAGGGCCTTCAGGATCCAAAAGCCACTTTGGCATCTGAGCCCATACACCTGGTCTAGAAGCAGGCATGAACTCGGTTACCGCAATACTCGCCATATTCCCGTAGGAGGCGCCTCTACCTGGTTCAGCCTTATCCACCAGAATCACTCGCTTTCCGCGACGCTGGAGTTGATAGGCAAGAGTGGTACCGATGATCCCGGCACCTACAACAACGATGGACGCCACGAGAGTTCCCCGCTAATTATTATTGGCCCTGCCGCACTAGCCGACTCGGATCACCCGCTGACGTCAGACGGCTTTCAGTATCGAATCACCATCGCCGCTCGCCTGGATGTTTCTAATGGACATCCTGGACCCAAGCCTCACCTGATGCTGCATTCCGGTCCTGATAAGCAGGCTCGTTGCCAGATCATCCTGTCGGCTGCGTGTCGACCTGAACTGATTATGTCGTCAGCGAGTCGACAGCGTCAACCAGACGTGAGGACAGGTTTCCTTCCAGGCCCTCACAATCCCGGATAAGACTCAAAACCCTTTAATTCAGGGGTTACGGCCTAGGTTTGAGTTTTGCCATACCCACGAGGCTAGACTGGTGAGCGGCCTACACATCGGGAATTTTTCTCGTTTTAGTTGCACAAAACAGCGATTTTTAATGCAACTTGCGAAAAGGTGGTGGCACTTAATTCTTGTCGACACGGCGACGACAAAAGGCCTTGACGCTGCTTCAAATAGCGCGATACAAAACGCCGTAAATCCCGAAGGTGAACACTCAGAGGGGCTCTGCGCGATAACTACAAGAGGTTTGATGTATGAAAAATACCGAGACTTTTGAGCAGCTCGAATCGAATGTTCGGATGTACTGCCGCGACGTTCCGCTGGTTTTCGATACCGCCGTTGGGAGCAAAATTCACGCTGAAGATGGCCGCGAGTACCTAGACTTCTTCGCCGGCGCTGGTGCGCTGAATTACGGTCATAACGACCCTCGCATGCGCGATGCTCTCGTCGAGTATCTCTCGGCCAACGGGGTTACTCACGGCCTAGACTTGCATACCAGCATGAAGCGCCATTTCCTGGAGTCGATCAAACGCGACCTCTTCGAACCTCGCGGTTGGGATTACAAAGTTCAATTCACCGGCCCTACTGGTGCCGATGCAGTTGAAGCCGCATTGAAGCTCGCCCGTAAAGCCACTGGCCGCTCAAAAATCGTTTCGTTCTACGGGGCCTATCACGGGATGACTGCTGGGGCGCTTGCTGTAAGTGGTAGCCGTACTCGGCGCGTAGCAGGCCTGTCGTCCGATGTCATTTTTATCCCATATGAAGACGGCCCATACGGTGAATTCGACGGCATCGCTTTCCTCGACCGCTTGGCGCGCGACCAAGGTAGCGGGTCTGAGCTGCCTGCAGCCGTTATTGTCGAGTCTGTACAGATTCAAGCAGGCGTGTACGCAGCTTCGAACGATTGGCTCCAGCAACTGCGCAAATGGACTCAGGACAATGGTGTCATTCTGATCTGTGATGAAATTCAAGCTGGCTGTGGCCGTGCTGGTGATTTCTTCGGTTTTGAGCGCTCCGGCATCCAACCAGACTTGGTAACTTGCGCGAAGTCGATCAGTGGTTTCGGTCTGCCCATGGCAATCGTACTGATTCGCTCACAACTGGATGTGTGGCAACCTGGTGATCACACCGGCACCTTCCGCGGTAATCAGCTGGCATTCCTGACCGCTCAGATCGCCTTGAGCTACTGGCGCAATGAGGAGTTCCTAAAACTGCTCAGCAACAATATCGCCGCCATGGAGCGAGCAGTTGCTGGCTTCGCAGAAATTCCTGGTATCGCTGCCGGTCGCTGCCGCGGGATGATTGCTGGCGTTGATTTCGGTCGCGGTAACGCCGCCTTGGCGAAGGATGCTCAACAACGAGCCCTCCAGGCCGGCGTACTGGTAGAACGCTGTGGGCCGAACGGCGAAGTCATCAAACTGATGCCGCCAATCAATACACCGACCGATCAGCTGGAGCAAGGCCTGAAAGTCATCGGTGAATCTGTAGCCGCTGCACTCGCTAAGTGAACCTCTAAAAAAGCCCCTGCTGCATAGTGCAGCAGGGGCTTTTTCATGCGCTAAATCAGCGAAAGGCTAGGATTGGATCTTGGCCAATACCTGATCGAGAGCCGAAAGCAGAATCCGATTCCCCCCCTGGTCGTTAAACTCCGAAAACACCTGCTGGTTCAAGCCTCCGGGAGTGGAAAACTCCTTCCTCAACTCAGAGAAATCTGACTCTTCTGACTTCAGTGCGTGATTGGCTAAGCTCGCAAGCAGCGGCTTGATGTAGCTCTGCGCCTTAAAAGCAGCCATACCCTTCCCCACCATCCAGCCATTAACGTGATCAAGGATGCCGAAATAAGTACCCATCAAAGAGCTTGCGGCGGCGAGAAGGTCAAATTCCTTCTTGCTTTCGCAACACACAGCAGTACCCAAGGCACCGAAGAGTTCGGATGTAGCAGCATCAGGCGGATAAATAGCCGTGGCGCCCTCTCTATCGGCTACGAATGGAAGCGGAATTGCGCGAGTGATCTGAGTAGCGCTGACTCCCGTCCAGCTCGACAGCGACTGATGATCTGTAGCCGCGATTACGCTGATGATTTTCATATCACTGGGTATTTCCAGGGCCGTCAGGACTTGCTCGGCAACTTGCCAACGAACCGCGAGCACCAATACATCACAGGCATCAACAACAGCCTGGTTGCTTTTTGCAACAGTGACATTCTCATAACGACCCGCTAAGCGGGATGACACCACCTCGTTCCGCGGTGACACGACAACCTGTGCCGAACAAAGCTCAGATGTCATCATCCCATCGATCATGGCTTCGGTGATGGTCCCAGTTCCAACAAAGCCGTATACCATCCTGATCACTCCGCCATCGACATCGGCATCAACGACACATCTGTCGTGTAATTTTCTTTAAGGAAATTGATGAAATTGGCTTGAAACTGGCGCGTATGCGCATGCGCCAAATCATCTGCTCGCTGAACGTCCCGGTCCCTGATAGCTTCGAGCATGTAGGAATGCTCATCGGTGAGCAGATACCCATCGTGCGTCCGCTCAATGTATTCGAAGTGAAGGTGCAGCATACGCTGGCCTTGGTTAAGCAAGCGCTCGTAGAAGGAACTTAAGTAAGGATTCTTACCCGCTGCTGCGATTGCCATGTGGAATTGCTTGTTCGCCTCCGACATCCGCAAGTGAGAGCCCGTCCGGACTGCTGCCTCAAAATCTTTTTGTCGCTTGGCAATCGTCTTGAGATCAGCCTCTGTTCTGAGTGCCGCTGCGAGGCGACTGTTCATTCTCTGAGCAATATCCAAAGCCTCGACATATTTAGGGAATGCCGATACCTCAATCGGAGCCACGATAGTGCTCCGATTTGAAAGGGCAACGACCAGATCCTCTCCCGCCAATCGAATGAGTGCCTCACGTACGGGCGACCGCGACATACCGAATCGCTCTGCCAGCGTGGACTCATCTAGAAGCTGCCCAGGTTGGAGGGCAGTACAAAGGATCTCTGCGCGCAGCGTGTCATACACGCTTTTCCATCCGGTGCCCCGGACGCGCTTTGCTTCGATCTCATCAGACACGGTTAGGCCTTCCTGCTTCTTGTTGTCTATCAATTTATGGTACCCAAGGCCCAAACCTGTGTCGACAGCTAGAGCACAGGGAGTCGACAAGAAGATAAAAGCGTCGTTTTCCACCCAGCTTAACGTCAAAAAACCTTGTCCTGTCGACATAGAGCCGACTAGAATCAGCTGACCAACCGACTGTGAACCCTAGTCCTGTCCGTGAAACGCGGGCAACCGTTTGACGAACCGCCGGTGAACGTACTCGTCCGTTGCAGCCCCGCTGGCTAGCACAGGAAATGAGCAATGAGTGACTTTGATTCATTGGCCCATCGAGATGTGGCAAATCAAATCCACCCCTACACCAACCTCGCACAGCACCAGGAAAGTGGACCGCTTATCATCGAGCGAGGAAACGGAATTCGAGTGGTCGATAGCGCCGGACGAGCGTATATCGAAGCAATGTCGGGACTCTGGAGTGTTGGCCTAGGCTTTAGCGAACAGCGGCTAGTGGACGCTGCCACCAGGCAGTTCCAGAAGCTGCCCTACTACCACAGCTTCAGCCACAAGGCCCACTCCCCATCCATCGAGCTTGCTTCAAGATTGGTCGGTCTGACACCAGACAACCTGAATCATGTGCACTTTACCAATTCCGGCTCTGAGGCAAACGACGCCGCTATCAAAATCGTCTGGTATGTAAATAACGCACTCGGCAGGTCCGCTAAAAAGAAGATCATCGCTCGCAAGCAGGGCTATCACGGTGCAACGATCGCGTCGGGCAGCCTCACTGGCATTCCCTCCATTCACCAAGACTTTGATCTGCCAGCGATACCAGTGCGCCATATCACATGCCCCTACTATTACCGACACGCGCACCCAGGCGAGACAGAAGCTGACTTTTCTCGTCGCCTTGCATTGGAGTTGGAAGAGTTGATCCTTTCGGAAGGCGCCGACACCATAGCGGCATTTATTGGTGAGCCGCTCATCGCGGCTGGCGGTGTCATTCCCGCACCCGAGGGGTACTGGCAGGAAATCCAAAGGGTTTGCAAGCGATACGACGTTCTGGTTATTGCCGATGAGATTATTACTGGCTTTGGACGCCTTGGCGTCATGTTCGGCGCAGATTACTACGGCATCCAACCGGATATAATGGTCCTGTCCAAGCAGTTGACCTCTTCCTATCAGCCGCTAGCAGCAATCCTGGTTTCGAGTGAAATTAACGAAGTTCTGGTGAATCAAAGCGCACGCTTGGGCAGCTTTGTGCACGGTTTCACAACTACGGGCCATCCTGTAGCAACAGCAGTCGCGCTGGAAAATATAAAAATTATCGAAGAAAGGGGGCTAGTCGAAAATGCACGCGTTGTCGGCAGCAAGCTCCAAGCAGAGCTTCGCCACCTCTCTGATCACCCCCTTGTTGGTGATGTACGAGGCGCAGGGCTCGTCGCTGGTGTTGAGCTTGTAGCTGACAAGGTATCGAAGAAGCAGTTCGACCGTGCTGGAGAACTGGGTGCATACATCTTCCGGCGTGCTCACGACTACGGTCTCATCATTCGGGCAATCGGTGACACGATTGCATTCTGCCCTCCCCTTATCAGCACGCAAGCAGATATTGATCAGATCCTTAGCGCTTTCGAGCACACGCTGAGAGACGCTACCTCGTGGGCGAACGCTCAAGGATTGCATTAAGCGGAGCGCGGAGGCCTCAGACTGTCGGCGCTGATTGAAAACTGACTCAGTTTTCGGTCAGCGGCGATATGCAGTACTCGCGCCAGATCCCTAATGGCGTGCCACTCTGCAAGTTGATGCCCATGCCTACACTGCACCCGGTGCTTGGCGGGATGTCCCAATATTGGTTGATGACCTCTTGGCCGACGGTTACCGAGATCTGATCGTTCTGGATATAGCCGCATCCGCATAGGACGTCGCTCGCGCAAGACGTAGGCCCGGTGGTTTTTTTTCTCGCCTGGCGCAAGCGTTTGAACCGGTTTTTCGTCGGCGTGAATCACGCCCTGGTTCAGCACCGCTTCATGCAGGGCATCGACTAGCGGTTGAAGTCTCGCGCCAGTTTGTCCGACCTAATGGGCCAAGGTCGAACGAGCAATTGCCAGTCCGGCGTGACCAAACATTTTCTGTATTCGCGTGTTTCTGCTACCCGCTCACTTGCGATGAAGCTTTGTCGGAATACACCTGTACCCAATTTTTTTGTTAGTTATGGTTTCTTTCTCGGTCTCATGACGAGGATGGAGATGCACTACGCCTCCTAGCCAATCAGCTCCACATCTGTAATCGCTGCTGCCGTGGTTTCTCTGAGTAAGGATAGAAACTCCACCACGTATGGTTTGGCGCTCTCTGCTGGCAGGGTCGCTGCCCAAATATCGGAAATCAGCCCTTTACTGGTGATGGGCCTGGCGGAGACATACTGGCGCTGGAGATACGTCTGTACTGCCCACCGAGGTAATACTGCGAGACCTCGATTCGCTGCAACCAGCATGAGGATGGCCACGGTCAGTTCGGTGGTTCTGCGTTTGACCTTGATGCCGGCTGGACGAAGAACGGCTTTGACGATGTCCAGCGACTCTTCCTCAATGGGATAGGTCACCAAGGTCTGCTCTTCAAAATCTTCGGCGACCAAAAACTCTTTCTGCGCCAAATCATGATCATTCGCCACCAGTGCGACGAGGGGATACCGAAACAAGCCATGAAAATCGACGCCAGGCTCATCCCTGTCGGAGCATGACACCAATGCCAGATCTGCACGCCCCTGGTGAAGAAGGCCGATGGGATCATCGTGATAACCAGAGACCAGATCGATCTCAACTTCAGGCCAACGCGCACGAAACGCATCGACAGCTGGCATCAGCCAGTCAAAGCAGGTGTGGCACTCAATGGCGATACGCATCGTTCCACTGGCACCTTTGGCCATTTGCAACAGATCGCGAGTGGTCTGATTAAGCACCGGTACGATCTTGTCAGCAGCTTCTAGAAGCCGCTTCCCCGCTGGTGTGAACACCACCGGCGAGGATTTGCGTACAAACAGTGGCAGGCCGCAGAAGTCCTCAAGCGACTTGATGTGATGAGACAGCGCGCCTTGCGTCAGTCGCATCCAGGTTGCAGCGCGCGAAACGCTGCCACTGTCCCGAAGCGCGATCAGGGTTTGCAAATGCCGTACATCAATTGGGATTCTGTCCATTAATTTTTTTGAGGCAAAGATACGAGATTATTCGTTTGAATAATAAACCCATGATTTTCATACTGCCACCCTGATTTTTTGAGCCATCCAAGGGCGTTGGGCAGACATGAAAAGGGCATCGATGCATCGTCAGGTCGCGGTACTGGCAAGCGCACAGGCGCTGTTCCAGACAGTGTCAGTGTTGGTTATGACAGTCGGAGGGTTAGCCGGGGCGCAGCTAACGTCTCGCGCGGATCTGGCCACCTTGCCCATCGCGACCATGTTTCTGGGAACTGCCGTCGCAATGTTTCCAGCGTCCGCGTTCATGGCTAGGTTCGGACGACGCCCAGGTTTCATGCTAGGTGCGTTTTTAGGAGTGCTGGCAGGTCTGGTCGCCGCATCCGGTATCTGGTTTGCCTCTCTGCCTTTGCTGGCTTTGGGCACCTTTTTCGCCGGTACTTATCAGGCCTTCGCGCAGTTCTATCGTTTCGCTGCAAGCGAGATCGCCGATGATGCGTTCCGTCCGAAGGCGATTTCGCTAGTCCTGGCAGGCGGGATCGTCGCGGCCCTCTTGGGCCCGACGTTGGCGCGCTATGGCGGGGATCTTCTCGGGCCTCTGTACATGGGATCGTTCGTGCTGCTTTCGGTGGTGTCAGCGTTGGGTTTGTGCGTGCTGTCACTGTTGAAAATGCCGCGGACACCAGCGACATCGGGCATAACCGGCAAAGGCAGAGCCTGGATCACGATAGTGACCCAACCCACTTACCTGGTCGCGCTTTTCGGAGCCTTGACCGGCTACGGCATCATGATTCTGGCAATGACAGCTACCCCATTAGCCATGATTCATCACAACCATTCGCTCACCACGGCAGCGACTGTGATCCAGTTGCATGTCCTGGGCATGTTCCTTCCCTCGTTCTTCACCGGAGCAATCATTTCTCGCATCGGGGCGCTGTGGGTCATGCTGCTGGGCGTAGCGCTGTTGACGCTGCATGTTGTGACCACCTTCAGCGGGATCGGGTTTTCATCCTTCGCCCTTGCGCTCGTGCTGCTGGGCGTGGGCTGGAACTTCCTGTTCATCGGAGGGACAACGTTGCTGACTACTACGTACACACCAGAGGAAAAAAGCCGGGCTCAGGCCACCAATGACATGGTGATATTTGCAGTCGGGCTGTCCTGCTCGTTCGGCGCTGGAGGCCTGCTTAATATCTTGGGCTGGCAAACGCTCAATGCCATGTTGCTGCCTTGGCTGGGCAGTGCCGCGCTGGCAATCATCTGGCTGCTCTTCGTGAACCAGCGCATAAGAAGCGCCGCCATTCGTACCTGAAGGGCGACATTGGGAGACGGCTGACGCTACACATCCTAGGAGGGCATTGAGAGCCGTCCCAGATCACCTAACGCCCGCCCCCCTTGTCGTGTTTTCGACTTGGCCGCTGTGGTGTAGAGCGATCACGGCCCAGAATGGCAGTCGAGCTTGCAGCCAGATGCGTGCACCTTCAGCCTTGTTCTTTGCTCCGAACTCTTCCTGCAGCTTGGCCACTACGGCGAAATCCTTGGTAAAACGGTACATCGCATACGGCCCGAGCGCGTTGACCGAGCCGCGATTACCGTTGCCATTGACTACATCACCATTGAGCTTGTCGTCAGTAGTCTGTCGGTACAGATAGCCGTTAATGCCCGCACTGAACGCCTGGCTGAAGCGATACCCTCCGCTGAACTCCAATGTCAGCTCATCCCCAGAGCGGTAGTCCGTTTGTTCATTCCGAGTATTGATGCCGTAGCGCAGTTTCGCGCTGGCTTCCCACTTCTCCGACGGTAGCCAAGTGAATGCATAGAAAGGTGCAAACTGATAGTAGTTGCGCCCCGTATTCACCGGCTCGTCCTTTCGTAGTCGCCGGTGGGCAAGAATGTTTCGATGCCTGCTGTTTGGTGCAAGGTTTGGGCATGCCAACCAAACAGGACTGGAGCGAAGCTGAGGTCGCCCAGGTTTGTAGACGTGCCGCCTTTGTCCAATGGGGCTAAGGGCGCTGGGCGCGCAACTTCCAAGGTCAAATCGATAGTTGGTACAGCGAGCGCCACTCTGGTTTCGACGTTTGCGCCCTAACCATTTCACCCCGGGCCATACATAGCTCAGGCGCAGGGACACGACATCTGGCTTAAGGCGATATCGAGCAATATCGGGATTGCCACGACCGTCGTTGGCTTTGACGTGTGTGGCTTCGTAGTGGGTGTAATACAACAGGGTATTGAGGCCTTCAGGAAGCATCATCCCAGACATGTTGGTCTCCACACCCAATGGGTAGGAGTCAGGCTTGCGTCAGATTCGCCGTCACCCACGACAACCCTTGCCTCCGGCTAACACTTCCTTTTGCCGGCTGTGTAGAGGACTTCACCTCCAATTCACCCGCTTTGGCCACCACAGACAAGTAGGTTGCGCTACGCGCAACGCGCCATGCCTGGCGCACCCACAAAAAAGCCCCGAAAAATCAGGGCTTTGATGAAAATTAGTGGCGCAAGCGTAGGGACTCGAACTTCCCAGCCGCCCCACCCTTCGGCTAGCAGATCAAGGGAGCTCACTTAAAGCCAGCGCCTACAATATCGGTTAAGTGTGGCCTAAGTCGCAGAGGTAGCTCATGACCACATCCGAGGCATGCTTCAGGCGAGAAGCTTTACGCTCAGGGGAGTTCAGATCGACGCCGAGCACGTAAGAAAGCGTGTAACGGTTGGTGATGAAATAGGCGCCCAAACCAGAGATTGAAACGTACAGATCCACCCACTCCGCGTCCTGGCGAAACACGCCCTGCTCCTTGCCCTGCTCCAATATTTGCGAGAGCGCAGCCCGCAGTGGGTTGAACATCTGGGAAATCACAGTCGACTTCCGGATGTGAGCGGCCTTGTGCAGATTCTCCGTCGACAGCAGCAGGTGAAAATCAGGCTGATCAATGAAATGTTGGACCGTTTTCTCCACCAATTCACGCATGTCGCGCACCGGATCGCCCGACAGAGACAGCTCATTTTGCCTACCCCGCATGGCACCGTAGGCCCGCTCCATCACCTCGATGAACAAGCCCTCCTTGCTGTCGAAATAGTGATAGATCAGGTTTTTGCTGATTTTGCAGGTCAGCACGATTGCCTCGATGCTCGCCCCATCGTACCCCCGCTCCGCAAACTCGCGGGTAGCCACCTTCAAGATATTTTCTTTCGTTAAAGCGGCATTGCGAGTTCGCGGCTTAGCAACCGTCTGAGCGTCATCTTTCATGCTGCGGCAATCCTCTATGTAGCCATTCCTGGCGAGTGTATCAGCGGCTCCGCCGCGAAACATTCTTCCTGCATACCCATTTGACACGGGCCAAATTTGATTCTAGCTTACCACTTACTAACTGAACGTCCAGTTAATTAGCACCGATGATCAACAAGCCAGTGGAGCGATCATGAGCACTGCATCAACAACAAAAATCAGCAGGGGCGTACGGGTAGGATGCGACATCGGAGGCACGTTCACAGACGTCGTGCTTGCGATGCCGGATGGCCGCCTGTTCGTCAACAAAACCTCGACAACTCCCGAAAACCTTGGGGAAGCCATCGTGCAAGGTTTGAGCACCCTGCTTCAGCAAGCAGGGGTCGAGCCAGGCGATATCACCGAAATCGTGCACGGCACGACCACTGCCTCCAACACCATCCTGCAAAAAGTCGGTGCCAAGACTGGCGTCCTGACCACCGCAGGGTTCCGAGATGTGCTCGAAATTGGTCGCATCCGCACTCCCACCATGTTTGACCTTTCCTGGAGCAAACCTGAACCCCTGGCTACTCGCCGCTGGAGGCGGGGTATCCAGGAGCGCATGAGCGCGACTGGCGACGTCGTAACTCCCCTGGACGAAGACCAACTGCTTCGTGAAGCAAAGTCGTTGATCGACGAAGGCGTGACTGCGATCGCGATCGCGTTCATCAATAGCTACATCAACCCAGCCCACGAACGCCGTGCCAAGCAGCTTCTCCAGCAACATTTCCCTCAGGTATTGGTCAGCGCGTCGTTTGAGGTACTGCCAGAAATCAAGGAGTACGAGCGCACCAGTACGACAGTGGTGAACGCCTATATCCTTCCTGCCATGCGAACCTACCTGGCTCGTCTGCGGCAGGACCTCGAAGCGATGGGTGTTCGCGCCTCGTTGCAGGTAATGGCCTCCAACGGCGGCATGATGGGCATTGCATCCGCAAGTGAAAAACCGGTCTTTGCGGTAGCCTCCGGTCCCGCGGGCGGCGTAACCGGCGCAGCACGAATCGGTGCGCTGGCAGGCGACAGCAACCAGATCATCTTCGACATGGGCGGTACTACCGCAAAAGCGGCCCTCGTTGTCGACGGTCAGCCTTCGCTGACCAACGAGTATGAGTTCCGCGACGGTATCAGTGCTCCAAGCCGCTTCGTTAAGGGTGGCGGTTATGTACTCAAGGTCCCTGCGATCGATATCGCCGAGGTCGGCGCGGGTGGCGGCTCGATCGCCTGGATTGATGCCGGTGGGTTGCTCTGCGTTGGTCCTGAATCCGCGGGCGCCTATCCAGGCCCAGCCTGCTATAACAAGGGCAACGATCAGCCGACGGTCACCGATGCAAACATGGTACTGGGCTATCTGAACCCAACCGCTCTGGCGGGCGGTAGTCTGCCGGTGTTCCCAGAACGCTCGGCCAAAGCGATCGAACAATACATCGGCCAACCACTGCAACTCGACCTGCTCAAGGCTGCCCATGGCATCCGCCATTTGGCAAACGTGAACATGGCCCGCGCGATCCGTGCCGTGACTGTCGAGCGAGGCCTGGATCCCCGTGAAATGTCGATGATGGCATTCGGCGGCGGCGGCCCCCTTCACGCAGTTGCTGTGGCTCGCCTGCTGGGTATCCGCCGCGTCGTAGCGCCAATCATGGCAGGAGTGTTCTGCTCTGCCGGCATGCTCACAGCTGACGCTGAGCACAACTTCGTGAAAGCCATCCTCCGTCCGTTCGCACAATGCGAGTTGTGTACGTTGTCGACTGAGGCGATTGCCCTCGGCGACCAAGGCTTCACCGTACTCGCGAGCGAAGGCTACGCAGCTGACGCCGCTCAAGTCGTCTACTCGGCAGACGTCCGTTACCTGGGACAAAGCTCGGAACTGACAGTCCCGCTGAGCAGTGCCCAGATCGATCAGCAAGTCCTCGACCAACTGGGCAAAGACTTCAACGCCCAGTATCTGCAAACGTTCGGATATGCGAGCGACGAACCGCTGGAGCTGGTAAACCTGCGCGTCAGCGCACGGGGCCGCAGTGCTCACCGACTGGAGTTTGCAGATTGCAAAGTCGACTCAACTGCCTTGCAAGGGTCCGAAGGTGAGCGCCTGGTCAGCTTCGATCCTGACGCTCCGCTGCAATCCACCCCAGTGGTGCCAAGAGCGAGCATCGGTTTGAAGCCGGTACAGGGTCCTCTGATCATCGAGTCCTACGACACTACCATCGTTGTGCCGCCAGGCTGTAGCGCCCATGCAGACAGCATCGGGAATATCACCATCAACATCCAGGAGATCCGCGCATGAGCCAGGCCATCGATCCAATCACCTTTGCTGTCGTAAAGAACGCCATGGACTCGATCGTCGATGAAGTGGCCTACACCGTGCTGCGCACCGCTCGCTCGGAAATCGTCAAGGACGTCATGGATTACTCGGCGGCCATCTGTGACCGCCATGGGCAGATGATCGCTCAGGCCAAAACCATTGCACTCCACCTGGGTGCCATTCCCGAGGCAATGGCGCAGGTTAAACTTCGCTATGGCGATAGCCTGCAACCTGGGGATGCAGTGATCGTCAACGACCCGTACCAGGGCGGCATGCACCTACCAGATATCTTCATGTTTGCGCCTTTCTTCTATGAAGGCGAGATCGAAGGCTACAGCGTGGTCATCTGCCACCACACCGACGTCGGCGGACGCGTCCCGGGGTCCAACGCCAGCGACTCTACCGAGATCTACCAGGAAGGTCTGCGCATTCCGGTGGTGAAGCTGTACGAAGCCGGAAAGATCAACGACATCATGGAGCGCATCATCGCGCAAAACGTCCGCGTGCCTGACCGAGTGCTGGGCGACCTCCGTGCGCAATACGCCGCTTGCCAAGTAGGCAGTCGCGAACTGACGCGCCTGCTCGATCGCTACGGCCGTGACGACAGTCGCCGCTACTTCGCTGAACTGCTCGACTACGCCGAGCGCCTGACGCGAGAAGAAATCCGTAATTGGCCTAAAGGCACCTTCGTCTTCGAGGACTTCATCGATGACGATGGTCTGTCCGAAGATCCGATTCCCGTGCGTGTGGCAGTCACCGTCCATGAGGACCGGGTCAGCGTGGATTACACCGGCAGTTCCCCGCAGGTACGCGCCGCGATCAACTCGACGCTGTCCTACACCAAGTCCTGTACTTACCTGAGTGTGCGCTGCGCGCTCAAAGGTGACGTACCGAACAACGAAGGACTGTTCCGCTGCGTCGATGTGCATGTCCCGGAAGGAACCGTTCTGAATCCACTGGAACCTGCCGCGGTGGCTGCTCGTGCACTCACTGGCTATCGGGTTTTCGACGCCATGCTGGGCGCGTTGGCGCAGGTTGTCCCCGATCGCATTCCCGCAGCTGGTGAAGGCGGCAATACCGTCGTGTGCCTGTCCGGCAAGAAAGACAATGGCGAGGGCTACATCATCGTCGACATGGTCTGCGGTGCTTGGGGCGCGCGACCACATGCCGATGGTGTGGAAGCAATCACCAACGCTTCGCAAAACCTCTCGAACACCCCGGTCGAAACTCTGGAAGCACAGCATCCAGTGCGTGTTGAAGCCTATGAGCTGGTGGCCGACAGTTTTGGCGCCGGTCGTTACCGCGGCGGCCTGGGCGTGTTGCGCAGCTACCGTGTGCTGGCTGACGACGTCCTGCTGCAACTGCGTGCCGACCGTATGAAATTCCGCCCCTACGGCCTGCAAGGTGGCCTACCTGCAAGCCCGGCGATCAATGCATTGCAACACGGCAGCGAGACTCGGTTCCTGCCGAGCAAGGTGGGTATCACCATTGCGCGGAATGACGTGGTTTCGCACACCCAACCTGGCGGCGGCGGTTTCGGTAACCCTCTCGACCGACCGCTGGAGGACATCGAGCAGGACGTCTGGAACCACAAGATGACCGCGGCCTTTGCGCGGGAAAACTATCGGGCAGTCGTGGACCCCGATTCAGGCCGAGTCGATAAGATCGCCACCGCCGATTTACGTGCCATGGCCAAATAGCAGTGGGGCGAAAGCCCCACTTCCCGTTTACAAGCCGTACGAGTACAACAAGATGAATAATAACGTGCTAGACGTGCATACCTTCCTGGACAACCGTCCAATTGGAAGGCAACAGAAAACCGTGATCATCCTCGGCCTTCTGATTCTGATGCTGGATGGTTTCGACACCATGATGATGGGCTTCATCGCCCCTGCTCTACTTCAAGACTGGGGCATAAGCCGAGGCGACCTGGGGCCCTTGATGATGAGCGGCATCGTTGGGCTATCTATCGGCTCTCTGCTCGCTGGCCCCCTGGCTGATCGATTCGGCAGGCGCTGGGTCATCATCGCAGCTGTGTCTGCGGTGGGCGTATTTTGCCTTACCTGTGCGTTTATGAGCGGCCTCCACACCCTCACCGCCGCGCGCTTTCTCACCGGTGTTGGGCTAGGCGCGACCATGCCGAATATCACCACTCTGCTGGCTGAGTGCGCCCCACTACGCCGGCGCTCGCTCCTGGTAACGTCGGCGTGGTGCGGGTTTGGCATGGGTGGTGCCCTTTGCGGGCTGGTCAGCGAACATCTGATACAGCTCTATAGCTGGCGTGCCGTGTTCGTGACTGGCGGTGTATTACCCCTTTTGTTAGTCCTTGCACTCATCATATGGCTCCCAGAGTCACTACGATTCCGCCTCCAGCGTGATCAACCTCATGAGCGTCTCGTGACAGCAGCCAACGAACTCATGCCGGGCAGTGCCAGTGGCTCAACAAAGTTCATCAACAGTGAGCAAGTGGCCAGCGAAGACACGATACGTGGGCCAGTAGCATTGTTGAATCGCAATTACAGAATGGGCACCCTGACCATCTGGCTTGCGATGTTCATGGGCTTTTTCCACCTCTACTTCCTGAGTAATTGGCTCCCGCTCACGGCAAGCGCGGCTGGTATGTCTTACTCACAAGCAGTGACATTAGGGATAATCCTGCAAGTCGGCGGCGCCATCGGTAACTTCACGGTTGGGCTGAAAATGGATCGGTTCCAGCCAGACAAGATCGTGAGCATCATGTTCGCTGGCTGCGCCGTGTTCACCTTGATGATCGCTTTCTTCAGTAGCTCATTTGCCATGGTCGGGACGCTTGTCTTCCTGCTGGGCTACGTACTGATGTCCGCAAACGCAGGCTGCTTTGCGCTGGGCGCGGCTCACTACCCAACACCTATACGGGCGACGGGTGTCAGCTGGGTCTTCGGCATCGGTCGAGTAGGGGCAATTCTCGGGGCAGGCTCCGGGGCGATCATCACGACGTGGGGTTTATCGATTGCCGACATCTTCACTCTGCTGACCATCCCAGTGATGATCGCTGCACTGGCTATCTGCCTCAAACGGCGCATGCACTCAAGGGCTGTTACCGCCGTCGCCCAACCCCACTTGTAGCACCCTTGGCAATTAGCATAGCGGCGGCAAGCCCACTGTTTTTGGTGGCCACCTTGTGGCCGCATGCCCAACCCAAACGAGCACCTTTCTAAGAACCGCAGAGCGCCAACATATAGACTTGAGTCGCCACCCACACCTCAGCAAAATCTGACTCGACAGCCAAGGATCGTGACGGCCTGTCAGATTTTTAATGCCCCCTTTCCTTCACAGCTGAAGATCGCACCAGCGTGCGAGCTCGCGTCAAAATCTGTCGCGCTCACAGCTAAAGTCACGAACGAACGGATCGAAGAATTGTCACCCTGAGTGGATCCGAAAAAAAGGATCTGACTCGCTACACAGAAACGGCACCAGCCCACGTAGCGAAAGGAAGATTTCAGCAGGAGGCTGTCCCATGGTCTCATTTAGAAGCTCTTACCACCCTATTGATGCGGCAATTCTCTGGAGCGATCTAGCCGATCACGAAGCCGAAATTTTGCAAGCCGAGTTGTCGGATCCAGGCGGGTTGCTCAAGCATTTTCCCCAATGGCCTACGCTACACCTCTACGCCGAGCGTATCTGCGACGCCATAATCTTCGGTGAATTGCCGGCAACCTATTTGGGGGGACCGATTGGTCTAACGGACCCCGTGCAACGCGCTTACTGGTCCATTCGCCACCCAGACCTGTGTGGTTGGTTCGCCCGCACCTATCCGCACGAGAAGCCTGCGTTTCTGTTTTCCCGAGAGAGTGATCATTCCCTTTGCGTAAGCCTGGGCGTGCATCTCGCACTTCAAGCGGATCGAGATGTTCTACTGCGAGAGCTCGAGAACCTACATCGCACCTATTCGGCGCTCTGCGACCCTGAATCACCCGAGCTCGACGATCCAACCGAGTCCCCAAAATCCAAGCCAAAGGCCGGAGTTCCATCTGAAAATTCCGCTCTTCTGCTGTACGTGATCGTCGGTGCCCTGCTCGCTCTGATACTGGGCAAGACGGAGAATGGGCAACCTCGATCTATCTTCAAGAATCAGGCAGCAATCGTTGATGCCATCACCACGCTGTTCCCGGATGTTCCAGGGTTGAGCAAACGCACCCTTGATCGGAAATTTGCAGAAGCCCGGCGCCGTTTGGCCCAAGCAGAATAGGCGCAAGCCGCGATTGCCAGGCAATCCGATTGATTGCCTGGCAATGACTTTCAGCGATTCCAGTTGTTGACTGAATGTCACATCCCACCACGCGCCATTCGGTGCTAAGGAGTGACATCATGCACCCGACCGCCCCTAGTTTCGCTTCAGCCGACCGTCACATCATGCGCCGAGATGAGGTTGAACAGAAAACCGGTTTCAAACGCTCACACATCTACAACTTGATGAAGGCTGGCCAGTTTCCCCAGTGCCGGCGTATCGGCACGCGCGCTGTCGGTTGGGATTCGCTCGAGGTCGAGCAGTGGGTGCAAGACCGTCTCTCCACCGAGGAGTGAGATCATGAAAGTCTTCTCATTGATCTCAACCAAGGGCGGCGCTGGCAAGACCACGGTGGCCGCCAACCTCAGCGGTCTACTCGCCGATGCGGGACTTCGGGTGCTGATGTTGGACCTGGACAGTCAGCCGACGCTGTCCAGCTATTACGCTCTCAGTGCGCAGCGTGAGGTCGGGTGCTACGAGCTGATAACCGAAGGGCTCACTGATGCAGAGCAGGTCATCACGGGTACGATCATACCGCGCCTTTCGCTGATCGTTTCCAACGATCGGGCGGGGCACTTGAGTACCTTGTTGCTGCATGCCGCCGATGGCCGTCTGCGCCTGCGGAATTTGTTGCCGGCGTTCGCTGATCAGTTCGATGTGATGATTGTGGATACCCAAGGTGCCCGCAGTGTGGTGGTGGAGATGGCCGTGCTGGCTTCCGATTGCGCCTTGTGTCCTCTCCCCCCGGAAATGCTCGCCGCGCGCGAACTTCGTCGTGGCACCCTAGGCCTGTTCGAAGAGCTGGAGCCCTATAGGTTTTTGGGTGTGGCTCTACCGTCAGTGAAGCTGCTGCTTAACCAGGTCAATGCCAACCGCCGCGACACTCGCTTGATAATGCAGAGCCTGCAAACCACCTTTGAAGGTGATACGCATGTCAGCGTCTGCGACACGGTCATCCCGGACCGCGTGGCCTACCTCAACGCTGCGTCACTGGGACTGCCGGTGCACCGTGTCGAAGCCACCCCTCCAACCGGTAGCCGAAGCCGCTGCGCGGCGGCCGTCATGACCAGCTTGGCGATCGAGTTGTTTCCGGAGTGGGCGGACAAGCTCAGCCTGGCGACCATGAGCGGCCGCCGGCTAGCACATGCCAACAGCAGTCGACTGGCTGGGCATCGTTGATTGGAGGATGCGAGATGAAACCGCCAACCTCCGAAGACGTAACCCGGCAATTGCAGCAGGCTCACTTCCCGCAGAAGAGCCGAGAACAGCCGGCCAACCCGGTCGGTGAAACGGCGATGGTCGTTACGCTGGAGCAATTGCGACCCTACGAACTGAATCCTCGCGTGGTGCGCAACCCGCTGTACGACGAGCTCAAAGCCTCCATTCGCGAACGCGGCCTTGACCATCCGCCCTCCATCACACGCCGGCCCAACGAGCAGCATTTCATCATTCGCAATGGCGGCAACACTCGCCTGAGCATCCTCGGCGAATTGTGGCAGGAAACCCGTGAGGACCGTTTCTTTCGTCTCAATTGTCTGTTTCGCCCCTGGCAATCCGAGTCCCTGGTGTTACTTGGGCATCTGGCGGAAAGCGATCTGCATGGCCAATTGACGTTTATCGAACGGGCGCTGGCGGTCGCGAAGCTGTTGGACATGCTCGAAGAGCCTGGCGAGTCCCTCAGTCAGCGTGAGCTCGCCAACCGCTTGAGCAAGGGTGGCTACCCCATTTCTCAGTCGCATATCAGCCGCATGTTCGATGCGCTCGAGTTTCTCCTGCCCTCCATCCCCCAAATGCTCTATGCAGGCCTCGGCAAACCCAACATCGAGCGTGTGATTACCCTGCGACGCCGAGCCGAGTCGACCTGGAATCAGCATTTCGGCGATCCCCAGCAGTTCGCGCTGCTCTGGATGGAGGTGCTGTCCGCCTTCGATGACGAGAAACCCGAGCTGGATCCTAACGATATACAGGATGAGCTGATCGCCAAGATGGCTGTGTACCTGAACCAATCGCCGCGAGTCCTTGCGCTGGACTTTCACCAGGACAGGCGAGAGCTAACGAATACGGCACCGCCAACGCCAAACCTATCGCAACAAGACGCAACCCCTAGCGCAGCACCTCCAGCGGACCAAGTCATCGAGTCAGCGCGAATTCCTCATACGCCGAACGTTAACCTGGGCGTTGCGAGTCCTGAGGACAGTCCCAACCCGGAACCTCGGCTGCCGCATATTCTGGAAGCGCTTGGAAGCGAATCGTCCGGGGCCGGGCCATCTGAGGTCGATGAGTCAGGCCGAAGGACCAGGGGGCCGGCGTACTCCGGACTTGGAGCTACCGATGACATCGACGGCCTGCGGGAACGCTGTGCCCAGCTGGCGCAGTACCTGGCGGTTTACGCCGATGCCAACGACCTGGTGCTTCGGCAAGCAGAGGGCCTCGGTTTCATCCTCGCTCTGGACCAGGACGCCCAGCTCACCCCTCGACGCACGGGTGTCCAACTGCTGCTCTCGGCGCTGTTGCGCCTGCAGGACGACGTGGCCTGGGCGCAACGCCAGCAGTTGCCAGCCGCCCTGTTTGGGCAATTGTTGATTGGCGCGTACGACTTGCCGTTTGCCGAGCGACCTGCCCTGACCATTGGCCTCGAGCGCTTGCCAGACGAACAGCTTGAGCAGCTGTTTGCCCTAATCCGCCATGCTCGGCAGTTGATCGATACCACGCTGTCGACCCTTCGTTAACGTGAGGAGCCACCTCATGACCACGACTTTCAACCTGTTGAACCATGCCATGTTGAATCAGGTGCTGCATGAGCTGCGCCACGGGCGCTTGCAACGCTGCAAAGCGCTTGGACTGGCAGATGAGGACATCGAGGTGCTGCAATCGCTGCCGCCGACCACGCTGTCGCAGTTGGCCCATTCGACAATCAGTTGGGTAGAAATCAAGGTCGACACCACCGTGTTGCGACGGCTGATCGCCCAGGCCGAGCGGGATGAACTGAACGAGCGGTTGATCAACCGGGCACTGAAGCTCGGCGCCAGCTCCAGCATCATGTACCGCTGCTTCGGCCTGGACCATTCGGAAACCGCCCTGCGCCGCCGGGTACTGAAGATCGAAACCCACCGCGGTCGACCGGTACAACTCACCGAGGCGCAGGAGCATGCGGTGTGGAACCGCTGGAGCCAGTTGCGTGAGGAAGACCCGGACAATGATCCCCTCGACGCGATGATGATGCTCGCTGAAGAGCAGCACATCAGCCTGACGCTGATCTGGCAGCAGATCGAATTGTACGGAGGTGCCCCATGCTGAGCTTTTACGAGGTCGACTGGCAAGACGTGGTGCGTCAGTGCTACGACGCACTTCGGCGGCGGATGGAATGGCAGGCCGCCCAGGCCAAACTGGAAGAGTCCGCTGCTGCCGAGGCACCGATCCGCACGATCTACTATGGCGACAACGATCCATTGCCGATGAAGCTGTTGCTCGACCGCCGCCTCACGCCGCTGGAGCGCAACACCTGGCAGGTCCTGCGCTGGCTGATTACCGAGCGGAAGGTGCAGACACCCCGCTATCAAGACCTTCAGCCCTACCTGGCCACCAGCCCCTGCGGTACCCAGGCCTCCCGTGAAACGGTCGCCCGGGCGCTCAATGTCCTGCGCACCACCCGCTGGCTCAGCCTGGTCGAGCGCTCGCGGGATGCCCAGGGCTGTCTGCGTGGCTGCGTCTATGTGCTGCACGGAGATCCGTTGACGGCGGCCGAGCAGCTTGAGCTCGACAGCGGCTACCGGTCACTGCTGCTGCAGAACCTCACCCATGCCACCAAGGGTGTCAGGGATGTCGCCGAGCATGTGATCGCAGATATCCAGGCTGACCCCAAGGTCGCCGCTGCTGACAAGGCCATGCTTGCGACGACCCCGCCCGTGGCGGAGCAGCACTCGCTGCCGCTGATAGAGGAACAGACGGCTGATTCCGAACGCGGTGAATGCCATCCGGTTGGGAATTTTAGGGCCGCGGCAAGGAATTCCGAATCCTGCGGCAAGTCCCCAGTTTCCGCTGCCGTTCGGAATGCCGACGACGGCCGTACAGTACAGAAAGACAAAAACAAAAAAAGTACAGTACTGGCGCAAGTGGAGTTCGGACGAGCGCGCTGGCCAGAGGATCTAAAACTGAGCCCTGCCGAGCGGCGCATGGCCTCCCAGGCGATGCGCCCGCTCGAGCCAGAACAGCAACAAGCGGTAATCAACGAAGCGGCGGTGCGCTGCGCCCGTGGCGAGATCCGAAAACCAGTCGCCTATCTGATGGGGTTGATCAAACGGGCGTGCCGAGGCGAATTCAACCTGTGGGCCGCACGCACCGATACGACTGCCCCAGAGCACACACCTCGGCGCCCGCCGGCCGCGGTGTCGAAACTTGAACCACCTCGCGAGCGCCGGCAGCCCGGCGAGCAGCGCACCGCCTCGCCGCTTGCCCTCGCCTGCCTGGAAGAACTCAAACTACGTTGCCGCGTCCCCGGCGCATCGACCTAGCGCCGGAACACAGTGGATTTGATGCCTAGTGTGATCAAATCCACGGACGTCCACTGTTTGGAAATGCGAGCCCAGCACCTTCGCGTTGATCCACGCCGAGGGCGACGACACAGCTCATCGTCTGCCTCACTTCAACGGCGAGGATCCGGCGATGGTCGACCACTACCAGCTCAACCTGGGCTCATTGCGCAGCAGCATCACGCTCACCCTGCACACCCACCATGCCGCGCGACTGTGGCAAGGACGAGTCGCCCGCGAGGGGGTCCATGGCATCCTCGGCATGGCCGGCTACATCAGCGTGACCAACCTGCTCAAGCAGGCCAGCAGCCAGGACGATCCCTTCGCCGACTGGTTCATGCTGCAACTCGAAGACAAGCTGCTGCAGGCGAAGGCTGATCTGCAGACATTGACCGAACAGGTCAGCCTGGTGGAGCGCGACCTGCCCACTCAGGTCGATGTCGGCGACAACCTCAATATCCATCCGGTGACCCTGCCGCTGTTCATCGGCAGTCAGCTGGGCTTTCTCGCCGTCTACCTGCTGACCGATTACGACACGTTGGTGCGGCGGGTATTGCTGGCGCACCACACCGCGCTGATCGGCCGTGGTGACATGGAGATCTGGATCGACCGCGGTGCGCACCTGCTGCGCAGCGTATTCGGCCTGGCCCAGCGCTACCGCCTGGCCGGCGTCAGCCGCGACGACGTGGCGGCCAACAGCGCCCGCGCGCGGGAGGCCGTCGACAAGTTCGGCTTACCCCCGCAAGACATCCTCGAGGGCACGCGCCGCTCCCGCTTTGCTCCGCCCATTCTGCGCCAGGCGATGGATGCGAGTCTGGCCACACCACCGCCTGAGGTCACCGACGAGCCCTTGATCGTGCCGCCGGTGCCGGAAGGCGGTGACGCATGACTCTGGCCGAAGCCATCGCGCGGCGCCTTTCAACGGATGCGTATCGTCAGCTCGAACAGGGTGCCTCCCTAAAAGGCCTTTTAAAGCCTTTTAAGGGTAAGGGGGAGCTGCAGCAGTTCGCCGAATCGATCCTGCGCCTGCGCACCCAGGTCGCCGGGCTGATGGCGGGCATGCTGGCGATTGTGGCGCAGCCGCCCTTCTCGTTGCTGGACCTGCGGTTGGTGGTGCAGCACAGCGCAGCCGGAACGGACTTTTTGCGCTGGCGCAGCCGTGACTTCAGCCGCATGGGCGCCGAGGTGTGGAAGCAGGCGATGGAGCAGCCGTACCTGGCACCTGCCGTACGCGAGGCGCTGCACCAGCTGGAGGTCAACCGTGTGGTGCTCAACCTGCAGATGAGCAGCCTGCACTCACTGCACCGCCAGGCCAACGCATCCGCCCGCCAGCTACTCGACGCCGAGGCCGCACTCGGCAGTTCCATTACCCCCCACCCGGAGTTAATCCCATGAGCACGTTATTTGTTGGCGAAGGCAACATCGGCAGCGTCCCCGAGTTTCAGGAGTTCAACACCAATCCCGAAGAGCCGCGTCGCCTGCTGCGGCTCAATGTGTATTTCGACAACCCGGTACCGCGTGACGGCAACTATGAGGATCGCGGTGGGTACTGGGCCCCGGTTGAACTCTGGCACCGCGATGCGGAGCACTGGAGCACCCTGTTCCAAAAGGGCATGCGCATCCTGGTCGAGGGCCGTACGGTCAAAGAGGAGTGGGAGGACAGCGAGGACAACGCGCGAGTGACGTTTAAGGTCGAGGCCCGGCGCATTGGCATCCTGCCCCACCGTCTGGCGTCGGTGACCATGCGCGAGAAGAACCCGGACGGCGGCAAAGGCGACGGCGCCAGCACTGGCCGCAAACCCGCGAGCAAGAAGAGCCCGCGCAAGTAGGGTGATTTGTGGTACTCGGTGGACTGGCCGAGCCAGCGTGCAGCTGGTTCAGCACGGCCATCCACCGAGCGCGGTACATGCCGCCGGGGGTCGCTCAATGGCGCGATGATGACGCCAGTCTGCTATGGGCCAGCAGCAACGAGGCCTGCTCCAGGTGTTCATCCAAAGCGCGGAACGCGCGCCAGTGTTCGGGACATTCGCGTAGCCACTCCTCAAGCCGGGTGCGAGCGTCAGGGTTGTCCGGCTCCAGGTGCGTGGCCAGCAACAACTCGTACGCTTTCAACTGCAGAGCCTCGGCCCCACCGTCCTTGCTTTCGTTCATGTCCCTACCCTCCACGAGAGTTGGCAACTGCACTTTATTGGGGTGATACGCCTCATAAGGTTGATAGTCAACCTTATGAGGCGTTCATATGTGCGGGTTGATGGTCAACCATATGGGTCGAATTGGAGAACGCCCCATTGCCCGCGAAGAAGCCTAGCCTACGCCATCATATTGGCCGCCAATTGGCCAAGGTCCGCACTGCCTGCAATCTGACGCAGGAAGAAGTGGGCGTGCGGCTGCACGTAACCAGCGAGGCCATTTCCCGTATGGAGCGGGGTCAGGTCGACCTGTCAGTAAGCAAGCTGCTAAGGTTGGCGGACATCTACCAATGCCCGGCAGACGAACTGTTGCTGGCCGCTAGCAGCCGGCCTCTCGATCAAGGGCTGGTGATCGCTGAGCTGCTGCAAGACCTGAATGAAGCCGATCGGCTGTATGCCGTGGAGAACTTGCGCCAACTGGCCACACACCTCGCCCGGCGCTGATCCGCGTACTCCAATCACGTTCCCCTCAGGCCGATCGCTGAAGTGATTGGCGCCCATTCGGCTTTCCACTGGCCTCGCCTCCCCACCCCGGCACGCTGGTGTGAACCGACTGGGAGTGCCTGCTCATGCGTCTGTTCATCTGTGAAAAGCCTTCGCAAGCGCGCGATATCGCTCGCGTCCTCCTAGCCACGCGACGCAGTGACGGCTGCCTGGCGGGGTCCGGAGTGATGGTGACCTGGTGCGTGGGCCATCTGCTGGAGACCGCACCACCGGAAAGTTATGGTGATCGCTACAAACGCTGGACCCTGGAGGATCTGCCCATCATCCCCGAGCGGTGGCAGGTCGCTGTAAAGCCGAAGGTGGCCAAGCAGCTGAAGGTTATCCAAGGTCTGCTGCAGTCATGCTCCGAGGTGGTAATCGCCACCGACGCCGATCGCGAGGGCGAGATGATTGCTCGCGAAATCATCGAGCGTTGCGAGTACCGCGGCCCGGTCCAGCGCTTGTGGTTGTCTGCCCTGGACGAAGCGTCAATCCGTCGGGCCTTAACCGCCCTGCGTCCAGGTGAGCAGACCCTGCCACTGTATCACTGTGCGCTGGCGCGATCGCGGGCTGACTGGCTGATCGGCATCAACCTCAGCCGCCTGTTCACCCTGCTGGGCCGACGTGCCGGCTTTGACGGGATACTGCCGGTGGGACGGGTGCAGACGCCGACGTTGCGCTTGGTGGTCGAGCGCGATCGCGCCATCGCCAGCTTTGTCGCCAAACCGTTCTGGATCGTTGACGCCACGTTGGAGGCCGACGGCACGCGCTTTCGCGCACGTTGGCAGCCCCCGCCGCAAGCCTGCGATGACAGCGGTCGTTGCTTCACTGAGAGCATCGTGCAGGAGGCGGCGGCACGACTGGAGCACCGAGCCTCGGCGCAGGTCTGCAGCGTCGAGATTGAGGCCGTCCGCGAAGGCCCGCCCCTCCCGTTTGACTTGGGCACCCTGCAGGAAGTCTGTTCCGCCAAGCTGGGCCTAGGCGTTCAAGAGACCCTGGCCGCTGCTCAGGCGTTGTACGAGAACCATAAGGCCACGACCTACCCACGAACCGACTGCGGCTTCCTCCCAGAGAGCATGCTGGATGACGTGCCCAAGGTACTGCGAGCCCTCGCCGCCGCGTCGCCAGCCTTGGCCCAGTGGTTGAAATCGGCCGACCCCGCGCGACGGTCGCGCGCCTGGAACACGACCAAGATCACCGCCCACCACGGCATCATCCCCACTGCAGTGGTCATTGACCTGGCGAAGCTGTCCGAGCCGGAGCGCGCCGTCTACTCGCTGATCCGCGCCCGCTACCTGGCCCAATTCCTCCCTGATCATGAATACCTGAAGAGCCAGGTGCTGCTGCAGGCAGGTCAGGACAGCCTGATCGCCCGCGGCAAGCAGATCCAGGTACGCGGCTGGAAAGCCGTGATCGATGAGCTCGGTGACAGCGATCGGCCAGAACCCAGCCAACCGCTGCCCACGTTGCGCGAAGGCGCTGACATCACGCTGCTGGACACCACGGTCTCGGCTCAGCGGACCCAACCGCCGAAAGCCTTTACCGAAGGCACCCTGGTCAAAGCGATGAAGACCATTGCCAACCAAGTGGACGATCCGCGGCTCAAACAGAAGCTCAAGGAGAGCATCGGTATCGGGACCGAAGCCACCCGCGCGGCGATCATCCAAGGCTTGATCGATCACGGGTATTTGCAGAAAAAAAAGCGCAGCCTGGCGGCATCCGCCGCTGCGCACACGCTGATCGAGGCCGTACCACGGGAGGTCGCCGATCCTGTACTGACTGCTCTCTGGGAGCAGGCGCTGGACCGTATCGAGTCAGGCCAGCTCAGTGTCGAGACCTTCCTCGCCAAGCAGGCGGCATGGCTGACTCAGCTGGTGCAAAACCATCGCTCGCTCACCCTGCCGCTGCCCGTGCCCAAGGGCCCAAATTGCCCGGTGTGTCGCAGTGCCATGCGCCAGCGTAAGGGCCGGATCGGAGACTTCTGGTCGTGCACGCGTTTCCCAGACTGCAAGGGCACGAGGCCCGTGAAGACGAGCAAGCGCCCGGTCAGATCCAAGTAGCGGTGGCGTCAACGCTTGACGTCGGCCGGCGGCGCTGATGTAGTGAGACTGCCCATCGCCACTGGCGATCCCAGACCGATTCGCTCCGGGCAGCTCGGTCAGACTCAGTGAGTTCGGAGCCCTCTTCTCCATCGCACCCAGCATTTACTTTACGTTATCAGCGTCTGACTGA
Source organism: Pseudomonas sp. NPDC089392 (assembly GCF_044749595.1). NCBI lineage: Bacteria > Pseudomonadati > Pseudomonadota > Gammaproteobacteria > Pseudomonadales > Pseudomonadaceae > Pseudomonas > Pseudomonas sp. NPDC089392. The sequence goes on from NZ_JBIVIF010000003.1 coordinate 273,220, forward strand.
AGCGGATGACCCGCGCGGCTTGCTCCAGGCCGCAGGGGTCATCCGCTTCGGCGGACATACTCAGCCCCGGTGCCCGCCGGCGAAAGACTGGGCACCTTTTGTGCGCGGATGCGTGCCAGTTGGTTTCGGCCCAGGCCACGACAAGGGTCGGTTGATTGCGCGGAACGACAGCCTGAGGTTTGCGATGACTTAGCTGTCCGGATACGAGTCAAAGGTGGTCCCTCTCCTCCTAGCCCGATGACCGTCGGGCTATTTTTTCGCCGCTGTGAATCCACTGAAAACCACCCGCTTCCGCTCGCTCAGACCGCCTACAATCCTCGGTTGACGCGCCTTTGGCAGCGTTTTATAGATGAGTTGCACTCCGCTGTCGTTGACAGCACCCAGGTAGCCAGGACCTTCAAGGTTACGCCCGCTTCGGGTGGTTCTCCCCAAGTGCGACTCGCGCTCGGCAGCTCGCACGGTCATCGACCCGTCGATGATGAGCGCCCTCTACACCGATCACGTTTTTGCACCTCTCCCTTGCGGATCTCACCAACCGTCAGGGTCGGTGGATGTCCGCGTTTCTGCTGAACAGGAGCTCCACCATGACTACTGCAAGCAATAACGCCCCCACCACCTACTTCAACCTTCACACCCAAGGTATCGGTTACCTGAACCGTGTTCGCGAAGTCCCGGTTCGCCGCGGCCAAGCGTTCATGGCCTGTGACATCGCGGCCTTGCACGGTGCCTCGGACGACGTCGAGTACACCCGCTTCGACTGCAAGGTCGCCAGCGGTGAAGCCGATCGGCTGATCCGCGAGCACCTGGAAGACGTCTGTGCGGAACGCAAGGTACTCATCGCCTTTCGCATCGGCGATCTTTGGGTCGATCCGTTCCTGTACGAGAAAGGCGAACGCAAGGGGCAACCCGGCGCCAGCCTCAAAGGCCGCCTGATCTTCATCGAGTGGATCAAGGTCGATGGCCAATTCAGCTACCGTGCGCCCGCCCGCACTGACGCTGCCGCGGCTGCTGAGGGTGCTGAGCACGCAGAGGCGGAAGAAGATAAGGCTGACACTGACGGTGACTCCGATCAAGGTCAGCCAACTCCGACCGCCGCACGCAAACCCACTGCAGCCCGTCAGTCTGCCTGAGGCAGTTTGACTCCCACTTGCAGGCGCTCTCGCGAGCGCCTGTGACTCACCTATGTCGGAGGTCACCATGGAGAGCTTCTGGCTCTGTGAGGACTGCCTGCAGGCGGTTGCCTACGACGACTTCAGCGCGCTGTCGCTCTACTACTGCGAGGCTGAAGTTGAACAACGCATCACCCATATGCGCATCGAACTGCAGGCCTTGCTGCCCCTAAGCGCCGATTTCGATCCGCACACTGGCGCAGGCATTCAGGCCTTTTCCACTCACCAGTGCGAGGGCTGCCACAGCCCGCTGCACGGTGCGCGTCATCGTTTTACACGTCTGTGACTCACCTCTCCCATCTGCCTGGAGCACTCCCCCAGGGAGCACTCCGTCTCCCACGAGGAATTGCCCATGAACACTGCACCCAATCGGGTCGAACGTCTCGACCCTACACTGACCCAGCGTGCCCGCGAAAATGCGCTGGTCACCAAAGCATTGGAGTTGCTGGATCAACGCTACTTTGAGCGCGGCGAGCAACTGATCACGCCATGCGATGCCGCGTCCTATCTGAAATTGCAGCTCGCGCCGTATCTCCATGAGGTCTTTGCCCTGCTCTGCCTGGACTCGCGCCATCGCGTGCTGAGCTTCGACATCCTCTTCACTGGCAGCATCGACGGCGCCTCCGTGTACCCGCGCCAGGTCGTCGTCAAGGCTCTGGAGCACAACGCCGCTGCGGTGATCTTGTGCCACAACCACCCCTCCGGCTGCTCGGAACCGAGCGGCGCCGATCGGGTGCTTACCAACCGACTGATCGAGGCCTTGGCCCTGGTTGAGGTGCGTGTGCTGGACCACATCATCGTGGGCGAAGGCACGCCGCTGTCGTTGGCCGATTACGGCTGGATCTGACCACACCCACCACTTGGAGGGTCACCGCCTGTGCGGGGTGACCTTCACATTATTGGAGCGCCATCATGTCCACTCTTCACAATCCCTTCCTCCGCGGCTTCCAGGACCTGAGCTACGAACGCGTGGTGCAGATCAGCTACGCCGACGATTGCCCGCCCTGCTACCGCTCGCTTCACCCTGCGCTGCATGACCTGCCGGATGACGGCATCAATTTCCAGCCGTGCCTATTCGATGATGACTTCGCGGTGATTACTGACGGCGAAAGCGTGCCCGAGTTTGTCCGTATGCGGTGCCCTGCCGACGGCATCGTCAGCCAGGTGCTCTACCAAGTCACAGGGCTGCACCATGGCCGCCGGCAACACGTCAGCGATCTCCCCAGCGAGGAGGCTGCACAGCATCTGATCGAGCAGCTGTCTTTCGCCACCGGGCACTACAGCCGCAGCTGGGAGATCAGCAGTGCGCACCTGCCTGCAGAAGAGTTCGTGTACCTGCAGGTGTGCGCCTGGTGTCGTTCACCGTCGGGTTACTTCGAGTGTTTCGTGCTGAGTAGCAACAACGCGGTGGGCTGCAAGCTGTACTCGACGCCCTGGCTCAAAAACATCGCCGCGGGCGGCAGCTACTGCAGCGCCGAGGAAGTCACTGCGCGCCTGCGCGCAAATCACGTGCCACCGGTGCTGCTGCGCCTGCTGTTGCTGGCCGGTGAGGCCGACACCCGCCTGCTGATCTTCGACCCCGATGCAACGCCACTTTCCGAGTTACCCATGTTCACCGACGATTGACCTCAAGGCGCCTCCGAGCGCCTTTTCCATGGTTGCGCCAGCATAATCCGGTCGGCGAGATTCGATTTTTCAGTGGGGGCGCGTCCTGGATTTTCGACAAGGTGTCGGCATCTTTTGTCGAGGCCTGGTCATGCACACCCCCACGCTCTTCACGTTCGGACTGACGCTCACGTTGCTGGGCTGCAGCACGCCGCCACCGGCGCCTACCCCTGCGCCACCTACACCGGCCCCCACCGCAGTGGCCAAGCCAAAGTCCCCGGTACCCGCCTGGGTCCGACAGGACCGATACACCTTGGCCAGCACCCGGCCAACGCTGGAGCAGCGCCAACCGCTGTATCAGTTGGTCAACGTCCAGATCGCCCCCGCGCTGCACGCGACAGTTGGTGAAGCACTGCGCCACATGCTGCAGCACTCGGGCTACTCCCTCTGTCCCGACAACCCTGCCGTGGCGCGGTTGTTCCGCCGCCCCTTGCCTGCCGTCCATCACGACCTCGGACCGATCACGCTGCTGGATGCCTTGACCGTCGTCGGCGGCCCCGCTTGGCGACTGGACATTGATCCGGTCGAGCGGAGCGTGTGCTACGCCCTGCGCCTGCCAACATCCGAACCACCCTTCTCGACACTGGAGACCGCGCCATGAAGGTTCACCATTTTCAGGCCTTGGTGATCGGCGCCCTGTGCCTGGGTGCTGCCGTCTTCGCGGCCGAAAGCTACAACCAGCATCAGCAACTGGCTGAGCTGCAGGCCGCCGCACGCAATGCCCCGGCTGATCCCAGCCCGTCATTGCGCCGCGATATCGGGGAATTGCGCAGCACGCTCGCCACGCTGCCACCACAAGTCGCGGCACTCACAGACGCACAACACCAGCACGTCACTGCGCAGGCAACGCTCGGCCAGCAACTCCACGATTTGGGGGCTTCCGTAAGGATCCTGCAAGCGGTACCACCAGGACCGAGCAGCGCCGAACTAACCGCCCTGGCGAAACGCATGGGCGCGGCAGAAGAGGCACTCGAGAAACTGTCGACCGCCGCTAAGGTGCCGGCCGCCGCAGCGCCCCCAGCGCCCCCCTTTCGCAATCAATCAAACGTCAAAGCACCGCAGCCGCCCTTCACCCTGCAGGGTATCGAAACGCGCGGCACCGTCAGGTTCGTGGCCGCCCTGCCTGCCGGCGCCCACGCCCTGTCCACCGTGCACCTGCTCCAGCCCGGCGACAGCTTGAACGGCTGGCAACTGCGGGCGATCCGCGAGGGCCAGGCCGTGTTCCACGTTCCAGTCCATGGCGATCGCAGCCTGCCCATCCCGTGAGGAGGTGAATGTGCCTAGGTATTTCGCTGTTGCGCTCATTTTGCTGCCGGCGTACCTGTTGGCCGACCAGGGCTTGCCCCCTAAGCGTGTCGACGCTGACGTGAAGCTCAGTGAGCAATCGCCGCTTGTGCGGCAGGCGTCTGCAGCAGACCAGGCTAAGGCCTGGGGCCTGACGGATGACGAATGGGCCACGTTTGAGCGCCTGCAGACCGGCCCTCGTCATTACTGGTCGCCGCAACTTGATCCGCTCACCACCCTGGGTGTCGAGGCCGACTCGGATCAGGAGCGGCAGCGCTACGCCGAGCTGCAGGTCCGCCTGGAAGCCAGGCGTGCCGAGCGCGAACTGGCCTACCAGAAAGCCTACTCCGCGGCCTGGGCGCGGCTGTTTCCGGGTCTTCAGCCCGTGCAGGGCATGAGCGACGATGCCGGCCCCTCGAGCAGCCGCCGCACGGCGCTGTTCGTGGAAGATCACTGCGCCGCCTGTGTGACCAGCCTCCAGCAATGGCTCAAGGCCGGTGCGCATCTGGATGTATACCTGGTCGGCAGCCAAGGCAACGATGCGCGACTGCGCCAATGGGCCAAGGGCGCAGGCATCACCGCCGGCCAGGTCAACGGCGGCCAGATCACGTTGAACCATGACCGCGGCCGCTGGTTTACCTTGGGCGCCAGCCGGCCCTTGCCAGCCCGCTATCAGCAGGTGGATGGAAAATGGCAGCGCGTCGACTGATCCTCGCCCTGACGATGGTCGGCACCACCGCCGCTCACGCAGGTGTTTTGCCCCCGCCGGCGTATCAATTGGCGGCCGCGCGCGCTGGTATCCCCGCCTCGGTGCTGTTCGCCATTGCCCTGCAGGAAAGTGGCACACCGCTGCGCGGGCAGCTCATGCCCTGGCCGTGGACCCTGAATGTCGCGGGGTCACCGCTGCGGTTTGCCCGACGCGACGAAGCGTGTGTTGCGCTGAGGGAGGCCCTCAGCCATCACGATCCCAAGCGCATTGATGTCGGGCTGGGACAAACCAACCTGGGATATCACCCAGACCGCTACCCCAGGCCCTGCGATGCCCTCGATCCCCGCACCAACCTCGCCGTCACCGCCGAACTGTTGCGCGCGCACTATGCCGACACCGGTGACTGGGTTGTCGCCGCCGGCCGCTATCACCGGCCTGCCGGCGGTGATCCTGCGGCGCGCTATCACCGTCAGTTCAGCCGTCACTGGCAACGCGTCCAATCCGTCGCGACGGCACCCGGACGGACGCAGCCATGAGCTGTTTGCGCTTGGTGGCCCTGGCCCTCTGTCTGGGGCTGTCGCTTGCCGTGGGCGCTGAGTCCAGCAGTCCACCCGACCCCACCACACTGAATTGGGTCCTACCGGTGCGCAGCGCTCGCCTCTCGCCAGGCGCCTTGCCACCGAGGGCGTTGAGCCTGCCAGGCATGACGCCGCTGTTCCTGGTTGGTCAGGACACCGCTTCCCTGGATTGGCTGTCGCGGCACGCCCAGGCGTTACAAGACTTGGGTGCCAACGGGTTGGCGGTCGAGGTCGACGACGCGCAGGCGCTGCGCCGCATTCAGACGGCAGCGCCCGGACTGAACATCTGGCCGGTAAGTGGTGACGACATCGCCGAGCGGTTGGAGCTGGAGCACTACCCGGTGCTGATCACGCCGACCGGTCTGGAACAGTGAGGGCACTCCATGAGCGGGCATGCGATGGAATCCCTGCTGCGCCCAGCGGTGGAACTGTACACCGTGGGTATCTGCGCCGGCGCCGGTGCCCTGTGCCTGCATTCGCCCTGGGCCGTGGCCCTGTCGCCCGAGGTAGGGACAGGTATGGCGCTGGCCTACACCGCGTTCGGCTTGAAGCGGCTCAACGAGGCGCGGATCGTCCTGCGCTATCGGCGTAATATCCGCCGCCTGCCGCGCTATTCGCTGACCAGCCGGCAGATTCCGGTGAGCGGCAAGCGCCTGTTCATGGGCCGCGGCTTCCGCTGGACGCGCCTGCACACACAGCGCCTGCTCGAAGCCCAGGACCCGGCGCTGGCCCATTATGTCAACCAGTCGGCTGCCCACCAGTGGGCGCGACGGATGGAGCAGCTGCTGGAGAAGGCTCCGCCGGGGCTGTCGCTGCTGCCTCGCCTGACTGCCTGGGACAGTCCTTTCAACCCGGTGCGTCCGTTACCGCCGGTGGGCGGATCGCCATTACTGCACGGCGTCGAACCGAAGGAACAGGAAGCTAGCCTGCCGCTGGGCGAACGGGTCGGGCATACCCTGGTGCTGGGCACCACACGGGTGGGCAAGACGCGCCTGGCCGAGGTGTATGTCACCCAAGACATCCATCGACCGAGCCGGGAAGTGGTCATCGTCTTCGACCCCAAGGGCGATGCCGACTTGCTCAAGCGCATGTACGTCGAGGCCCGTCGCGCCGGCCGTGAGCACGAGTTCTATGTGTTTCACCTGGGCTGGCCGGAAATCTCTGCACGCTACAACGCCATTGGCCGCTTCGGCCGCATTTCGGAGGTGGCCACCCGGATCGCCGGCCAGTTGAGTGGTGAAGGCAACTCGGCGGCCTTCCGCGAGTTCGCCTGGCGCTTCGTCAACATCATTGCCCGAGCGCTGATCGAGCTCGGCCAGCGCCCGGACTACCTGCAGATCCAGCGCCATGTGGTGAACATCGACGCGCTGTTCATTGAGTACGCCCAGCACTTTTTCGCCCGCCATGATCCGCAGGCCTGGGAAGCGATCGTGCAGATCGAGGGCCGCTTGAACGAGAAGAACATCCCGCGGCACATGGTGGGCCGGGAAAAACGCGTCGTTGCCATCGAGCAGTACCTGACCGCCAAGCGAATTTTCGACCCTGTCATGGACGGCCTGCGTTCGGCCGTGCGCTACGACCGAACCTACTTCGACAAGATCGTGGCCTCCCTTCTACCACTGCTGGAAAAGCTCACCAGCGGCAAGACCGCACAACTGCTGGCGCCAAACTATTCCGACTTGAACGACCCGCGGCCGATCTTCGACTGGCTACAGGTTATCCGCAAACGCGGCATCGTCTACGTTGGGCTGGATGCGCTGTCGGATGCCGAAGTGGCCGCAGCGGTTGGCAACTCGATGTTCGCCGACCTGGTCTCCGTTGCCGGCCACATCTACAAGCATGGCATCGATCACGGCCTGCCCGGTTCCTCCAGCGCCGCGGACAAGGTGCCAATCAACCTGCACGCCGACGAGTTCAACGAACTGATGGGAGATGAATTCATCCCGCTGATCAACAAGGGCGGCGGTGCCGGTATCCAGGTCACGGCCTACACCCAGACCTTGAGCGACATCGAGGCACGTATCGGCAGCCGGGCCAAGGCCGGCCAAGTCATCGGCAACTTCAACACTTTGCAGATGCTGCGCGTGCGAGAAACCGCGACGGCCGAACTGCTGACCAAGCAGTTGCCCAAGGTCAACGTGCAGACACGCACGCTCGTCTCCGGTGCGACGGACACCGCCGATCCTGATGCCCATACCGACTTCACCTCGTCATCGCAGGATCGCGTCACCACCACTGCGGTACCGCTGATCGAACCGGCGCACATTATCGCCTTGCCCAAAGGGCAGATGTTCTCGTTCCAGGAAGGCGGCCAGCTGTGGAAGGTGCGCATGCCACTGCCGAAGCCAGCCAGCGACGATGCGATGCCTGCGGATTTGCAGGCCCTTGCTGCGCGCATGCGCGAATCGTACAACGCCAACGCGGGGAGCTGGGGGAGTAGCGCGGGAGGTGCGCCCACGGCCGACTTCGATCCCGAGATGCCTCTACCAGGGCGCAGGCACGCGCCGTAAGCGAGCGAGTACTGCGGAGCCATCTATGCCGACCCCTCCAGTGAGCCAACCTCCTGCGCGAAAACGTCCGGGGCTGATCTTCGGCACGCTTGAGCTTTGTCTACGACTGCTCGGTTTGCTGTTCGCTTCGCTGATCTTCTCCGTGCTGCTGGAGTTCATGGGCATGCTGTGGTTCTGGCCCGACCAGGGCTGGCATCACAGCCATGCCATGTGGCTCAGTGAACTGGGATGGCTCAGCGATCACTTCAAAAACTCGCTGCTCGTGGAGGAGCCCGCGCAAGCCACCGCTAAAGTACTTCAGCACCTGAACGAATGGGTCGTGGTCCGCTCCGGCTGGGCGCAATTTGACACCCATTTGAAGCTCCTGAGTCATGAAGTGTCGATGCAAGGCCAGTTTGCTCAGGCCTATGTCGTGTTGCAGGATTACCTACTGGCCGCCCTATTCACTGTATTCACTTTCGTAGTGCGCCTCGCCGTCCTCACCCTAGCCACACCACTATTCCTGCTCGCCGTCATCACCGGCGCTGTCGATGGCTTGATGCGCCGAGACCTTCGCAAATTCAGCGCCGATCGCGAGAGCAGCTTTGTCTACCACCGAGCGAAACGGACATTGTTGCCATTGATGGCAAGCCCTTGGGTGATCTACCTCTCCCTTCCCACCTCAGTGAATCCCATTTGGGTGCTATTACCATGCGCGGCGTTGCTGGCGTGGATGGTGGCAATCACGGCAAAAACCTTCAAAAAATACCTTTGACTGTCCGATAACGACCCATTGCAGACCTTCGAAAATCGCTGTTTCTACGATAGGCCAGCTCGTGTGAGGGGAACCGGTCAAGATGATGCTTGGATGCTTCCGGTTGTATTTTTCCAAGCCTGGGACGGTCGCATCGCCCTCCTCCACGTCGTCCCTTCCGATAAGCGTCTGAACCAGCTCATCGAGGGAAACTCCTTGCTTGCTGGCTTCAGCCGTGAGGGTCTGGACTACCATGGTGTCACGCTGGGCCGACAGCGGCTCGCCAGCCTCCAGCGCTTCCGCTTCACTCAAGCCTCGGACTTGGGCAAGCGCGTCCGGGTGTTCCGTCGCGAAGATCATGAATGCCAGGACCGTGTCGTCCATTACCCGAATCCTCTCTGAGACCATGTCCAAATTCGAGGAGGCGAAAAGAACTTCAGTTCAGCGTGAGAGCCGAATGGGCAAGGTCTCGAGCTGTTCTACTGGGATGCTAAGAGTTGGCCCGCCACAGTCCGTGAAGCAGCTTTCTTAGCGCAACCCGTCGGGCAAAGCGAGATTCAAGTGTGCGAAACAGGGGCTTTCACCCCTCCGAATTGAACACAGACTTTCCTGTGTGACACATGAGGTGAAAGATCATAGCTAACAATCAAGGTAATCGCGGCAATCAAGGCGGCACCGCACAGAACAACCCAGGCAATTTTGCCAACGACCGCGAGAAAGCGTCCGAAGCCGGGCGCAAGGGCGGACAATCCTCGGGCGGCAACTTCGCCAATGACCGTGAGCGAGCCTCTGAGGCTGGCCGCAAAGGTGGACAAAACAGCCATGGCGGTGGCCGCAACAGCGAAACCCGCTAAGCCTGAATGAGCTCTGCCGGGGTGAGCATCACCCTGGCATCTCGTGGGCTGACGAGCACAGCATTTAAAGCGAAATAGGCAGCAGCGGCTTGCCTCTTGCTCGAAGACGCACACCGAAGATGATCAGCAGAGCTGACAACGCCATCATGAAAAAGCTTCCCACCATGAAGTCGCCTGCGTCAGCACTAAACCCCATCAGTTGAAATGTCAGCAATGCCAGCGTACCGACGAGCCCTGCGATGCCAAGCGCCGTAAGAAACCAACCAAGTCTACGCATTTTGTTTTCCTGCCAGATGACGGGATCTAGGTAATTACGGTAAAGGACGTATTTCGACACAAGCTCAGTCCAGGCTGAATCACCATCCGAGGCGCTCGGCACAAAACTGCCGGTATGCGGTATAGATCTGCCCGGGCACCTTGTTCAGGTAATCCCTGGCGTGAGCCTGAGTGGTCTCATCTAGGGACATCAGGTATTCAGCGGCTTCAGGTGCCATGGGAATTCGATTCTCGATATTTTGATATCGGGGTGGCAGCGCCGTCCACACCAGGGCATCAAGTCGATGGGTCAATGCCCAGCTATTCAGAGCATCGCCATCTTCAACCTCATGCACCATCAAGACGCCGACCCCATCTGTGCGTTCTGGAGGAATGCCTTCCCGACTGGCCAGGTCATCATAGGCCTGCTGAAGAGAGGTCGTTATGAGGGGCGCCCACAGAACATCGACCGTAGCGGCGCCAAGGCATATCGCTGTCGCCAGTTCCCCCCCATCAGCGACCCTCGAAAACTCTATTGGGAGTACTGGGCCGTCCGCTTGCCAGTCCCCCGCCAAGCGAAGCTCCCCAGGTTTCCAAATCAGTGATCCCCATCCCAAGCAACCGATCCTCACACTCGCTCCTTGGCAGCCTTGTGGCTACGAATGACCTACAGCGAGGACAGCGGCGCCGGAACTTCGACTCAATCGAGATCTGTTAGCGAGGCTGGTCACCATTGGTCAGAAGCAAGCAACGCTGTTTTCTGTCGATCCACTAATGAGTACAACAACAAGGATCGAGCTCTATGTCACAGAAGGTTTTGTTGGTTGAAGACGATGACATCCTGCGCTGGCTGATGGCCGACGCCGTGACACACTTCGGCTACCAGGTCGTCGAATGCAGCAACGCCGACGATGCCCTTCGTAGGTTCAACGCCGAGCCGTTTGCTCTCGTCATTACGGACGTGAATATGCCAGGCACCACTGATGGGCTCGGGCTCGCCAAAACTCTCTGGTCAACCAACCGCGACCTTGCCGTCATCATCATCTCTGGGCGCACCGTTTTACCTCCAGGCTCCCTCCCTGTTAATGCCAGGTTCATCACCAAGCCGTGCACCCTTGATGTGCTCGGTGACACCATCAGCGAACTACTCGCCAATGACCATCCGAAGCACCCGTAGCGCTCGGGAAGAGGCCCAGTTTCTGAGGGGCTGGCACGAGACATTCGAGGTCATATCGCCAGGACGTAACATGCTGGCTCGCGCCACCAAGATTGCATCCAATAGCTCGATCTGGACAACGCGTGGCTGTTCGTCAGACCCAGCAAATGTAAAAAAAGATTTCTGAGCAGCTGGAGGGTCAACCAAATAAGTCGAATGCGTTCAGAAGGAAAAGCATCATGAAATTTGCGCAGTTCTGCCAATGGCTGTCCAACCATGCTGGCAGGCCAAGTACCTTTCTCATCGCCATCGTACTGATTGGAATGTGGGCAGCCTCGGGGCCATGGTTTCACTATAACGATACATGGCAGCTCATCATCAACACCTCCACAACGATCATCACCTTCCTGATGGTTTTTCTCATCCAGAACACCCAGAACCGGGACAACGACATCATCCACGTGAAGCTGGACGAGCTCATCCGAGCGACGAAATCAGCCGAGCGCTCCGTGCTTGACCTTGAAGCGATGGACAGTAAGCAATTGCGTGCGCTGCGTAAGGAGTACCGTGCAATGGGTGAGCACTGTGGCCCGGAAAAGCCACTTGAAGCGGACGATGTCGACACAAATACAAAGGGGACATCAGAGGATAGCGTGCCGCGAGATGCTGGTTAGTTTTTCTGATATCAAAGGTGAATTTTCTCGAGCGCAGCAATGTCAGAATGACATTGCACGTCAAGCTACCCCCTTGGGCAGATCAGGGACGTATCGATTCTTTCGACGTGCGCTAGATTGCGAGCACCAAGATGAATGAGCCACGACACCACGCTGCAACACCCTCCGTACTGCTTGTCGAAGACGAACCCTCGCTGCGCGAGCTGATTACCCTACTGCTCGAAGACTTGGGGGCAACAGTGACCGCGCTCACCAGTGCCGACGAAGGAATTGCTGCGCTGAAGCTCAAACCTTGGGCATTAGTGATTACGGATGTCCGGACACCCGGCGTTTCAACCGGTCTGCAACTGGCCGGGATTGCACGTAGAGACCTGCCCGTTACCGGCATCATTGTCACTAGCGGGTATCACCCGGAGATTAACGAAGCGCTGCCCCACGGCATCCGCTTTCTGCCAAAGCCCTGGGCCTTGGAGGTGTTCATTGAATTGGTTCGTCCTTACCTCATCCCCCAGGTTGATCAGCGCCCAGCGGCGTGATGACCGAGTCCCTTGCCATTGCTTGGCCAATCGCGGACAGCAGCTCCTCAACCGACCACGGCTTGAATAGGAATGTCACAGGAGGCGCATCACCGGTGGGCTGAAAGTGATACCCAGAGGTGAGAATGGTGGGAATATGAGGCCATTTTTCAGCGACCATCTGCAAAAATTCCAAGCCCTTGAGCGCTCCAGGAACGCCGTGATCGGCAATCACCAATGAACAAGCGCCGTGATTTTCAAGAAGGCCAATCAGCGCATCCTCGGCGTTGCCAAAACTTGCTACACAGGCGCCCAGCTCCGTGAGAATCTGAGCCAGCACCATATTGAGGGTTTCGTCGTCTTCCACGATCAGCACATGGTGCCCGCTTAACGATAGTCCGTCAGCTTCTAGCCTCATTTGAACCACCGCCATGAGAATACTGAGCCTACCGCGATCAGCGGAGCGGTTCGTTCAAGGCCGTTCTCCGTTTCGACATTCATGCCGAGACGCTGCTTGAGAGTCTCCAACGAACGTCGGAAAGACCGTAACGCTCCGCCATGGGACGGCTTACCTTGCGGATGTTTTGCTGTCCGAACCTTGGGATCACTCCAATCCCCGCGTCACAGCTCGCCCAATGCCAGGCCTCCACGTTGGACATATTTTCCAAGCGGATGACGAATTGCTTTGACTCCCCACGAAGTTGGTAGTCAATGACGTATAGATTAAGTGAAGGCATATGGTTCAGGCTCCTATCGATAAGATATGGAGCAGTCGTAACCACATTAAATTCAAAGAGTTTCACGACTAAAACTTGTACAAAAACAAAAATATGTACAGCATTTTTGGCGACAGACGTAGCTCACTCCTACGGTGAAAAGAGTAGGCTTGAGGTTCCGATCTGGCCGTTGTCGCACGGGGCGGAGCATTGGCTTACCGGCTATAGTTCACGGCTGACCTGAGATGGCAGTAGCCAAAAAAAGAGGTAGACGATGCGACTCCCCGACTTCATCGAAGCGAATCTTGAACCGATCCTCCAAGCGTGGGAGCGCTTTGCCAGAGACATAGATGTCCCTAGGCAGGATCTGGCATCGAGTGCGCTTAGGAACCATGCAGAGCAGATCCTCAAGGCTGCCGCCCTGGATATGCGTACTCCGCAGACAGAGCGTCAGCAAATTATGAAGTCACAAGGCCTGGCGCCACAGAGTGTCCAGGAAACTGCAGCGCAAAGGCACGCCGTCCTCAGGCTCATGGACGGGATCAGTATGGATCAGATGGTGTCGGAATACCGCGCCCTGCGATCCAGCGTGCTACGACTGTGGCTGGCTGAGGAAGCGATGAGCTCACCTACGCAAATCGAGGACATGGTGCGTTTTAACGAGGCCATCGACCAGGCGCTGGTTGAGTCAATCAGCGCCTACGGGCAAGCTGTCGAAACAACCCGAAAAATGGTTTTGGGCGTGCTTGGACACGATTTGCGAGCCCCCCTCACCGCGATGCTGATGGGCGCTGACTTACTGAGAAAAAGCCAAACGCTCTCGGATCGAGAAAAAGACATCGCTGCTCAGGTTGGGGTCAGCGCCCGCCGAGCGAATCGTATGGTCAACGATTTGGTCGACCTCGCACGATGCAACCTTGGCACCGGTATTCCGGTTGTCAAAAGCCCCACCGAGCTGAATTTGATCTGCCGCACGACAATCAAGGAGCTGAGTGCTGGGGAGCCAAACGCGACGATCAATTTCAAGGATACCGATCCGGTCGTGGGTGGTTTTGATCCGGAGCGAATGGCTCAGGTATTTACCAACCTGATTGGTAATGCAGTCAGGCATGGTGACCTGCAACAGCCAATCCAGGTCGTCCTCAAAGGCAGCCACAACACAATGACCTTCGAAGTCAGAAACGCCGGTGAGCCCATCTCTCCAGCCGCTATGCCATCCTTGTTTGATCCTGGTCGTCGATACTCTGGTTATACCGAGACGGGTAGCAAAGCTTCCCACGGCCTGGGGTTAGGCCTTTTCATCGCAGCTGAAATCGTCGCCAGTCATGGAGGGAAAATCGACGTGTCGTCCACGAAAGAAAACGGCACCTGCTTCAGCGTGACGATCCCGCTGTAGAGCGCTGCTCAAGGACGGCTGCTGCCTCACGCATGAAAATCTCTAGGGTCTTTGGGCCCACCCCCTGGAAATTCAAAAGCCAAGCTTGAAAAGTAGAGAAGTCCTTTCGGTTTTTTTCCAACGTTTTCAACTGAATATCGATTTCGCCAGAAACCCCAGCGCCCAAAGCATGAAGCCGCTTCGCCGTGGATTCGTCGTACCGTGCATAACGTGCCTGGCCCAAGAACCTCACGATATCTCGATGGGAGCAGCCAGCTAAATTTTTCAGGCGTATCCAACCCATTCCGATCAACGAGATTCCGATAGGCCTCGATTGCGACAGAAGATCTAATCCTCTTCCCAATGAGAAAGCTTGCGAGCAGCCACTTATACAATCCGTGGCCGCTCGGATCTCGGACATCAATACCGAGGTCAGCTGCGGTGACAGGAATCACCCCTTCGAACGCTTTGGGTCGGCGGAACGCGGGTAAGTGCGCTCTTCCTCGATGGTACCGTCAGCCTTGTGGATTTTCACCGAGGCTGTTTTGCCCTTAAAGAAATTGGACAGCGAACCCACCAGCTCCTGCTTCGTGGCAGCTCGCTTGGCGGCTCGTTCCGCATCGGCTTTCTTGAGCTCCCAGCCATCAGCGGTTGGGCTGAGGTGGTAGTTGTCCATTGCCTTTCTCCTCGTACGTAAATGAATTGACCGTTGTCTTAAATGTCTTCGACGGCCTCTGCTGCGTCCGTTGCATCGGCGCCATTCCAAGGCTGCGAGGTCGGTTTTTCCGGGTCGTGAATGCGCGGCTCGCCGCTGGCGCCTTGATCTTCAAATCCTTCGGTTTTTAGCTCCAAATCATCTTGATTAGATAGCGGTCTCGTCTGTATGTTCAGTTGAATCTTGTACGTTCATGGCCGAAACCGAGATCCAGCGATACGCTCATCGATTGACGATTAGAATCGCACCGCCGTCTAACTCGACAAGCATCCGATCATACCTACCTGAGAAAATCCGCTATGGGTCCAGGCTGTGTGAAAACGCCAGTAAGTACGTCGAGTAGCGAAAGAAGCTGGGTCCCCCTGTAAATTCAGCAGATCAAAGTGCAGATCTACCTCAGTCGGGCACCAGGCGCAACCTGTGATATCTGGGCCGCGGCAGCGGCCCAGATATCCGTATACAGACGCATAGAACGCTTGGACTCATGTCCTGATTGCTTCAATCAGCCCAGCGATGCCGAAGATGCTCATCATTCGTTTGAGATTGTAAGCAAGCACGTGAAGGCTCATCTCGGTGCTTACCCTCGGTAGGGTTTTGGTCAGGAAGTGAGTGCTTCCCATCCAGTATTTGAGCGTTCCAAAGGGATGCTCCACCGTCTGCCGGCGAACTTTCATCTCTCCTGGGTCATGCTCCAATCGGATCTGCACGGCTTCGACTACCGTTTCATGCTCCCAGCGCTTCAACCGGCGTTCCTTACCCGTCGTACACTGCTTCTGCATGGAGCAACATTGGCAGCCAGAGAACCAGTAGGAGTGCAGCAACATGCCGTCTTCCACCGAAGAATGCCTGCGGGTCAGTAGTTGATCCGCAGGGCATCGGTATTCATCCGATGCAGCGATGTAGATGAAGTCCTGCTTGCCGAATCTGCCTTCCGCTTTGCTGCTTGATGTCAGCGGTTTCGGGACAAAAGTGGTGATCCCGGCCTGCTCGCAAGCAAGGATCTCCGGACCTTTGTAATAGCCTCGGTCGGCGACCACTGTCAGCGACTCAGCACCGATCTCTTCGCGTGCCTGGTTCGCCATATTGCTCAGCTGCGTTCGGTCATTGCCAACATTAGTGACTTCATGAGCAATGATCAGATGGTGTTTGTCGTCGACTGCTGTTTGTACGTTGTAGCCAACCGTACCAGTACCTCGGCCACTCGTGGCCATTGAGCGTGCATCAGGATCGGTAAGAGAGATTTGCTGATCTTGGCTGGCGTGAAGCTGCGCTTCAATGTCCTTGAGCTTCGTCATCTGCTGTTTCAGCTTTTGTATTTTTTCGCTCAGCCGTTCCGCCTTGGCCTCGGCGACCTCGGGCGCTGCCCGATCCGCCGAATCCATCGCCGCAAGATAGCGGTCAATGCTCTGCTCGATCTGCTGCATGCGCGCTTTGATCTTGCCCTGGGTAAAGTTGCGGTCGCGGTTATTTACGGCTTTGAATTTGCTGCCGTCGATGGCAATGATCGACTGGGAGAAAAGATTGAGGTTGCGGCAAAGCACTACGAATTGCCGGCTGACGCTGCGAATGGCTTTGCCGTTGTCTCGCCGAAAGTCGGCAATCGTTTTGAAGTCAGGAGCCAACCGGCCTGTTAACCACATCAGCTCGACATTGCGCTCTGCCTCGCGCTCAAGCCGGCGGCTGGACTGAATCCGGTTGAGATAGCCGTAGATGTAGAATTTCAGCAGCACTGCTGGATGGTACGCCGGACGACCCGTTGCCGCAGGATCGACACCCTCGAAACCGAGTGTTCCAAGGTCAAGTTCATCGACAAAAACATCGACTACCCGAACTGGATTTTCTTCGGTGATGTAGTCGTCCAGGCACTCCGGCAGCAACGTGACCTGCGTCCGAGACTCACCTTCAATGAATCGCTTCATGATCGTCCCCGCCACGATCTCGACGATCAGAAGGTTAGACAAGCGCAGGCGTTTTCACACAGCCTGGACCCATTGCGGACGTTCGACTGGGCTGCGTTCACCGCTCGGTCTGACCGGGGGCAGGTCTGGCCGTAGGTATGCAAGGCACACTAGCGCAACGAGTCAGACGGCTTCAGGAGATTGATCTGATCCTGCCGAATCCAGCCTATATCGGAGCGGTCATCGTCGCCGGTAAACTCGACATGCGCCCAGCCTGGCTGGTAGGCCAGCAAGCCCACAACATCGCCTTTGATGATGTGGGGACCCCTTGAGCCATCCTCGCCTCGATTTTTTTGCAGATAGGCTCTCTCGGCGCTAACAGTAGCCAGGCCGATCCAGTGCTTGCTGGCGGTGCGGCTCAACGCCAGCCCGGTGCTGATCATAGGCCCCAGCACGCTGCTGCAGCCTGGGTGGTCCTGCCCTTGGGGCACCTTCAGCTCGATGCCATCAGCAGTCGCTACTACACTGCCGGGAAATGCCTGGCGGCTCCAGGTGGTGACCCGCAGCGGCGAGGCGTCATCGACCTGGCCCTGGAGGTAGAATGCGCAGCGCCGGCTCACCCCCTCGCCAAGCTCTTCGGAGAAATATCCCTCAACCTTATGGTCCGGCGTAATGGCAACCATCAACCCCTCATATTGCCCAGGCGTCAGCGCAACACCGCCCGCCGATACCGACGGCGCACTAGCGCTCATTAATCCTAGTAACAGCAACCGTGGCCAATACACGCTTTTCATCCATGCTTCCTAGTGGTGATAGCCATTTACCGATGTACGTCAGGTGTACTGGATGTAGAAGTATCCGGCTTCATCACCTTCCTTGCCGCGCCGGGCTCGATGGTCGATGAAGACATAGCCGATGCCATCAGCAAAAATGCCCTCATGGTCGGAGTTGATCTCTGCAATGTCTGCATCGAGCAGTTGCAGATGGAACATGTAGCGGGGACTTGATTCGTAGATGGGGTCCTGTAACCAACTGGGCGTGCCAGATGATTTGCTCATCTCGATGCCGCCGAACTCACCGCCGATTTCCTCATCGTATTCATCCTCGGTCATCTCTTCGAAGTCGATGAATGCCTGGGTGAGCAGCAGCGGCGGATTGCTGGGGACAATGGGTTCGGGTGCAAGATCGTGCAGGATGACGCGGGCAAATCCGTTCTCGATCTGCTCCTGCAATTCTGACTGCTGATGAACCGTGTAGCGGCGCTGGAGCGCGGCGTTGAAGCCTCCGCTCTGGTACTGCTGGGCTGCGATGAATACAGTGAGGGCCATACCCGCAGGTACGCACTGATAGCCGGCATAAAAGCGCTCGGTCGTGGTGACCAGAGGTGTCAATAGCTCGCCTGTCTTGGGATTTGTCGGCCACAGCTTCACGTCTGTGAGATAGGCGCCGCCACCGATGTGACCAAACCCCTTGTCTTGTTGTCGCAGGACAATCTTGTCCATATCGTTATCACTCCTTGATAACCGATGCAAAGCATCTCTACGAAAACCACCTTGTAGACAACCCAATGTCAGGTCGCAAACGGCAGTGGATTCTGCAACAACTGATCACGAATTCCAACGCCCGCCCGCGCATCGAACTTCAGCGATGGCTGCGCGGATCCTGCTGTTCATTCGTCGCTTCGGTATCTGCTAAGGTACTGCCCGGGCCTCGAAGGGGTGACTTCCCTTGCCATTGCGTAGCCGTTCATTGGCTGGGGCCATGGAATCTGAAATATGACAAGGAGCGTTGACATGAAGTATCGGGGACGGCTATCGGCCGAGCAGTTTGAAGCGTTCATGACCCGCTATTTTCCGACCTTCATGGGTGGCAGCCTGTTATGCATGCTTGCGGGGGGCGGCGGCATTGCCATGTGGCAGCACGGTTACTTGCGCGGTCTGCCTGACCGCCATATGTACGCACTTGTGGCGGGGCTGATCCTATTGACGCTGATTTGCGTGGGGCAAATTGCCTTGATCCGAGGCTTTCGCTGGGGAATATGGCTGATAATACCAACCTTGTTGGGCCCCGCGATCGCGGCTGTTGGCCTGTTCGGTACTCGGCATGCCGGTGCCGGCCAAATGAGCATCCTGGTCATGTCTCTGGCAGGGTTGTTGGTGATCAACAGCAAAAGCACCGGGGCATGCGTAAGCGACTGGAAGAGATGCGATTACAGCGCAACGGGGCCATGCCGGCCACGCGTTCGGACGAATTCCCGGATGGCCTACCGCCCGAAAAACCATGGAGGGCCTATCTGGTGCTGGGGTTAGTGACAATCATCATCTTGGGCAAAATCTATCTGTTTTTCTGGGGGTGATGCCAGGTCAGCAGCAGCGTCACATCTGGAAGGCTTTGATGCCTGCTGCGAGCAGCATCAAAGCTGAGAGTGAGTGCACGCGCGGTTCAGTCCTGACTGCGACGGCCCACTACCGCCTGGATTTCTTCAGTCAGCGCAGCGAGTTCGCTGTAGCTGAAGTTCGCGATGCAAATATCGCGGGACGTGTGTCTCAAATCCTCGAAAGGCATCGCTTGCTCATCGCCGGTGATCTTCCACATGATCCGCCCGTGGGTATCGTCCAGGCGGTGAGCGAATACCGAATAGCAATCGAACAACGTGCCGCACGTCAATAAATAAGGGCGTGCTTGCTCGCTCAGATCGTGGCCGTCGTCTTCATTCCAGGAGCCCAACTCCTGCTCCAGAATGTTGAAGAGTAGATGAGCACCCTTGTTCTGGTACCGCGGAGCAAGGCATGGCTTTCTGGCCAAGTCGCGCAAGCAACCTAGCAAATACCCATCAAGGTAGATAACGTCTTCCAAGCTGCCCAATTGCTGACCTTCGAACCACAAGCGGGCATGAGCAGTCAGGGACGCGGGATTGGCCACCCGATATTCGATGGCCATTGATCTTTTATCGCCTATCAAACGGATCACACCACTCTCCTACGCTTGGCCAGTTCCTCGCCTCGTCCATGGTACTGCACGAGAATCGAGCCGAGCATCAGCATGACGATGCTTTGCATGATAGATGACATGTAAATTTAAACCTTGATGAACAGCGCTTGGTAATGGGCGTGTCTGGCTACACCGAAGTGCCACTCGCACAGGCTGATTTCCAGTACGGCCAGCCGCTTACGCCGAGGAATAGGGGAATCGCATTGAATACCTTATACGAGTTGCGCCATCCGGCGTCGGTAAATCCAGGCGGCCAGGTGATAGCTACCTCCCAACGCGAATACGCAAGCGAACAGACCGGCTAGCAGGCTCGCGCCCCACAGCGCGCCTCGGTCATCGATGATTGCGGTTGTAGCGGGTGCTTCAGGGCGATACAACACGTCAACCCGGTCGCCTATCGCGTAGCCGAAGATCAACCCATTTTCGGGGTAGCTGATCACTCTGCCAGTGGCGTCCCTAAAGTCGATTTGTGGATGACTGCCGCCCGCGTTCACAGCGCTGACATTACCTTGGGCGCGTTGGGCGTGAGCCACAAAGCCCAAGCGGTCTTCAACCAACCAAAATGTAAGGCAGAGCAGAAATAAGCCCACCGGAATGAAAACCGAGGCACGGAGGATGTCCCCCCGGGAAAAGGATGGCGTCTTGCCCATGGCTGGTTACTTGGTTCGTCCCTAAACGCTTGTCATTGCAGTCAATTTGAAAAGTGCTGTCAAGCCAGAGCCAGCAGCAATGGCGATCGGAGGCCTCGGTTGCAGTGCCCCTTTCCGTGAGTGTCTGCAATGGGTGGGAAGCGGTCTGCCGCGACCAGTTGGTATGGACCCATGGCAGACCCTCAGCCCTCCCGTAACAGCAAGCGTGTCAGCAATGAAAAAATGACCGTACCAGCGAGTTCTTCCGCAAAATTTTATTGGAGGATACAATCGATATCAATTCTTATCCGCAATAACTGATGTGGGGAGTCCGTGGATGTCCGATGTATCGCTGCCTTCAGCTTCGCTCGGCGATGACATGCATGGCCTATATCGTGATCACAGCCAGTGGTTGCTGAGCTGGGTGCGCAGGCGTTTGGGCGACAGGGAACGTGCCGCCGACATCACCCACGATACCTTCGTACGTTTGATCAGCAGCGCGGTGAACCGTGTACCCCGGGAGCCGCGCAGCTATCTGGCGACGGTCGCCAAGCGACTGATGATCGATCAGTTGCGACGCCAGCAGCTTGAGCAACAATACCAACAGTACCTTGCCAATGAGCCGGAAATGCAGGCGTGCTCCCCGGAGCATCGCCTGATCATCCTGGAGACGCTGATGCAACTGGATGCGATGCTTGACGGTCTGGGGAGCAAGGTGCGGCAGGCGTTTTTCTACGTTCAGCTCGACGGCCTGAGCTACGCCGAAGTGGCGGTGCTCCTTCAGGTTTCCGTCAGCTCCGTGACCAAATACATCGCAAAGGCAACCGAACACTGCCTGTTTTTCGAACTGGATTCTGAAATTTGAATTTGTCGGATCGCCATCTGGCGCTGCGTGCGGCGGCGCAATGGCATGCCAGGCTCGGTGCAGCGCCAGACTGTGCGCAGACACGACGGCTCCAGCAGGACTGGCTTGCCCTCGACCCACTGCATCAGTGGGCATGGGCGAGGGTCGAACGGTTACATGCCAGCTTTAATGACGTGCCCGGGACGCTGGCCCGGCAAACCTTGAGTGATAGCCCAAGCCTTATGGGCCGACGCGCAATGCTCAAGGGTGTGATGCTGGGCCTGTGCACGGCGCCGCTGATCGGTGGCGCCTATCTGCATTCGAGCGAGTGGTTTGCCGACCTTCGCACCCGCGTGGGCGAGCGCCGTAACCTGACCCTGGTGGACGGCACCCGGCTGTCTCTGAATACCGCCACCGCCGTAGACATCCGCTACGACACACAGCAACGACTGATTGTGTTGCACGCCGGTGAAATCCTGATCGAAACCGCAGCCGACTCGCGCCCCCTGCTGGTGCGCAGCCCGCACGGTGAGATGCGAGCCTTGGGCACCCGTTTCAATGTCCGCCTGTATACCGAGCACACGCGGCTGACAGTACTGGAGCACACCGTGGCGGTTCGAAACGCCAGTTCAACAGGCCAGGTGATCGTCGACGCCGGCCTCAGGATGGACTTCGCTGACGGCCCGCTGGGCGCGCCGCGACCTGCCGACCTCAGCCAAAGTGAATGGCGCCAGGGCCGCCTGGTCATCGATGGGTGGCGACTTGACCGCACGTTGCAGGAGTTGGAGCGTTATCGCCCCGGCTTCATCCGCTGCTCGGAGGCGGTGGCAGGGATGAGGGTTTCCGGGGTCTTCCCGTTGGACGATATCGACCGCACGTTGCAGGTCATCGCCCAGGCGCTGAAGCTGAACATGCAGACCCGCACCCGTTACTGGGTCCGGTTCTCGCAAATGGCCTGAAAAAAAATCGCAATGTCATTGTCGGTTTTCGCAACTCGTCCGTGCTCTTCCTTCAAACGCCTGCATATGGCAATTGAAGGAGTACCCATGCCACGCCTCGCCCTGACTGTTCACCCGCAAAAACGATCACTGCCCGGTTTATTGCTTGGTGCTGCAGTTATCGTCCAAGCCGGCTTTATCCAGCCGCTTTTGGTAAACGCCAGCCAGGCGCGTGCCGAACAACCGCCGCATTCCTACTCAATCGCACCTGGCCCATTGGGCACTGCACTGAATCAGTTCGCACGCGCCGCCGGGGTCGTCCTGTCGTTCGAAACGGCGTTGACCGACGGCCGCCAGACGTCTGGCCTGGAAGGGCGCTACAGTGTGGAGCAAGGTTTTGCCATGCTGCTCCAAGGAACAGGGCTTGAGGCACTGAAGGCTGGCGACAACTACCTGTTGACGAAAAAGTCCCCCACCGATTCGGCGCTGCAGCTGGGTGCGACAAACGTCAGTGCCAATGGGTTGGGGGCAACCACGGAAGGCACCGGTTCCTACACCACAGGTTCAGTGCAGACGGCTACCAAGCTGCCACTGTCCTTGCGCGAGACGCCGCAGGCGGTCACGGTGATGACCCGCCAGCGCCTGGATGACCAAGGTATCGATGACATCAACGATGTGGTCCAGAACACGCCTGGTCTGACCCTGCGCCGCACCGGGCCGAACCGGTCCTCCTACTACGCCCGCGGTTTCGCCCTCGACAACATCATGTACGACGGCCTGCCCACCAGCCTGGACAGTTCACAGGTGTCCCAGGACCTGCTGTCGGCCGACATGTCCATGTACGATCGAGTGGAAGTCGTGCGCGGCGCCACCGGTCTGACCCAAGGGGCTGGCAACCCGTCCGCCGCGCTCAACCTGATTCGCAAACGCCCGACCCAGGCGTTCCAGGCCAGTATCGAAGGCAGCGCTGGCAGCTGGGACCGCTACCGCACCGAGGCGGACATCTCTGGGCCGCTGAACGATAGCGGTAGCGTGCGTGGGCGGATGGTCGCCGCCTACCGCAATGAGAACAGCTTCCGTGACGACCTGGAAAACGAACGCAACCTGTTCTACGGCATTCTCGAGGCCGACCTCAACGACAGTACTACCCTGACGCTTAGCGCCTCGCGCCAGCAGGACAACTACAACGGCAACGGCTGGACCGGCTTGCCCACCGGTTTCAACGGCGAAGACCTGGGACTATCGCGCTCCACCACGCTGAGCAACGACTGGGAATACTGGAACAAGACCACCACCACCAGCTATGCCGCCATCGAACACGCACTGGATAACCGCTGGAAACTCAACGTCGCGGCGACCAAGACCTGGGCGGACCTGGACATGCTCGGCACCTACCTGGTCGCGGTACCTGCCACCCAGGTCTACAACCAGTATGTTGGCGCTGGCCACTACCGCGAAAGCCAGAACAGTTTCGATGCCTACGCCAGCGGCCCATTCAACCTTGCAGGCCGCGAACACGAACTGGTGCTCGGCGCCAGCCATCGTCGCGTGGTCCTCAATGGCGATGTGCCAAACAACATCCTGCTCAAGGGCAACATCGATATCCACAACTGGGACTCGGGCGCAACGCCGAAGGTACCGAGCCAGACCAAATACGGCTGGCAGAACACCAACGCCAAGCTCAACAGCGCATACGCTGCCACCCGTCTAAGCTTGGCCGACCCGTTGAAGCTGATCGTGGGCAGCCGCCTGGATTGGTACGACAACGAAACCACCAACCCTTACCGCAATACAGAGGCGCACCTGAAAGTCACTCGCCACGTGACCAAGTACGCCGGACTGATCTATGACCTGGACGCTCATCATTCGGTCTACGTGAGCTACACCGATATCTTCAAGCCACAGAGTTACATGGATGCCAGCGGCGGGATCATCGCGCCCATTACCGGCAAAAACTATGAAATGGGCATAAAAGGAGAATACTTCGATGGCGCTTTGAACGCGACGGCGGCGATCTTCCAGATCGACCAAGAAAACCGTGCCAAGTCCGTGACCGATCGCGACCTGTGCCCGACCTATCCGACCACCGCGTGCTATGAAGCAGCGGGCAAGGTTCGTAGCAAGGGCATCGAGCTGGAGGTTCAGGGCCAGCTGACACCCAACTGGGAGCTGGGCGCGGGATACACGTTCACCGAGGCGAAGTATGTCAAAGACAGCACCGCATCCAATGAAGGCCGACTGTTCGACACCGACATCCCGCGTCACCAGTTCAAGATGAGCACCACATACCATCTGCCTGGGCTATGGAACAAGTGGCGTGTGGGCAGTTCGCTGTATGCGCAGAACCGCATCTACAACACCAACGCCACGAAGACGTATATCATCGAGCAGGAGGGCTATGCCTTGGTCGATTTCATGGTCGGGTTCACGCCGACCAAGCACATCGACGCCCAGTTGAACCTGCATAACGCGTTCGACAAGTCTTACTACAACTCTTTCAGCAACACGGTGGCGGTACCGAGCAGCGTGTATGGTGATCCGCGCAACCTGATGCTGTCGGTGAAGTATACGTTCTGAGAGTCTCCACAACGAGCACGCCGAACACCTGTATACGGGGGCCGCTAAGGCCCCATCGCCGGCAACGCCGAGGATGCTCATCTTTAGTTTGAGGTTGTCTCCACCGTCTGCCGACGAACCTTCATCTTGCGCGGATCTTGCTCTAATAGAACCTGCGCGCCTTCGCCTAGCCGGTGCGATAAAAAACGAACCCTCTACATTCCCTTTAACGCATGCCAACGCCAGCCTTATTGATCATGGTGAATACCAGTCACTCAGCTGGATTTCGCCATGATGCTCTCCCCCTACCCCTTACTTATAACCTGCTTGGTTGCCCTCACGGCCTCTGCTCAGGACACGCGCGAGCGCTCGGATCTCTACTTAATGCAGCGGCAGATCGATGCCATCGAGCTGTTGGCTGATCGAGCACATGGCAGCGCCACCGGCACTGACCAAGTTCGTTATCGCTTCGAGTACGCCAGGTTGACTGCTGACTTGGAGCGCGTGCGGCACGGTATCAACAACTACCTGTCGCCTCCACGCGCGCAGCCGGCCGATCTGGTCGAGCTGGCAGGTGATTATCGTGCTGATGCGCCCTACTCGAGCCCCTCCAATGAGCATGACTGACGCCCAATTCAGCGCGTTCTCTGCCGTAGCCGGGTTCACCCCGCAGCTCAGTTCGGTGCTGTGGCGCTCATCGGTACTAGTGCTCGCGTTGCTCTGGTGCACCTGGACCCTGTGGACCGGCTACCGAGGCTGGGCGGCCGGCAACCTCAATTTCGGTGCCCTCGGCGGCAGCACGCTGCGCCTGGCACTCGCCCTGATCGTGCTCATGTTTTTCATGCTGTCGTAATCCGGAGACCTTGCCATGAAACTCTCCCGCCATAGCCACCGCCCGCTTCTCCTGCTGCGGAATGCTTGCTCGAGAACTCTCTTCGCCGGCATGGCGCTGCTGAGTTCGACGCTCGCTTGGGCTGACCTGCCGACCATGGAAGCCCCCTCCCGGGGTGAAGGGGCAGGACTGATCGATACCATCAAGAACTACGCCTACGACGGCGGCATCCTGCTCGGCCTGCTGATCGCCACCCTCGCCTTTCTCGGCGTGGCCTGGCATTCGCTCACCGTCTACGCCGATGTGCAGAACCAGCGCAAGACCTGGAAAGACCTCGGCGCAGTGGTCGGCGTCGGCGCGCTGCTGGTAGTGGTGATCCTGTGGTTCCTCACCAAAGCCGCGACGATTCTGTGAGGTCCTCATGTCCGACACTCCAGCCACCCTGCCTGACGGCACGTTGACCTTCCTGCCGGAGCGCCTTAACCGTGACCCGGCCGTCCTGCGTGGCCTCACCAACGACGAGATGTGGGTCGCCCTGATCGTCGGTGCCGGGCTTGGTGTGATCTTCGGTGCGCCGCTGGCGGTGGCTACCGCCTCCATCGCGACTTTACCCACCTGCATGTTCTTGTGCATGGCGTTGGTGTTGCTCGGCGGCGGCAAGCTGCTGCGCCGGGCCAAGCGTGCCCGCCCCGAAACCTGGCTGTACCGGCGCCTGCAGTGGCACCTGGCGGTGCACTGGGGCATCGGTTCGCACCATCTGATTCTGCATTCGGGGCCGTGGACCGTGCGTCGGACTCGCCGGCATAGGAGGGCCAACCCATGAGCCGCTTCCGCAACAAGGTGGATGCGCAGCAGGCGCATATTCTCAGCCTGCGCCTGGCCGTGGCAATACTGGCGCTGCTGTGCGGCGGGCTGTGGTACGGCTGGCAGGTCGCACCTTCCGAACTCACCATTCACGTACCGCCTGATCTGCGTTCCGGCAGCACGCGTAAGTGGTGGGATGTGCCGCCGGAAAACATCTACGCCTTCGCCCTGTACATCTTCGGCCAACTCAACCGTTGGCCCACTGACGGTGAGGTCGACTACCACCGTGCCATCTTTGCTCTGCAGCCCTACCTGACGCCCGCGTGCAAGACGTTCTTTGACGGCGACTTTGAATACCGCAAGGCCGCCGGCGAGCTGCGTGGTCGGGTGCGCGGGGTGTATGAGGTGCTGGGCCGCGGTTACAGCGACGACCCCGACCTGCGGGTGAAGCAGCTGGATAAGCACAGCTGGCTGGTCAAGCTCGACCTCAACGCCGACGAGTACTACGCCGCCGAGCCGGTAAAACGCGTGGTCGTGCGCTATCCGCTGCGGGTGGTGCGCTTCGACGTCGACCCTGAGCGCAATAAGTGGGGCCTGGCGCTGGACTGCTACGAAGGCACACCACAGAAGCTGACGCTGCCGGGAGGTGCGTGATGATGCGTGTCTTGATCCTGACTCTGGTGATGGTCAGCGGCTGGTGTTCAGCGGTCGGAGCCGTCGAGGTCAAATACTGGGACCGCCTGCCATTGGCCGTTCCGCTCACGGTGGGCCAAGAGCGGGCCCTGATGCTGGATGAGGACGTTCGCGTCGGGCTGCCCACTGCGATCGCCGGCAAACTGCGTGTGCAGTCGGTCGGCGGGACGGTATATCTACGCGCCGCCGAAGCGCTGCCGCCTACCCGGCTGCAGCTGCAGTCGGTGAAGACGGGCGACATCATCCTGATCGATATCGAGGCGCTTGAGGGCAGCGAGGCGCTGGA
The DNA here is from genome assembly GCF_044749595.1 of Pseudomonas sp. NPDC089392. Lineage (NCBI taxonomy): Bacteria > Pseudomonadati > Pseudomonadota > Gammaproteobacteria > Pseudomonadales > Pseudomonadaceae > Pseudomonas > Pseudomonas sp. NPDC089392. The sequence goes on from NZ_JBIVIF010000003.1 coordinate 300,599, forward strand.
GCCGGTCAAGATTGTGGCCCAGGCACCGGACGCGGACACCGAAAAAGATGCATCACCTGCGGCGACGCCGGTACCGGTGGTGCTTACCCGTTATGCCGCGCAGAACCTCTATGCGCCTCTGCGTACCGTGGCGCCATTGCCCGGAGTGCGGCGTGTGCCACTGAGCGACTCCGCCGCGCTCAGCACTTTGCTCCCCACCGAGCGGGTTTCGATCAAGGCGCTTGCTGCGTGGCGGCTGGGCGATTACTGGGTAACGGCAGTAAAGATCGTGAACCGCGGCCCCAGCAAGATCGTGCTGGACCCGCGTCACCTGCAGGCCACGCTGTACGCCGCAACGTTCCAACATGCGGATCTCGGCCTCGCCGGTACGCCTGAAGACACCACCGTGGCCTACCTCGTCACCCGCGGAAGCGACCTGAAGCACGCCATGCTGCTGCCCCCGCCAACATCGGAGGCTGCCGATCATGAAAGCTAACAGCCTGCTGAAGTGGTTGGTACCGGGGGTCCTGCTGGGCATCGTGCTGATCATCGGCAAATCATGGATGGCCACACCGGAAGGCCAGACCGCGCACGATCCGGACAAGACCACATTGAGCGCGGAACAGGCCAAGGCCCTGGGCATTGCGGGTGATACCCCACGCGACACCGTGGCTACGCTGATCGGCCAGGTGAAGGCGATGCGCAGCGAGATGCAGACGCTGAAGAAAGGCAACGATGCGCTGCAAACCGAAAACAACCGGTTGCGCTCGCGCGAAGGCAATATCGACACGCGCATTCAGAGCACCTTGAGCAGCGTCACCCAGCAGGTTACCGAGCAGCGCCAGCAAGCCAACGATGCCCGCCAGAAGGCCGAACAGCAGCACCGCGAAACACAGGGTCTGCTGTCGAGGCTCAAGGACCAGCTCACCAGCAAGCCGGCCGCGAAGTCGGATCTGCCCGCAGGCTTTGGTCTTGAGCCCGGCGACGAGCAGCAGTTTTCGGGTGCACAATCCGCGTCTGACGCCGTGCAGTGGATCGAGCCGTCGAATGCGCGCGTCGGGCAGGATGGTACCGGCAAAACCGACGGTCCGCTGTCATCGCTGACGTCGACGTTCAAGGACCTGCACGGTCTGGACAACAACGCCATTGATCGTGGCCAGGACCGCTTGCGTGCCGTCGCCAAGGGCGAGCGTGATCTGGAGGACACTCAGGACCGCGCCGAGGGTGCCAAGCCCGTTTACACTCTCCCCGAGAACTCGACACTGATGGGCTCGATCGCCATGACCGCGCTCATTGGCCGGGTTCCGGTAGACGGCACCGTGAACGACCCCTATCCGTTCAAGGTCCTGGTTGGCCCGGACAACCTTACCGCCAATGGCATCGACCTGCCGGACGTGGTCGGCGCGGTCATGAGCGGCACCGCCGCCGGCGACTGGACGTTGTCCTGCGTGCGCGGCCAGGTCGAGTCGATCACCTTTGTCTTCAGCGACGGGACCGTACGCACGGTGCCACAGCCGCAAAAGGTCGTCAGCCGCAATCGCAGCACCGCCCAGACCTCGGACACCGAGAAGATCCGTGGGGGGCTGGGCTACATCTCCGATTTCTACGGCATTCCCTGCATTTCTGGGGAACGCCGCTCCAACGCCCAGCAATACCTGGGCAGCCAGAGCCTGATCACCGCAGCCGGTGCCGGCTTCGCCGCGGCCCTGGGCAGCGAGCAGACCAACACCTCGTTCATCAACTCGGCCGGCGGCAGCCTGGGCCTGACCCAGAACAGCGGCAACAGCGCGCTGAACTCAGTCATCAGCGGTGGCATTGGCGATATCCGGGAGTGGATCAACAAGCTCTATGGCGAAGCCTTTGCCGCCATCTACGTGCCGCCCGGGGCCAAGGTGGCCCTGCACTTGGACCACGAGATCAGCATCGACTACGAGCCGAAAGGCCGGAGAGTGAACCATGAAAGCCCATCCGTTTCGGTACTGGATCTGGATTAGTCTGCTGCTCGCCCTGCACCTGAGCGGCTGCTCCACCAGCAAGGAGGAAATGCTGCCCCACGGCGATCAAACCATGCTGGACATCTGGAACGGCGGTGGCACCGTCGGTTCCCAGCAGCAGTTGCAGGAAGCGCGCGGCGAACTGCGCCGTCCAGTGCTCGACCCTGAGCGCCTGATAGGCGACCAGAGCGCCTACACCCGCACGGCTGCCAACGAAATCCGCGCCCAGTTCCCACGCCTGCCCAATCCAGACCTGGTCATGTACGTGTACCCGCACCTGGCCGGTACCCAGCAGACCCCGGTGCCTGGCTACTCAACGGTGTTTCCGCTGTACGAGAAAGTGCAGTATGCGCTGCCCGGCGAACGTTTGGACGATCTGTGATGGCCGATGACGCGAGTCGCGACCCGCTACACTGGAAGCCTTGGCGTGCGGCGCAGCGTCGGCGCGCGACGCTTGCCGACGAGGCCGCCCAGTATGCGCACAATCCCAGCTTTGCCGATCACCTGCCTTGGGTCGAATACCTCGAGGACGAGCAGTGCTTTCTGCTCGACGACAACCGGTCGGTGGGCGCGGTGTTCGAGCTGCAGCCGATCGGGACCGAGGGCCGTGAGCCCGAGTGGCTGATGGCAGCCCGCGACGCCATGGAAGATGCGCTGCAGGACAGCTTCGACGAACTGGACCAGGCGCCCTGGGTGGTGCAGTTTTTCTGCCAGGACGACAGTGACTTTGCCCCGTACCTCGAACGCCTGGAGCGCTATATCGCGCCGAGGGCTCGCGGCACACCGTTTACCCAAGCCTTCCTCGCTTCGATGCAGCGTCACCTCGACGCCATCGCTAAACCAGGCGGGCTGTTCGACGACCATGCTGTTTCCCACCTGCCCTGGCGCGGTAGCAATCGCCGGATTCGGCTGGTGGTCTACCGCTGGCTCGGGGACCAGGGCGACGATGATGGGCAGAGCCCGAGTCAGCTGCTGAGCCGGACCTGCGACCGCCTGGTAGCCTCGCTGCAGGCCTGCGGGGTCAGCCCTCGACGGTTGACCGGACGCGACTTCTACGCCTGGTTGCTGCCTTGGTTCAACCCTTCCCCAGCCCTCACTGACGAATCTCCCGCGGCGTTCTATCGACGCGTGCCCTATCCGGAGACGGACGACGGCGAGGAGCTGCCGCTGCCGTTCGACCACGATTTCGCCGAGCGGCTGTTTTTCCAGGAACCACGTTCCGATAGCGAACGGGGGCTCTGGTACTTCGATCAACAGCCTTATACGGTGATGGTGGTCGACAAGCTGCGCAGGCCGCCGCATATCGGCCAGCTGACCGGCGAAACACGCAAAGGCGAGGCGTTGAACGCCTTGTTCGATCAATTACCCGAGCAGGCGGTGATGAGCCTGACCCTGGTTATCACGCCTCAGGATGTGCTTGAGGAGCAGCTCAACCGCTTGGCACGTAAAGCCATTGGCGAGAGCCTCGCCTCGACCCAGACCCGCCAGGACGTGGAAGAAGCGCGCGCGCTGATTGGGCGCCAGCACAAGCTGTACCGCGGCACCTTGGCGTTGTACCTGCGCGGTGCGGATGAACAACAGCTGCGGCAACGCTCGATTCAGGCCGCCAACGTACTGCTCGGCGCCGGCCTGCAACCGGTGCGCGAGGGCGATGAAGTGGCGGCGTGCAACAGCTACCTGCGCTGGCTGCCGATGGTCTACAACCCGGCCCGCGACACGCGCAACTGGTACACCCGGTTGCTGTTTGCCCAGCATGTCGCCAACCTGCTGCCGCTTTGGGGCCGCAGCATCGGTACCGGCAACCCTGGCATCACGTTCTTCAACCGTGGGGGTGCACCGCTGTCGTTTGACCCGTTGTCACGTTTCGACCGCTCGATGAATGGCCACCTGCTGTTGTTCGGTCCGACCGGCGCCGGCAAATCGGCCACCCTGGTCTCGATCCTGATGCAGGTCATGGCCGTGTACCGGCCGAGGCTATTCATCGTTGAAGCGGGCAACTCTTTTGGCCTGCAGGGTGATTACTTCGCCACGCTCGGGCTGTCCGTCAACAAGGTGCAGCTCAAACCAGGCAGTGATGTAAGCCTGGCGCCGTTCGCCCATGCCCGGCGGCTAATCGAGCACCCGGACCAGGTGGCCAGCCTGTCGATCGAAGACCTGGAGGAAACGGCGCCGGACAGTGATGAGCAGCGCGATGTGCTGGGCGAATTGGAGATCACCGCACGGCTGATGATCACCGGCGGTGAAGCGAAGGAAGAGGCACGCCTGACCCGCGCGGATCGCAGCCTGATCCGCGAGTGCATCCTCGATGCCGCCCAGCACTGCGCCGCGACCGACCAACAGGTACTCACGCGTCATGTCCGCGATGCCCTGCGGCAGGTCGCCAGCGACGCCCATTTGCCTGATAAACGCCGGGAGCGCGCCCAGGAGATGGCCGAGTCCATCGACCTGTTCTGCCAGGGTTTTGAGGGCGCCCTGTTTGACCGGCCCGGCACGCCCTGGCCGGAGAGCGACGTGACGATCGTCGACCTCGCCACCTACGCCCGCGAGGGTTATGAAGCGCAGATGTCGATCAGCTACATCAGCCTGATGAACACGGTGAACAACCTCGCCGAGCGCGATCAGTACCTCGGCCGGCCAATCATCATGGTCACCGACGAGGGTCACATCATCACCAAGAACCCGCTGTTGGCCCCCTTTGTGGTCAAGGGCACGAAGATGTGGCGCAAGCTGGGCGCCTGGTTCTGGCTGGCCACGCAGAACCTGGCCGACTTCCCCGACGCGGCGCAGACCATGCTCAACATGATCGAGTGGTGGATCTGCCTGAACATGCCGCCGGCGGAAATCGAGGAAATCGCCCGTTTCAAGAAACTCACGCCGGCGCAGAAGGCGCTGCTGCTCTCCGCGAGCAAAGCCTCAGGCAAGTACACCGAGGGCGTGGTCCTGTCGAAGAACCTGGAAACGCTGTTCCGCGCAGTGCCGCCAAGCCTGTACCTCGCTCTGGCCATGACCGAGCCCGAGGAAAAAGCCCAGCGCTGGCGATTGATGGAAGAGCATCAACTGTCCGAGCTGGAAGCCGCTCTGATGGTCGCAGAGGGAATCGATCGACTACGTGGGATTACGTGCACTTGACCGACCGTTCAACCGTGCTCAAAGCTAAATAGTCTTGGATTAGAGCACTCAGCACATGTCTTAACGATATAATTTTGCAAATAGGAATTAGCTGTATCAGCATAGCCTCAAACAATTCACGATACGTAACTACGCACTGCAGACCAACAAAACCAAAAACACTTAAAACAAAGATTCTTGGGGATCCATACCTTCTAGCAACACCGGATCAACACCATCTGTCCCGCCGATCAAAAATGGACTCTCAGGATCATGATTTCGCCTATTAGCCAACACTCGCCCGCTGCTAAAAGTAGCATAACAATATGAGCACCCATGAAGGCATGTATTATAATCCCCTATATCTACACTCTTGATACAACCGCAAGCTTCGCGCTGCCCTTTATCTTTATCTGATTTTAGCGACAACCCAAAAACCCGTTCAATTAGACTATCATCAATACATTTCCCATGTGAAATCGCATCAACATCTACGTTTTCCGCACATGTAAATATTTCCATGCCATTCTGAGCAGCGACTAACGCCATATACCGAGACAAATCGCTCAGCTCTTCCGCCTGCTGCGCAATATCAGTACAAATCAGATCTTTCACTTGTCGCAAATTTTTTTCTGTTTTTTTATAAAAATCCGAGAAGCTTATGACAACTCGGCACGTACTACCTGCAAGCGCTTCAGCAATTTTTTTGAACAACCGCTTATGCTCTGCGATTGGCAAAAAATTTGACAACAGTATCGGATCATACCGCCAGACTACTCTACGAGAGCCAATCTGCGAGCTCAAAGTCTTAAATTGCTCAATAGCCTTGTATGGGTTCGGCACAGACCGCTCAATGGATCTAGGGTATCCAGTAATCGTATACTGAAAATAGTAACTAAACCCTAGAGCATCTAGATCTGGTAAAAAACTCATCAACTTAGAGGGATTGCGAGTCCAGAAAACGATCACTTCCACATCTTTCGGGGCCAATGAAATTCGTCGAACTTGATTATAGTTAAAAGGATTGCGAGTCAATAGAAACCCTGCGCGCACCCGATTCATAAACCAATCAGAGTAAAAAGCAGGTATATCAGTCCTACGACTAGCGCTAATTATCACTTATTAACCCCCAGAAAAAAATTAGAGCCCATATAAAATTTTGGCCCAACCTTATCAACAATATCTTGATCAAAGTAATAGTTGGCGTGGCCATTATTAGATGCCTCTTCCAATTCTATCTCAGCACCTTCAAAAATCTCTCTAATATTATTATCAACCTCATCCTGGGGCCTATCATTTATCATCAAGACCCCTCCCTTCCACATTATTTTCTTCAACCTTCCACCCAATTCCTTGAAATTTACTCCACTTAACTCCGAAATCAAGTACGAGCATATAACCAAGTCGTATTCCTTTCCTTTAACAGAATCCAGACCTGCCATTACATCAGCATGTATAACTTTATTAACAATCTCAAAATCGCAGCCTGCCGCTGCGTCTTCAACAACCACGCCGGCCATTTTATCCCATAGCGGCTCGATATCAATCCGCGTCATACTAACCTTGTGCCTATAGCCGTCCCTCACGCTCTCAGACAGATACTTTAGCACAGCATACAAATCACTACCCGGCCCGCCGCCCAATGAGAGAACGCGTATATTATTATAATTCAAAAGTTCCTGCACCACATCATCTGGCAACTTCCTTAGAGCAGACCTATTTTCAGCCTCATGAACAGGCAGGTATCGAAGAGCATATATTTTACGCTTCTCAACACAACTATAACTTATTTTATTACCATTATAGTATTGGGACTGTTGGCAATGGACACAGCTGACGGAATTCGGCGTCCTCTCACCACAATTCACCCATTTTTTACTATCAAGCTTAGTGAAGATTAACCGTAACAACTTATCCACAGAGCGTCCTTTCTATCTTCAACAATAAATTTTCTGAGATTCTTTTCACTCCAATAGTGTCCTATGGCCACCACCTAGTCAAGCGCCAGCCACCAATGAAATCGATTCGCATTTACAGCTTTTTCGATATTGCCCGCGAGACCTTCATACAAATTGCACCTAACGTTGAAGGGTGCAAATTTACTCTCTCAAGAGCCTGAAACTAGTTAGATGAAGTCCACCAAAATACTCAAGTCTTATCAGAAATCACTAAACCGAGCACTCCTGTCTCAGTTTCCCTCCAGTATCCACTGGATATATCAGAGATGCTGGTGCACGTAGCACGGATGCGAATTAATGCCAAAAGCAGGGCGCCCCTATGAACGTGACCGCATCCCTTACAAACAGATCGCCAAAGCCCAGCAAGACCGCTCGTGGCCGTGCCCTAATCGCAACAGTTACGCTCGTGGCAGCCGAACAGTGCTTGGCACTGAACACTCCCGCCATAATTGCCTCCGTCGGGTCGCTGCAGTGCCTGGAGTACCGAATCGTCGGAGTCTGCTTCTGGCTGCTGTGCACCCCCTTCGGCTGCACGGTACGAACCTCACCGAAGATCCGTCACTTTATTCCCGAGCTAGTGGTATCGAGCTATGCAGATACTGGCGGTAATCCCTGGAGTGAGATGTCGGCGCTGTCAACGCCGACGCCCACATCGCAAGGCGGTGGCAATCTGATCACGCCTTCGCCGCAGCGCGATAACCTGCCACGGTTCAAGAATGTCGACGGTATCGGGCACCCCGGCGGGGCTGCCCTGACGGCCTTGGCGCGCACGTTCGGCTATGCGTGCCCTAGCGAGGCCATGCCGTTTGCGCCCTACTACCTCAGTACGCTCGACCCGCTGGCGTGGCGCCAGGCCATTCCCGAATCCGTCTACCCGCAGGCACTGGTGCCGGGAATGCGCGAGATCGGCAATCAGGCACTTGGCGACATGTGGGGTAGCGTCTACCCACGCCACGGTTTTCTGGTTCAGCCCGACGATTTCAAGGCCGGTGCCGTGATGGCTCAGCGCGCCAGCGACTTCATCACTCGCGTTGGCCAGCCGCACGTCTATCTGCCGCTGCAGCCGATGCCCGCGCCCGGCTACTGGCCGCCGCAGCCGGTGATTGAGAACAACGTCAACAACCACCGCTGGCAGCTACTCGTCCCGTTGATCCAGAACACCTGCGCCATCTTCCCCAGCCCAACGATCCAGAGCTCCGACGGCGCCTATGCCTGGTCGCTGTGGCGGCCCTACCGCTGCTGCCAGCGCATGGGCCAGACCTTCCTGTTCAGTATCGATTTTGACGGAGGCCAATGATGAAGACCCTCTCGCTCGGTTTGCTGTGCTTCCTCGTCTATGCCGTGGGCCACGCCGCCGAGAACGGCTACCACCTTGGTGACCAGGCCCAGGTCCTGGACGACCGCGTGATGTACACCATCGGCGGTGGTTCGGCAGCAGGAGCGCCCTCCTCGCTTTACCGACCCAATGGCCTTGGCGTGGGCATTTCATGGCGCGCCAACATGATGTGCGGAAACATGAACCTCTCGAACACCCTGCAGAACCAGCTCAATGGCGCCACCCAGGGTTTCCAGCAAATCATGGGCAACGTCATCCAGAACGCCACGCAGGCCGTCATGTCGCTGCCGGCGATGATCATCCAGCGGGCCAATCCCGGGCTGTATGAGCTGCTCAGCAATGGAGTGCTGCAGGGCCGGATCGACTTCGACCGCTCCAAGCTCACCTGCCAGGCGATGGCAGCGAAGATGGCCGACAAGGTCGACCAGGCCGGCTGGGGCGCGCTGGCGCAGAACCAGGAAATGCAGCACAACCTCGAGCAGTCCGGTGGTGATGCCGTGACGGCAGTCAAAGACACCGAATCCAATAACGGCAACAACGGCGTTAGTTGGGTCGGCGGGCAGAAAGCCGGTGGTAACGGCCAGCAACCCATCCGAGTGACGTCGGATGTGGTCAAGGCCGGCTACAACCTGCTGCACAACCGGGCGGTCGAGGATACCTCAGCTCTGGGTTCGGGTTGCCAGAATGGTGCCATCTGCCAGGCGTGGTCTAGTCCTGGTGAGGCCTCCGAGTGGGCGACGCGTGTGCTCGGGGAAACCGAGGTGGAGACCTGCGACGACTGCGAGACGCTGCGGGTAACCGCAGGCACCGGCCTGTCGCCGCTGATCCAGGAAACCTACACGGAAAACCTTGAAGGCTTGCAACGCATGGTTTCTGGCGTCGAGCAGCCAACACCGGAGAATTTGGGCAAGGTCTCCAGCCCGTTGTTGCAGGTCTCCCGCGGCGTCATCGAGGGGTTACGCGACGACCCCGACCAGAACCTGCTCGCCCGACGCCTGGCCAGCGAGACCGCACTGTCGAGCGTGATCTACAAAGCGATGCTGCTGCAGCGCACGCTGTTTGCCGGCAGCCACGAGCCCAACGTGGCTTCGGCGCAGCCCGCCACCAACGCCCTCAACAGCAACGTCGAAGTGCTGGAGCGCGAGATCCGCCTGCTGCAAACCGAGCTACAGGTACGCCAGTCGCTGGCCACCAATACCGCCAGCCTGGTCCTCGATCGCCACGCCGGCGGTGCCGACGCCTCGCGTAGCATCGATCAGCGTGATCCGGAGCCGGACCGACTGCGCCGGGCCGAACAGGAGAGGAGCACGCCATGATCTTGTTTTCGGTAAGGTCCACGCTCGCACGTGTGCTGATGATCCTCGGCGCCCTTCTGGGCATGTTGCTGATTGCTTGGATGGCGCTGCACCTGTCGGTGGCCCAGTTGGATTGGCTTGAACCAGCAAGAGCGACAACCCCCTACTTCGCGGGCTGGCGCGCCCTCCTCTACACCCTGATGTTCGTCGGTTGGGCCGCAGCGTTGCGCATGCGGCCCACGCCTGCAGATCAACAACGGCTGAAGCGCCTGGGATTGATCGGCTTCAGCTCGATCATCCTGGTCGAACTGTCTCGCGTGTGAGGTGCAGACATGAACATGAGCACCAACAGCTATCTCGAGTACTACCTGTCGCTGCTGGCCTGGATCATCAACAACGGCATCTGGAACACGCTGGCAGACACCGGGCTGTTCGCCGCGCCCTTCGGTGCAATCATCCTGCAGGAATGGCTGTCGGCCCGCCAACAGGGTGCCGACGAGGGCAACAAGGGGTTGTTGTCGATCCCACGCGTCGAGAACCGGCTGTGGATGAGTTACGTGGTCATACTGTTTGGTTGCATGCCGTTCTTTCCGCTCAACCTGTCCTCCGTGAGCTTCGACGATGCCGCGAGCCAGCGCTGCGGGGTCTCTATGGCGAAGCCCGCAGACACGGCCTGGGGCACGACCTTCAACACCATCGGCGAGAAGTCAGCGAATGTCCCGGTGTGGTGGTTCCTAGTGCATGCCATGAGCAAAGGCATCACCGCCGCCGCGACCGCATCGATCCCCTGCGCACCTGACATCCGTGCGATGCGCATGGAGATCGACAGCTCGCGGATCAACGACCAGATACTGCTGCAGGAGGTCGCCGACTTCACCCGAGACTGCTACGGCTTTTCGCGCTCAAGGCTCTTTACCAATCGGCCCGATTTGGACGAATCCCAGAGCTACGACGCGTCCTGGATTGGCTCGACTTACCTGCTGAATACACCAGGTTACTACGACACCGATCGCTCGCGAATGCCCAGGGTCGATTGGCCATACGACGAGGCCCGTGATACCTCCCTACCCCAGCTCGACAACGGTGCCGGCTACCCCACCTGCAAGCAGTGGTGGGGTGATGCCACGGTCGGACTGCGCGATCGATTGGTGGCCGAGGTCGATCCGTCGCTGATGTCGCAGTTGCGAGGCTGGCTGACCGGGCGCACTTCTACTGAGATTGAAGACGCCACCCTTCGCGAATTGGTAAGCCCACGCCAGCAATCGTTGAGCATGGCACCTGGGCAGGTCTTCCAGGACTACGGCAGCAGTGCCCGGGGCGGTTCACTGACGCAAGGGCTCAACAACCTCGCCACCAACACCGGCCTGGCCTTGGGTTCGTTCAGCAATTTCCCGGCGATGAATGCCTTGCGTGCAGCCTTACCCATGGTCCAGGCCTTCCTGATCATGGGCACGATCATCAGCTTGCCACTGGTCCTACTGATCAGCACCTACCAGTTGAAGGCGCTCATGACGATCACGTTCGCACTGTTCACCCTCCACATGCTGACGTTCTGGTGGGAGCTTGCGCGCTGGGTCGATTCGAGCATGCTGGAAACGCTATACAACCAAGTGTCGGTCACAGACCAGGCACTGTTGTCGTTGCCGACGGCCGGATTCATGGACGGGACTGTCACCGCGCAGGTGATCGAGTACGTCATGGGCGCAATGTTCATTGTCTTGCCAGCGTTGTTCGTGGGCACCATGAGCTGGGCAGGTTATGCCGTGGGTAACGGGATCCAGAGCATGCTGGCAAGTGGCGGCAAGAATGCAACCGACGCTGCAAGCAAAGGCACAGCGCAATTGACGAGTGCCGGCAAGAAATCAATCAGGTGACTTAAAGTCACCTATGTAATGCCCGTTGCTATCATAATCGCCAATATAGAGGTCAGCACCCAGAGAGTCTGGGACTGATTCTTCTCGACTCGCCACAGGTTCGGCGCTCTCCCACCAGCTTCGAACTAGAGCAAATGCCAGACTGGTGACGATCAGCAGAATAAAAGAAAGAGCGACAGCAACAAGACCAAACACGCAAAGTAACTTGCTGGCGGCCATAACCAAAAACTTTCTACATGGAGCTTGGGCCGGGCTCTGAGAGCTAACTAACTTGGAGGCCAAATTTCGCCAGGCTGCTCCAAGGCTTGAACCCATACGGCCCGAAAATGAATGAGGACGGACTTGGCTACGCATCTTGTACCTCCCACAGGCAGATAGCCCGTTGGATCCAAGATTCAAGTCTACTCCTTTCCGAACCACGAACAGCACCGCTCATCGTTCAGCAGCGGACTGGAACACCGCCATGGAACAATGCGGACACGACGACTGAATCTGCATCTGCCCCACCATTGACCACAACCAACCTGCCTGATATTGAATAAGTGCAATCGCTGGTTATCCAGCATCCCAGGTAGCCATAACCTTCGAGGCTACGTCACATATGTGATGGTTGTCCCAAATGCGATTAGCGTTCGGCAGCTCGCATGGTCACCGTTCCCACGGTGATGAACGCCCTCTAAATCCCCAGGCTTCCAAGCCTGCACCTTCGACGCATCTACTCAAACCATTCCAGTGCTGGGAATTCTCCCGCACGGGTGTCATTCCTCCGCACCTTTTGGAGGATTTCATCATGCTGCGCTTCACAGGCTCTGAACTTCACGCGGTGTTAGCCGAGGCCGGTATCAATGGCTGCAAAGTGATGCTGGTCAAGGATCACGGCGTTTACCTGATGGCCGAGATCGGCGAGAGCAAACCCGATGGAAGCGGACGCAAGCGAGTGGCGTATGCCATTGGCTGCAACCCCGAGGTCGACGACTTCGACACTTGGTGGAATCGCGCTAAAGACGAATTCGGCGGTGATGATTTCGCTGAGTACTTCGACATGGAAGATCCTGTCCTGGCCAGTCTTCGCGGGACAGCAGGATCTTTGGTGGTTGAAGCCACTTCCACTCACCTGTACTTGGCCGCCGAGGTTGAGCCGACGGGAAAATCTTAACCACCTGACCTAAGTCACACATGCTTCCAGAGGGCTCGCATCCGGGCCTCTGGAAGCGTCTTTCCGGCTGCATTCGATTCTACCCGAGGTCGCCATTGATCAGAAAGCTGAAGCGCCCGGCGTTCCTTGGAACGCTCTGGATAGGCGTATTTGCGATGTTCCTGAGTGGCCATTGACCACCGCTCAACACAGGTTTTTTACTGCTTAGGCACTCCCAGGTCGCTGCGATATTTACAGCGACTATGCCCCGCGACACCTCGACTGAGGTGCTCGCGTGATCTACTCAGGAGTTTCTCATGTCAAGCCACTGCAGCCTCTCCACGGCCGTCGTACTCAGCCCTGGCGTATGGCATCAACTCATGAAGCCTGGCCCAGGAAATGTCTCTACAGAACAGGTAACCCGACGCCTGGCCATCCTGCTCACTAGTGGCCTGGCGGCTGCGACTCATTCGTCAACCTACCCAACTGATCTGCACATTCAGCTGCCACAGGACGGCGCGCCATCTGCGGCCGAACAACTTTCGCTGTTGCAGTTGGCCCACATCACGCCACGTAGCGCCCCTTCTTTCCTGCACATCCGCTTGCCAGCTGAGCATTCGGTGGATCTCACAGTCCTCTGACACGACCAGCACCTCCTCTTCCCCTACCCTAACCGGGAATACCATCCCGGATGGGGTGGCGTTCCCCCTTCACAACCGGAGAACGCCATGTCTGATATCCACCTGGACGTCACCAACAAGATCGTCAGCGCCCTGAGCCAGGGCGTGATCCCCTGGATCAAACCCTGGACCACAAACGGCTCCAGCGCTGACGGCCCTTTTCCCATCAACGCCATCACCCGGCGGCCCTACGCCGGCATCAACGTTCCACTCTTGTGGGCTGAGGCCCGCCTGCGAGGGTTCACCCAGGATCGCTGGCTGACCTTCAATCAGGCACGCAAGGCTGGAGGCCATGTGCGCAAGGGCGAGCAATCCACCCTCGCGGTGCTATACAAACCGATGAGCAAGGAGGCGCATGACGAGGACGGCCAGGTCGTTCGCGATGAACAGGGCAACATCAAATTGGTGCAGTTCGCGATCCTGCGCACGCACTGCCTGTTCAACATCGAGCAGACCGAAGGCTTGCCTGACGAGGAGCCAGCCTCCACCGAGCACACTGAGCCGGCGACCTTCATCGATCATGAACCGGCCGAGCAACTGCTGGTCGCCAGCGGTGCGCGCATCGAGCATCGCTACAGCGATGACGCGTTCTATCAGCCGATCCGTGATCTGATCCAACTACCTACGAAGGCACAGTTCGAAGACGTCGGTAGCTACTACGCAACGGCGCTGCATGAGCTGACACACTGGTCTGGCCACCGCTCGCGTCTGAACCGTGAAGGTATCACCGGCGGGCATGCATTCGGCTCCACGGCCTATGCCTTTGAGGAACTGGTCGCAGAAATGGGCGCCGCCTTTCTCTGCGCACTCACCGGTACCACGGGTGAGTTGCGGCACGAGGAATACCTGGCGTCCTGGCTAAAAATACTCAAGGAAGACAAACGAGCCATTTTCCGCGCCAGTGGTCAGGCCCGGGAAGCCTCTAAGTACCTGTTGGCCTTGCAGTCTGATCAAGCCACGGATACGCCAGCTCGACTCACCGCGTGATTCCACTCACCTAGCAAAAGGCCCCTATGCGGGGCCTTTATTTTATCTGCAGCGCGACTTTTGCCGCTGTCAGAAAGTCAGTATTACTGCAGCCAGCTCTCAACGGTATCCGAGCCGTGCTCCTGCTTCCACTGTTTGAGGATCTTGTGGTTGCCGCCCTTGGTTTCCACAACCTCACCGCTCTGTGGATGCTTGTAGCGTTTGACTTCGCGCGGCTTGCGCTGGCTGCTGCTGGACGCACTCGCGGTCGGTACGCTCAGGCCCTTGGCCGGATCCAGAATGCTGATCACCTGGCGCAGGCCCATGCCGTACTGTTCCAGCAACGCTTTGAGTTTCTGTTCAAACTCGATTTCCTGCTTCAAACCGGAGTCGTTTTTCATGGCATCCAGCTGTTGCAGCTGCGCGGCCAGTTGCGCTTCCAGTGCTTTGAACTCGGCAAGTTTGGACATGAATGCTATTCCTAGACGTGGGACAAGTGCTGGGATAATAAATGAGACTGCGGATTTAGCCGAGGGTTTACTTAAAGCGTACGCGCTCTTGCGAGGTGCCGGTTAAAACGACCTCGCCTGGTAACTCAATCAGACAAGTGCTGACACAGGTGCGCCACAAGTTGACGCGGGTTTGCGCTGTTCCCAATCTTGAACACGATATCGCGCTGGCTGCGGGGCAGCTTTTTCACACAGCGCTTGGCTGCAGATCGGATGGCCGTATCCGTGCCATGAATCCGATCGGCCAATAACACGACCAATACCGCATCACTCAACGTCATCCGCGCCCCTGCTCTTGCAATGATGCCGGGCAGTCTACGCCCTGAACAAAGGGACCGCTATTCCGATCGACCACCGATCCCGATGGACTTGGCTTCAAATTATCGCACGCGCGAAAAAGGTCAAGGCGGTAAAGGGTAACGGTGGCAATGGAAGGGGATGCAAGGGTAAGAGGCTTATCCGAAAAGGCAAAAGGACCTCCCGAACGAACAGCAGGTCATGCGATGAAACGTTGGTGGTTGAAAATTCGAAAAAGCGAGCCGGCAGAGCTCACTCCCACTCCCATCGCCGAGGGCTTCCTGCTCCCCCAGTCGGCCGAATCTCTGCTCGCCGCCGATCACCGGAGAAAGCTGCTCGAACGCATCTGGCAGTACACGGCCCTCTCCGAAGCGCAGTTTGAGCGGCTCTACCTCGAGCCCATCCGCCGCTACGCCAGCTTCGTACAGCAACTCCCGGCGAGCGAAAGCCATCATCACGCCTATCCCGGGGGCATGCTCGATCACGGGTTGGAGCTGGTGGCGTGCAGCCTGAAAC
The DNA here is from genome assembly GCF_044749595.1 of Pseudomonas sp. NPDC089392. Classification (NCBI taxonomy): domain Bacteria; kingdom Pseudomonadati; phylum Pseudomonadota; class Gammaproteobacteria; order Pseudomonadales; family Pseudomonadaceae; genus Pseudomonas; species Pseudomonas sp. NPDC089392. Next base: position 316,246 of record NZ_JBIVIF010000003.1, read on the forward strand.
TACGACAGTCCTACCTCCTCCCCAGTGGCGCAGCACCGGAAGACCAGGCCGCACAGGCCGACGCGTGGAGTGCCGCGATCGCGTACGGTGCCCTGCTCCATGACATCGGCAAAATCGCCGTAGACCTGCAGGTCGAGTATCAGAATGCCGAACGCTGGCACCCCTGGCACGGCCCACTGAACCAGCCCTACCGTTTCCGCTACCACCCAGGCCGCGATTACAAGCTGCACGGCGCTGCGGCGGGGTTGCTCTATACGCAGATCCTATCGCCCGCCCTGCTCGACTGGCTCAGCGATTACCCCGAATTGTGGAGTCAATTGCTGTTTCTGCTCGCCGACCACTACGAGCACGCTGGGACACTCGGGGAATTGGTGCTGCAGGCTGACCGTGTCTCCACCGCGCAAAACATCGGTGGCAATCCTGCGAAGGCTTTGCAGGCGCCCAAGCACTCCCTGCAGCACCACTTGCTAATGGGACTGCGCCATCTGGTGAAGAACGAGTTCAAGCTCAACCAGCCCGGCGCGGCCGGCTGGCTCACCGAAGACCACCTATGGCTGGTCAGCAAGACCACGACTGACAAACTGCGCGCACATCTACTGGCCCAGGCTGTGGACGGTATCCCCACCTCCAACATCGCCTTGTTCGATGAGCTGCAGTCACATGGATTAGTGGAAGCGACACCGGAAAGCAAAGCGGTTTGGAACGCCACTGTCACGGAAGGTGACTGGCAGCATCGTTTCACCTTCCTTCGCCTGCAGCCGAGTCTGATCTGGGCCGATGAGCGCCGACCAGACTACTTTAGCGGCACGATTGAACCGATGACGGTCGCCCCCCTGCCAACTAGTGAAACCAGCGAATCGAGTACAGCTGGGCCGCAAACTGCCGCAGATAAGACGCGGCCGGCCGCCGCTCCCAAGAGTCAGGATTTCGATTACCTCGACGATCTGATGGATATGTTGGAGGAGCCGCGTCAGCCTGAGACAAACTCAAGCACTAGAGGCGAGCGGTCCGCAGCGCCGCCCCAGGATACCATCGGACTGGCCTTTCTAGAGTGGCTGCGCGACGGTCTGCGCAGTCATCGATTGGTGATTAACGACAGCAAGGCCAAAGTCCACACCGTGGAGGGTACTTTTTTCCTGGTCACGCCGGGCATTTTCCAACGCTACGCCGCGGAGCATCCGGAGCAGGCGGAAACGGACGATGAGACCGCACCTTGGCGCCACATTCAACGTCACTTTGAGAGGCTGGGTATTCATCAGAAACGAGCTAATGGGCAAAATATATGGACGTGCGCGGTGAGAGGCCCTCGCAGAACGAGCGTTCTGAATGGCTATCTACTACACAGCTGTACGGATATTATCGCGCATCCGCCAGCGGATAACCCATATCTGATACTGGTCAGATAAGCGGCTTCAATTCATATCGAGCGTCTGCTGCATAGCCTCCCACCCTGTAATGGCACTCTGTTATCATTTTGCGCCGAAATGGATCACATGCTGCAGTCGGAGGCGCTGTAAGGGATGGAAAGCACGGACTCGAACGCGGTTCATGAAGCAACGGCATCCGCGTTGGGATTTTATTACCAGAGCCAGTTTGCCTTGCTCACGTTGATTTCTCAGTTCGCTGATGATGCCGCTGTGGCCATCGAGCGACTCGACGATGTTGAGATCACTGCGAATGGCGGCAAGCTGCTTTATCAGCTTAAGCACTCAGTGCAGGCCAGTCCGCCGCCTGTCACACTGGCCTGTGTAGCGCTATGGAAAACGGTGCGCGTTTGGATCGACGCCTTACCGTTGGTATCGCTCGCCGACACTACTTTCCACCTCGTAGCGGTAGGAAAAGTGCCGAGCGACTCGCCTTTGATTGCGCTGTGCGATCCAGACAAAAGTCGGCAAGCGCTACTCAAAGCGATGAATGATGAAGCGAGCCGAGTGGTCGAGGAACGGGCCGCTGCAAAAGCGGCTGGCAACAAGATGCCGCATGCAGCCCGAGCTGCGGGTTGCGAAGCATTCCTTAAGATGAATGCTACTGCCCGCCTGAGTTTCCTAAAGCGCATCCGCATTCAACAGGAAAGCGTCACCATCGGGCAAATCCCGACCGAGGTTACAAAGCGACTCCACATCATTCCCAAGGCGCAACGTGCCCAGGTCGCCGAGCACCTGCTGGCATGGTGGGATCAGCAGGTCGTTTACACGCTGTGCGGCAAACGTGAGCGTGTCATTCAGCGCAGTGAGATGGAGCACTGCATCTCTTCGATCATCGCACAACTGGAGGATGAGGAGCTGATTGCCGATTTCGACTCGGTGGCCCATCCGGAGGATTATCAAGCGGACGGCATGCTGTATCGCCAGATCGAACTGGTTGGCGGTAAGCCTTCTGATGTCCAGAAAGCTGTTCGAGAGGAGTGGCGGGCAAAGATGCAACGCGCGAAATGGATCGTAGATAACCCCAGCATGCGCTCGAAGATCGCGAGCTACGACTCCAAACTGACCGAACAATGGTCAGATCGACATTTGGAAATGGCTGAACATTGCGAAGGTCTCAATGAAGGTGAGATCGAAGCGAAGGGCCTGGAACTGTTGCGCTGGTCGCACAAGGACGCACCCATTCAAGTAGAACCGATTTCTCGAAGCTGGAATGGGCACTACTACGTCCGTGGAACCTATCAAGTGCTTGCGATCGATCTAATGGTGGGTTGGCACGCTGACTACCGAAAACGTTTGGGGAAATAAAGCATGGTGATCGCACATGATATCTATGCCGAAACGAACCCTGGCTACTGTGCTGCGCTTCTGGCCACCTTCGTTGAGGCCTACCGAAGCCGTAACGATGTCAGTCCGGACATCTCGCTCTGCTACGCCGCTCTGCCGCTGGCGCTGTCGGGAGACCTCTCATCGTCGTTCGATCGCACAGACCGGCGTACCGGCCTGCTGGAATGGCTACGACGAAGCCCCGCCATTCAGATCCGCCTGGCAGATCGTGTGAATGGGTCGCTGGACATTGTCACCGAGGCTATCCGATTTGCCTGCTTCAGCCGACTGCTGACGCTCAATACAGAAGGTCGTTTGGTTGCTGGCGGATCACCTTTGCCGAAGCAGTTCGCGAAGCAGTTCAGCGAAGAGACTCAGATAATTTTTAAGAACATTGATCGCCTAGGCTGCTGGCTGGCTTTGGCAGGATCCACAAGGACGGCATTCGACATGATGGGCCTGGAGCTATGAGTCGCTGGAATATTTCTGACATCTTCTTTATCGGCGAAGGCGGAAGGGTTCGAATTCTCGACCTGAAGCCAGGAGAGGTGAACATCATCACCGGTGCGTCTGGTACCGGTAAGTCGACCCTGATCAAGGCCATCGATTATTGCCTCGGGTCGCGCCAATGTGAGCTGGCCGCACATGTCAGAAGGCACAGTTTGGCGGTGGGGATTAAATGGGTGTTGGGTGACGCGCAGATGATCACTGGTCGTCTCGTTCCACCTGTGGGTCAAGGTACAAGTACTCGGATGTTTGTGAGCAATGGCCGCGATCTTCCCATCCCGAGCTCTGTGGAAGAGTTTCAAGGCGCTACTACTTTGCTTGCGGGTAAAGCCTATATTGAGCGCGCATTTGGCATCAGTTCAGTACAGGAAACCCCTGAAGACACCACAGCGCGCAAATGGCGCCCGACGCTGCGTCACGCCACGGCTTACATGTTTGTTCCCAAGGACGTGATCTACAATGAAACAGCGCTGCTTCATGGTCTTGACCAGGCTGATGAAGCGCCGGCCATCATCGAAACCATGCCGTACTTTTTGGGCGTGGTAAACGAAGACACTGTGCTGCAAGAGCGGCGCCTGCGTGACCTTCGCAAGAAGCTTGAGGGCGAAGAGCGCAAGCTGAAAACACGTCAGGCGGCGGGCAGTGACTACAAGAAATTCGCCATGCGTCTGTTGATGGACGCTCACCGTATTGGCTTGTGCGATGTACCATCAGACTCTGCATCTGAGGCTGATCTCCAGGGTGTCTTGACTGTTGTTAAGCAAGCTAAGCCAAGCGCCGGTAAGAACCCTGAGGAAAGTGAGCTGGCGAATCTTCATGCGCAGCGCCGCAGCCTACTCACCGACATTGAGAATGTGCGCCGAAAGTCCCGCGCGACCCGCAAGACGCTGCAGGACATTACTGCGTTCGAAGGTTCCGTGCGACGGCAGTACGAAAAGCTGAAGATCGCCGAGCACCTTCAGCCGGCGGCGACTGCCTGCCCGCTGTGTGATACGCCTAGCGAGCGTGGCATCGAGATCGCCGAGGCCATCCACCGCTCCATGAGCATCATTCGTTCTGAAACCGTGGCCGTTGAAAATGTGCGACCACGTTTCGTAGAGCACGAGGACTCCCTGCAGCTGGAACTTTCTCGTCTGAATCTGACGCTCAACGGTATCGATGAGCGTATCAAGACATGGGTTCGACAAAGTGAGGAGGCCAGGCAGTTCGAAACCGCCGCTCAGCACCGCACATTGCTGTTGGGCAAAGTTCATCAGTTTCTGGAAATGAACCCTACGACGCCGTTGCCAGGCCCCGACTTGGACGTCTTGCGTGAGCAGATCCAGGGCTTGGAAGCCCTTGTCGACAGTGACGCCAAACAGATTCTACTATCGCGTGCGGAGCGCAAGATTTCTCAGTATCTCTCCGAAGCGTTCGCAGATTTACCCACTGTCCAACCTTGTATCGGTGCCGAGCTGGAGTTTTCCGCAAAACCACCTGATATCGCGATCATCGAGCAGAATTCCGGTGCGGTTTTGAGGCTCCCGGATGCGGGCTCGGATGAGAACTACTTGGCCATCCACATTGCCTTGTCGTTCGCGCTTCAGAAGTACCTGGCCAAGGTGAATGCACCGGTTCCAGGGTTCCTCGCTTTCGACCAGATCAGCCGACCCTACTATCCGCAACGTGGCGATGACGAGTCGGACATCGGTGAAAACGAGGAAGTTTCGGCCATGCGTAAACACCTGGACTTCCTGTTCAATACAACATCTGCGCAAGAGGGACTGCAGGTGTTGCTGATTGAGCATGCGTATTTCGGTGATGATCCACGGTATGTAGCTGCCACTCGTAAGCGTTGGAACAAGATTTCGGGCGATGCGCTTATCCCGCTGGACTGGCCGAGAAGACAGGACACCCAGTAAGCAATCGCTACGGCAACCGCCCTAGAACCAGCTCGCCTTTTATGGCGGGCTTATCCAAACCCTATTTTTTGGCTCTGCTGCTCGCGCGGCTCTCTCGTTTGTCCGCTTTTCCCTGCTCATAACCGGACTCTTTCCGTACTTTCGCAGCGGCGCCTGCGTCAGTAAGGTCCAGGACAACAACAGATGTTATGGCCCTTAGCTCTGCCGGCAACTGCCCCTCAAGTGCGACCTTGAGTGCATCAGGTGTGTCAGGCGTGGTGCCCTCCGGCGGTGCCGGGATCTTCAGGCCTTTCCCGAACCAAAAGACAATGTAGATCCCCTGCCCTTCAGTGCTCGGCGCCTGTGTATAGGTTTGAAGCTGACCGCTATGCCCATACCAAAGGTGACTGTGGCCTGAACGCTTTGCCTCGAACGGTAGAGACAAGGTCCCGTGCGTGACCACCATATCAGCCCGAGTCCCTCCTGCTGAGGCCACCTCTGGAGATACCTCGAAGTCACCATAAACCCTCAGTCGATCACGAAGTTTGTCGGCTAAAATATCGCGGCAATCGTTCTCTGGCTTAGGCACACCTTCATTCCAATAAAGGCTCCAGATGTTCAGTGGCGAAGACTGGATTTCTGCTGCAATTTTGCGCAGCTCCATAAGGGTCAGAGCTCGCAGATCACGGACACTGATGGGGCCTTTGCTGTCAATCACCTTGGCTAAGTCAGCCGGGGTAATCAACGAATAATCCAGAGCCCGTGCATCGCGGCGATAGACCTCGAGGTCATGCCTGAGCAGCAGCTCCCAAGCTGTTCCCTCCGCAGCGGCAACCAGCGACTTGAGGGCACTTTCCGCCAGTCTCTCACCCGACAGCCTGATCGACTTCATCACCTTTGCGGTGTCGACCCTAATACGATCGTAGTGCCCTTCCATTGAAGGCGATCGGGCGATGAAAAACTGCATCAAGAGGGTGCTGATGCTGATCGTAGTAGAAGGCTCAGTACTGAAGCCTTTAAGAGGGTAGTCGTCGACGATCAAACGGTGGATCGTATGGTCATCGGCCACCTCCAATGCTCGGGTGAAGTCATCACTGAACAAGCCCGGCTCAATGCAAACACCGAAGTATGCCCACTGAAGTCGATCCGAGATGATGGTGGAATAGAGCCTACCCTCAGGCTCCTGTTTGCACTGCTCCACCAAGCGGTCAATGAAGGTTCGAGCGACGGAGACTAGCTCACCATGGTCAAGGTTCAGCCAGGCTAGGTTTTGTGCCGCGTCCAGCAAGCCTCTGTCGACCATGTCTGGTTGCAGTACAAGTGTTTTTACGGCCCACGCCTGCAAATCACCAGCTCGCGGCTTCTCCCCGAGCCTTTTCAATAGGGTGCGCCAAGATCCGTCGTTTGCACGGGAGAGCTGAGCGAGCATTTCTGGCTCTGTGCGGAAAGCGCTTTCAAGCAAAGAGATGCATTGGTTCTCTAGCCTATCTCTGAGGTATGAGCTTCTGAGGTACTCGGCAGACAAGTACACCCTGATGATTTCAGCGGTCGACAACCCAATGAGGTCAAGGCCCTTATCAATTCGCAATGATGCCTGAGCTGCGAGTTGAACGCGTGCAGGAGGACACCGATCCTCGACAATCCCGTCGGCTAATACGCCAGCAAGAGTCTCGCCGAAGGCTTCATTCAGCGCTTCTGTTCCGTTGCAAGCCAGAAGAGGCAGGGGCGTATTTCCAGCATAAATCTCTGCCCCCCAATAGAAGAGCTCGCTTAATTGCTCATCGGTAATTGTTTCAGCTGTCTGGCAAGCCTTGATTCTTCGTTGTAGCTGGGCCTCCACACTATCAACTGCACGTGCTTGCAGGATCGAAAGCTCCACCTCATGCGCAGTGATAGCGGCCCCGACCGTAGATACCACTTCTCGGTCTAGGCGGGCCGTAAGCAAGGCTGGTAACCAGTCAGGCGTTGCCTCACCCTGCCGCAGAGCCCAAGCCACCACCTGCCGTCCAACATAAGAGCCCTCTGTCTTGGCCAGTAGCTGACTTGAATTCAGGAGCAAGCTTACCGACGCTGCAGAGGGTGAAATGCCGAGGATCCGCAACCCCATGCCAATCGAGCCACAATCAGCAATCTCAAGGTCAGTAACAGCGGCGATTTCAGCCACTAGGTCATCAGCCACACCCCGCGATTCAATGTACTCCCGCGCGGCACGGCTGAAGGAGGAGTCATCACCAACAATCAAACCTGTTGCGATCAACAGGCAGGTGAATTCTTGAGCAGTTGGCTCAAACTGCATAACAGCGGCAATGCCGAGGTGCGAGGCAAAAGCTTGCTGTATCGACCCCTTACCTCTAGCAACTCGCCATTTTTTCGGGTCTTCAGTAATCAAATCGCGCCATGATCTAGGTGCTACATGCCATGCAGCATCTCGTAGAGCGTAGGTGATAGTGGGGGTCGGGCCACCCACCTTTTTCGATGTGTCATAGAGAGCGCTGTGCACCGCCATCAGCATTTTCAGAAGCCGATCCACATCGGTCACGTCCAAGTGCTCTGACGGGATAGCGCAGAACAGCTGGGCCATCGAGCGCAGGTTGCCGTAAGCATGCTCCGCCATATGGCAGAGGTAATTAATTTTCGCCCAAATCGCTTCAATGTTGGGCTGGGCACAGTGGAGCCAGGCTTTGACCGCTGCGCGACGGCACCACTCAACCCCGGATTGACTCTCTACCATGCTCCAGCAGGCATCAGCTGCTGTGGCATGAGGCTTACCTACAGACAGCGCCTCCAAAAGCATATTGATGCGGTATCCTGACGTCTCGCCGGCCAGCATCCCTATCACCTGGCTAAGCATGTCGTCAGTGATGAGGCCCACCGTCGTGATCTCTGCTGGTGCCCACTGATTAGGCGCCCACCGGAAGAATGGGTCTCTAGAACCCACGTCCCTGAGAACCGTTAACCTCGCCTCGACAGGCAATTTTGCCGTGTCCCCGTGTAGAAGCAATGAATCCGGGTCTAGTTGTGCCAGTCTCATCGCTTCATCTGGGCGTCCGAAGCTGACCAGGTGACCTGCATACCATGCGTAGAGGGGCCGCATTCCGTCAGCAGGTAGGCCATCTGCAGACACGATGAGCGCCAGCGCGCGTTCAGCCAGGAGCTTAGAATTGCCAGTCCCGTTAGTGACAAGCCTTGCGAGAAAGCGTCCGGCGAGGAATTCCTGAATGCTGCGGTGAAGCGGCTGGAAGACGTCCCCGGTCTTGATAAACAACGCGCTATCCAACACTGCTGTCAATGCAGTGCGGTCAAGCCTCAAGTCGTCACAAGTGACTGCGGTGTCATCTGTAAAAACGGAAAGTTTGATCCGATGTTTGCCTGACAACAGCAGTGCCAGGCCGACGCGGCCGGCAATGTCGAGCCTGGCCTCCATCGAGAGGGTGGCACGCAGGCCATCTTCCTGTTTGGTATTGTTGTGCTCAAACGCTAGGTGCTCAACGCCGGACTGATAGAGCTCGAATCGCGTCAACTCGCTGGGTGACTCTATGTTGGCCTTTGTAAGGAATTTCAAACCCAGAGGCGTCATCGCGAAGGCCGTCGAACGTATCACCTCCAGCTTGGCGAGGAGTGCTGCCGGATCAGCGCAGCCGAACGCTTGAAGCACTCTGACTGCCTCTTGCTCCGTTAAAGGAAGCAATTGGGCAACTGCAGGGGCTACACCAGTTGAAGCCCCCTTATCACCGAAAGCCTGACTGAGGCGCCCGCCTTCATTCCAGCTTTCAGCCCTGCAACTTACCCGCCACCTGACGTCCGGAGTGCGCTGTAATGCCCTTGCGATGCTCCTGGCCTCGTCCACTGGAATCTCATCAAGCGCATCGATATAGATTGTCGAACCGGGTGTAAATTGCTGCTCAACCACGGCGAATGCTGGGTGGCAGGTTTCCCCCTCCAGCTGGGCCAGCTGGCTGAGCGCCACGGACTTGCCCATACCAGGGGCACCGAGGAGCACAATGAATGGCTCGCTAAGCAGGCTGCTCAGCGGCAGAGCATCTCTAGCTTCATCAACAGCAGTGCCGGTCGTTATGAGGCGGTCAAGTGGGGCAATGGTCATGTGGGGACGGGCCAGGCTCAATCGAACCCGGCATGATACAAGATGGCGGGCCTGGTTCGGGTAAATGGAGTCATTGGGCGGTGTGCCGTGCCAGGATCCGTGCAATCTCGCTCAGGTGAATTCTGCGCGCACCCTCCTCGAGTATTTCAGCCTCTTCCCAAATATCGCTGATGCTGGGCCCCAGTTCGAGCGCGAGCGCCTCACGCTGAGCCCGCTTCAGGCTATGTCCCATTAAGGTTGATGTTGGCCTAGCCAAGTCGACCCACCCTTCACCACCCTCCTCACCGTACTCAAATGGAATTCGCAGGCCGGTCATCCTGCACACTCCATCAACCACTAGCTCCCCGTCACTCTCAAGGAAAAGGCATAGGTACTCGTACTTCCCCGTAGTGTCGAGAGCATTGGGCCAGGATTCAAAATTCCAGTGCTTGCTGGGTCTACGACCTTTCTCGCCCCCCTGCTCTGCGACAATCTGCTCGTGGTAACGATCACCGGCCTCATCGGCCTCTTCGCAGGGGCGAGAGTTGTAAATCAGTGCATAGGCATCGCGCACCTCGAGTTCGTGCGGCAGATATTTGGCAAACGTGAATGGCCCCTTAGGCGAGTAGTCAGGTCTTGCGTTCCGATTGCGGTTATAGGCAACGATGGCAGCTTTGAGGTCATCGTCGGTGATGACCCGAGTCTCAGCTGATGTCCAGAGCTGCTCGAACCATTGTTGAGCAGCACGCACTTCATCAGTCGTGGTTGTGTGGATCCCCGCCTCCAGCCAGTGAGCGAGCTCCTGCCCTTCCAAACCAAGGCCATTTCGGCTGAGATTGGCACTGCCTACAACCAGGTTCGCTTCACCTACGATCACCTTGGCGTGCAGGCGGTCGCACTGTTGAATCTCGATCTGAGGATTCTTCTTCGCCTTTTTTATCAGGCCCTTGATCATCCAAGGGTTCGTACCCCCGCTGCGCAAGTTAACGATCATCCGGATGGGCTTGGAGATCTCAGGGTGGATGTGCACATCGGCGCCTTCTCCCCAGAAGGCTACCGCGACGTCCAAGCGCGGCTCTTCGGCGACTACCGTGGCTACTACTGACTGGTACTGATCAGGGCGAACGAACAAGAGAGGCCACTCCTATGATTTGTGCTGGTAACTGCCGGTGTGAAGGTGAACACATCGCTTGGTAGATTGCCGCCACCAAGGCGGGCTATTACTCTGCCATACCAGCAGCAACTGCCCTATGCATAGGATCAAGGATTAACCAAACTCTTCTACCAAACGGCCGCATGCAGGCGACATAGGCGCCATTGAACGTGAATTGGGCGTCTGCGACCGTGAGTTCGTGACCATCCGCCAGATCGACAACTGAAAGTCCACTGACATCCTTGCCGCAACGGAGTCAATGTGAAGAGGAACTTAAATTTGCGCATCTGCTACATCCAGGGCTAAGAGGCCGACCATGTCCGCAAGCGGCGAAACTCGACTTTTCACCTTAATCAGCCAGCGCCAATTCGAGCTCTATGCCCTGTCGCTCAAACACGGCCCCAATTTCGACCCCGCACATATTTTCAGTGCCTATCAGGCCGCAACTGGCGGTGTAACTGGCTGCATTCTTCTTGATCCGGACACAGGAGCTTTCACATATCTGGCCATGCGCCGCCGCATCGACCACTGTTGGGTCAAAGTAGATGAAAGCGGGCCCTACTCCACACCCGAGGCTGCACTTAAGCGACTCACCGTAGCTATGCGTGCCAGTGATCCACCGGAACCATTACCGCCAGGAGTCAGACGTCGCGCGCATTTGCTGAAGCCGGGGCCACGTGGCACTTCTCCAGAGTTCCAGCTGCTGACAAACACGGTCAACCATCTGCCGGCGCTCATGGCGGTCGGAGAATGCTACCTCGCGCTTCCCAACCCCGACGCCAATTTCGTCTCGGATTTTCAAACCAACAACTTCGCGGCCCGTCTGTTCGAGCTCTACCTTTTCAGCAGCTTTCGTGAGCAGGGTTTAAGCGTCCGACAAGACCATGCCTCTCCCGACTTCTTGATCGAGAAGGAAGGTAACGCATGCTGGATTGAGGCAGTTACAGCAAACTCCATACAGCCACGTACCGGCGGCATCGGAAAATGGGTTCATGCCCCAAAGGATCGCATTGAACGGCTGACAGGCAACCCGGCGGAACGATTCGCAAAGACACTGCGCGGCAAGCTCCAGCGCAACTACCATGAACTGGACCATGTAAAAGGACAGCCGTTCGCCTTAGCGATCGCCGACTTCCATGATTTCGGCTCCATGGTTTGGAGCCGCGAGGCTCTTCCCACCTACCTTTACGGCTTACGCGCGGACGTCACCGGAAATGGCACTGATCGTCGCGCGATTGGAGTGCCGATCGCAAATCTGACGGGCCAACACAGCATTCCTGCTGGGCTCTTCCGCGATCCAAATTTCGCACACCTCTCGGCCGTGATCTTCAGTAATTCTGCAACGCTCGCCAAATTCAACCGCATGGGTTTCTTGGCAGGATGGCGACCGCCCGGGCTGATGATGATCAGACGCGGCATTCTCTTCGACCGAACTCCGGGCGCATTAGAGCCTATCGATTTCAACCTTGCCGTAGACAGTGCCGAATACCAAGCACTCTGGCCGTGGGGCGAAGCTTGGTGTCAGGAACTTGAAGTGTTTCACAACCCATTGGCAACACATCCCATCCCGTTTGATCTCATCCCCGGCGCGACCCACTGGTTTGAACGCGATGGCGACATCGAATGCAGCACGATTTGGGCGAACTCAGTCATCTCATCGATCACTCATCTACAGATGGACGGCAAACCCGCTGTGACGAGCAAGCCGCGTGACCGTCGCCAACCACCAGCCCCCACGAGCACAGAATAGACAACGACAATGACGAATGAGCCATCTGATCGGACGCTCATCCTACATCTCCTCCGCGGCGCCGTGCCCGAGCGAGCCGAAGAAATCAGCGGTCTTTGGAGCCAATACGGCCATGCCGTCGAGGTCGCGCCAAGTAGAAAGGGCGTGACAATGAACGCCAACGGGAAACGAATCCAGTTCGACACTAAGACGATCGATTTGTTCTGGCTGCTTGGCTTCAACTCGTGGCGAGCGATCGAAGTGTACGCACCAGCCTTAGTTGTCGCGACATCCAGTGGGTTACCTCTCGACCAAGCCCTCAGTGTCGATGAAGAACGCGGCCAATATGAATTCGACTACAAACAGCGCATCGCCGCCGCCCAGTCGCTCATCACAGCCGAACAGACCTCAGACGTCTCCTGGCCGGTGGACATCCCCCTGCCGAGCGCCGACCGTGATGGCCTGGGCAACATTCAGCACATGACGGCATTCGACCTTGTTGCGCTCGCCTTGGCCTTCGCCCTGCTACACGAATTCCAACACGTCATGTTCTGCGCCGATAATCCCGATTTCGCATGAGCGGATGCAAATGCCCAAGGTCCTACTGCTTCTGAATTCTTGACTAACGGCAGTTGAAATTCGGTGGGGCAAAAAGTGGGGCAAATTTGCTAACCAAGGAGAACCGGACAGGCATAAAAAAATCCAGCCACCGCTAAGTGACTGGATTCTTTGGAGTTATTTGGTCGGGACGGAGTGATTCGAACACTCGACCCCTTGCACCCCATGCAAGTGCGCTACCGGGCTGCGCTACGCCCCGACTGGGCTTGAAGCATGTTCTCAATCTTGCCGAGAACGTTGAAGAATGTACCCTAACCCCCTGATAAATGAAAGCTTTTTCTCAAAAAATTTTCCACTCATCAGAAAAGCCCACGCTCACTTCTTCAACACCACCAGCACATCCTCCAACTCAACAATCATCTGCCGAATCAGCTGCTTGTACTGGCTAGACTCATCCTTAACCTCATCACTGGAGAGCCGCAACCGCGCCCCGCCAATGGTGAACCCTTGGTCATACAGCAGGCCACGAATCTGGCGGATCATCAGCACGTCTTGGCGCTGGTAATACCGCCGATTCCCCCGACGCTTCACAGGATTAAGCTGGTCGAACTCCTGCTCCCAATACCGCAGCACGTGTGGCTTTACGGCACACAACTCGCTCACTTCACCAATGGTGAAGTAGCGTTTGCCCGGTATGGGGGGCAGTTCGTCGTTATGGCTTGGTTCCAGCATAGGCCTCAACCCGGGCCTTCAACTTCTGCCCTGGACGAAAGGTGACGACGCGCCGTGCAGTGATCGGGATCTCTTCCCCCGTTTTGGGGTTGCGGCCCGGCCGCTGGCGTTTGTCGCGAAGGTCGAAGTTGCCGAAACCAGACAGCTTGACCTGCTCGTTCTCTTCAAGTGCGTGCCGAATTTCTTCGAAAAACAGCTCGACCAGCTCTTTGGCCTCACGCTTGTTAAGCCCCAGCTCCTCGTACAGCCTTTCGGCCATCTCAGCTTTCGTCAGAGCACCCATGCCGTTATTTCCTTAACGTGGTGTTCAACCTTTGTTCGAGCGAGGTGAGGATGTTTTGCAGGGTAGTGTTCACCTCATCGTCGTTAAGAGTGCGCGATGGATGCTGCCAGGTCAAGCCAACGGCCAGGCTTTTTCTATCAGGATCAATGCCTTTACCTTGGTAGACATCAAACAGCCTGAGGTCTGTGAGCCATTCGCCTGCATTGTCACGAATTAATTCAAGCACCGCGCTAGAAGCTACATCACGATCTGCGATCAATGCCAGGTCACGACGGGTTTCCGGGAACTTGGACAATTCGCTGAATTTTGGCAGGCGGCCTTCGACCACGTCACCCAGCACCAGCTCGAACAGGAACACCGGGCGGTCCAGGTCCAGGGCTTTGGCCAGCTCTGGGTGGATGGCGCCGAGGTAGCCGACCAGTTTGCCGTCGCGTTCGATGGCGGCGGTTTGGCCTGGATGCAGGGCTGGGTGCTTGCCGGCGCTGAAGGTGAAGTCGCTCAGGGCGCCGGAGTAGCCCAGCAGGGCTTCCACGTCGGCTTTTACGTCGAAGAAGTCGACGCCGTCGCGGCCGTTTGCCCAGCCTTCTGGCAGGCGGCTGCCGGTGATAACGCCGGCGATCATTGGCTGCTGCTGCAGGTCACCCAGCTGGCCGACGAAGCGCAGGCCGCTTTCGAACAGGCGCACGCGGTCTTGCTGGCGGTTCAGGTTGTGCTGCAGGGCTTTGACCAGGCCCGGCCACAGCGAGGCGCGCATGGCGGCCATGTCGCTGGAGATGGGGTTGGCCAGCAGCAGCGGCTCTACGCCCGGGCTGAACAGTTCGAACAGTTTCGGGTCGATGAAGCTGTAGGTGATGGCTTCCTGGTAGCCGCGGGCAACCAGCAGGCGGCGCAGGGTCGGCAGGTCACCGCGGGTTTCCGGCTTGCCCTGTGGGGCCAGGCGAGCTTGCGGGTAGCGAACCGGCAGGTTGTTGTAGCCGTACAGGCGGGCCAGCTCTTCGATCAGGTCCACTTCCAGGCTGATGTCGAAGCGGTGGCTTGGGACGGTAACGGTCCACTGCCCTTCCCCATCTTTGCTGGTGGTCAGTTCCAGGGCGTTAAGCAGTTGCTCGACTTGGGCTGGGTCCATTTCCATGCCGAGCATCTGGGTGATGCGTTCGGCGCGCAGGGTGACCGGGGCCACTTGCGGCAGGTGCTGTTCGCTGACGGCTTCGACAATCGGGCCGGCTTCGCCGCCGACGATGTCCAGCAGCAGCTGGGTGGCGCGCTCCATGGCTTCGCGGGCCAGCTGCGAGTCGACGCCGCGCTCGTAGCGGTGCGAGGCATCGGTGTGCAGGCCGTAGGAACGGGCTTTACCGGCAACGGAAATCGGCTCGAAGAAGGCGCTTTCCAGGAACAGATCGCGGGTTTTTTCGGTGTTTACACCGCTGTGCTCGCCACCCATGACGCCGGCGATGGCCAGGGCGCGGGTGTGGTCGGCGATTACCAGGGTGTCGGCGCGCAGGGCTACTTCCTGGCCGTCGAGCAGGACGAGTTTTTCGCCCTCTTCGGCCATGCGTACGCGAATGCCGCCGTTGATTTCTGCCAGGTCGAAAGCGTGCATCGGCTGGCCGAGTTCAAGCATCAGGTAGTTGGTGATATCGACGGCGGCGTCGATGCTGCGTACGTCGCTGCGGCGCAGGCGCTCGACCATCCACAGGGGGGTCGGCTTGCTCAGGTCGACGTTACGGATAACGCGGCCCAGGTAGCGTGGGCAGGCAGCCGGGGCGCTGACTTCAACCGGGCGCACTTCGTCGTGGGCCGGTTGTACGGCAGGCACGACCGGGCGGGTGACCGGGGTGTCGTACAGGGCGCTGACGTCGCGGGCAAGGCCGGCGATGGACAGGCAGTCACCGCGGTTCGGCGTAAGGCCGATTTCGATGCTGGCGTCGTCCAGGCTCAGGTAGGTACGAATGTTTTCGCCTACCGGGGCGTCGGCTGCCAGTTCCAGCAGGCCGTCGTTCTCTTCGCTGATTTCCAGCTCGGCAGCCGAGCACAGCATGCCGAAGGACTCGACGCCGCGCAGCTTGGCCTTTTTGATCTTGAAGTCGCCAGACAGCTCGGCGCCGATCATGGCGAATGGCACCTTGATGCCTGGGCGGGCGTTTGGCGCGCCGCACACGACCTGGAAGGTTTCCTGGCCGTTGGTGACCTGGCACACGCGCAGCTTGTCGGCGTCCGGGTGTTGTTCGGTGGCGAGGATTTCGCCCACGATGATGCCGCTGAACTGGCCGGCAGCAGGGGTAACGCTGTCGACTTCGAGGCCGGCCATGGACAGGCGGGCGACCAGTTCGTCACGGGAGACTTGCGGGTTTACCCAACCGCGCAGCCACTGTTCACTGAATTTCATGCTGTTCTCCTGAAAGTTGCGTCGATTGGGCCTAGCGGAATTGCGCCAGGAACCGCAGGTCGTTGTCGAAGAACAGACGCAAATCGTTGACGCCATAGCGCAGCATGGCCAGGCGCTCGGCGCCCATGCCGAAGGCGAAGCCCTGGAACTCTTCAGGGTCGATGCCGGACATGCGCAGCACGCTTGGGTGCACCATGCCGCAGCCCATCACTTCCAGCCAGCCGGTTTGCTTGCACACGCGGCAGCCGTTGCCGGAACACATCACGCACTGGATGTCGACTTCGGCGGACGGCTCGGTGAAGGGGAAGAACGAGGGGCGGAAACGTACCGCCAGTTCTTTTTCGAAGAACACGCGCAGGAATTCTTCGATGGTGCCCTTGAGGTCGGCGAAGTTGATATCGCGATCGATCAACAGGCCTTCGACCTGATGGAACATCGGCGAGTGGGTGATATCCGAGTCGCAGCGGTATACGCGGCCCGGGCAGACAATGCGGATGGGCGGCTGGGTGGACTCCATGGTCCGCACCTGCACCGGCGAGGTGTGGGTACGCAGCAGCATGTTGGCATTGAAGTAGAAGGTGTCGTGCATCGCCCGTGCCGGGTGGTGGCCGGGGATGTTGAGCGCTTCGAAGTTGTGGTAGTCGTCTTCGACCTCTGGGCCTTCGGCAATGCCGTAGCCAATGTGGGTGAAGAACTGCTCGATGCGCTCGAGGGTACGGGTGATCGGGTGCAGGCCACCGGTGGCCTGGCCGCGGCCTGGCAGGGTGACGTCAATGCATTCGGCAGCCAAGCGAGCGCTGAGCTCTGCTTCTTCAAAGGCGGCTTTGCGGGCATTGAGCACAACGGTAACGCGCTCTTTGGCGTCGTTGATCAGCGCGCCGACTTTCGGCCGCTCTTCGGCTGGCAGGTTGCCCAGGGTCTTCATCACCTGGGTCAGCTCGCCTTTCTTGCCGAGATAATTAACCCGGATCTGTTCCAGGGTAGTGATGTCTTCAGCGCGCTCAACGGCCTCTAGGGCTTGGGAGACCAGCGCATCCAGGTTTTCCATGTACAGACTCCAGATACGAAAATAGGGGAAGAGCTTTGAAGGCTCTTCCCCTATCGATGACGTTCAATGCCCGGCGCCGCAAGCGCCGCCGGGTGATTGTCGCGGGTACTTAAGCCAGAACGGCTTTAGCTTTCTCGACAATCGCAGCAAACGCCGCTTTTTCGTTCACTGCCAGATCGGCCAGAACCTTACGGTCGATTTCGATCGAAGCCTTTTTCAGGCCAGCAATCAGACGGCTGTAGGACAGACCGTTGGTGCGGGCACCGGCGTTGATACGAGCGATCCACAGTGCGCGGAACTGACGCTTCTTCTGGCGACGGTCGCGGTAGGCGTATTGGCCTGCCTTGATGACCGCTTGCTTGGCTACACGGAATACGCGCGAACGAGCACCGTAGTAACCTTTAGCCAGTTTCAGAATTTTTTTGTGACGCTTACGAGCGATAACGCCGCGCTTAACACGAGCCATGAGTAACTTCCTCTATCTTAACCAGAATTAACGAACGCGCAGCATGCGCTCGACTTTTGCCACGTCGGACGGGTGCAGCAAGCTGGCACCGCGCAGTTGACGCTTACGCTTGGTCGACATTTTGGTCAGGATGTGGCTCTTGAAAGCGTGCTTGTGCTTGAAGCCCGAAGCTGTCTTCAGGAAGCGCTTCGCAGCACCGCTCTTGGTTTTCATTTTTGGCATGTTGAACTCCGCATTCGAAAAAAATTACACAATAATCATCAGGCCTGCCGTGCCCGGGAGATTACTTCTTCTTTTTGGGGGCGATGACCATCATAAGCTGGCGTCCTTCCATCTTCGGATGCTGCTCAACGGTGCCGTATTCGGCGAGGTCGGCTTCGACCCGCTTCAACAGCTCCATGCCCAGCTCCTGGTGGGCCATCTCACGGCCACGGAATCTCAGAGAGATCTTGGCCTTGTCCCCATCGGTAAGGAAACGTACCAGGTTGCGTAGTTTTACCTGGTAATCCCCATCCTCCGTCCCTGGACGAAACTTGATTTCTTTGATCTGGATCTGCTTCTGGTTTTTCTTGGCTTCGTTAGCCTGCTTCTTCTTTTCGAAGAGGTGCTTGCCGTAGTCCATGACCTTGCAGACCGGCGGTACCGCGTCTGCAGAGATTTCTACCAGATCCAGCTTCGCTTCATCAGCGATACGCAGCGCTTCATCAATCGAGACGATGCCAACCTGCTCGCCGTCTGCGCCAATTAACCGAACCTCGCGGGCCGAGATATTCTCGTTGATCGGGGCCTTCGGTACAGCACGCTTATCGTTTCTCATTTCACGCTTAATAGTCATTACTCCGATTCTTGGCGACCACGCCGGGAAACCGCTTGTGTCAGCAGCTCAGCGAACTGGGCGACGGGCATGGAGCCCAGGTCTGCACCTTCGCGAGTGCGCACAGCGACGGTTTGCGTTTCGACTTCGCGATCCCCTATAACCAAAAGGTACGGGACCTTGAGCAAAGTATGCTCGCGGATTTTAAAGCCGATCTTCTCATTTCTCAAGTCCGACTTGGCACGGAAACCGCTACCGTTCAGAGATTTCTCAACCTCAAGGGCGAAATCGGCCTGCTTGTCGGTGATATTCATGATCACCGCCTGGGTCGGGGCCAGCCAGGCCGGGAACACGCCAGCGTAATGCTCGATGAGCATGCCGATGAAGCGCTCGAACGAACCGAGGATGGCGCGGTGCAGCATTACCGGGCGCTTGCGGGCGTTATCTTCGGCGATGTAGCTGGCATCCAGGCGCTCTGGCAGGTTCGGGTCGTACTGCAGGGTACCACACTGCCAGTTACGGCCGAGGCAGTCGCGCAGGGTGAACTCGATTTTCGGGCCGTAGAAGGCGCCCTCGCCTGGCTGGTATTCCCACTCAAGGCCGGATTCGTTCAGGGCGTCGGCCAGTGCACCTTCGGCACGGTCCCACAGCTCTTCGGAACCGACACGCTTGGCCGGACGAGTGGACAGCTTCATGGCGATATCGCTGAAGCCGAAGTCCTTGTACACGTCCAGGGTCAGCTTGATGAAGTCGGCGGCTTCTTTCTTCACCTGTTCTTCGGTGCAGAAGATGTGCGCGTCGTCTTGTACAAAGCCACGCACGCGCATGATGCCGTGCAGGGCGCCGGACGGCTCGTTACGGTGGCAGGCACCGAACTCGGCCAGGCGCAGCGGCAGGTCGCGGTACGATTTGAGGCCCTGGTTGAACACCTGCACGTGGCACGGGCAGTTCATCGGTTTTACCGCGTAGTCACGGCTTTCCGACGAAGTGGTGAACATGTTCTCGGCGTAGTTGGACCAGTGGCCGGAACGCTCCCAGAGAATGCGGTCGACAAC
This sequence comes from Pseudomonas sp. NPDC089392, assembly GCF_044749595.1. NCBI lineage: Bacteria > Pseudomonadati > Pseudomonadota > Gammaproteobacteria > Pseudomonadales > Pseudomonadaceae > Pseudomonas > Pseudomonas sp. NPDC089392. Next base: position 335,688 of record NZ_JBIVIF010000003.1, read on the forward strand.
CTGCGGGGTCTTGATTTCCTGGTAGCCGTTTTCGCGCTGCACGCCACGCATGTATTGCTCGAGTACCTGGTAGACGGTCCAGCCGTTGGCGTGCCAGAACACCATGCCTGGGGCTTCTTCCTGCAGGTGGAACAGGTCGAGCTGTTTGCCGATCTTGCGGTGGTCACGTTTTTCGGCTTCTTCGATGCGCTGGATGTAGGCAGCCAGCTGCTTCTTGTCAGCCCAGGCGGTGCCGTACACGCGCTGCAGCTGTTCGTTCTTGGCATCGCCGCGCCAGTAGGCACCGGACAGCTTGGTCAGCTTGAACGACTTGAGGAAGCGGGTGTTCGGCACGTGCGGGCCACGGCACATGTCGACGTATTCTTCGTGGTAGTACAGGCCCATGGCCTGTTCATCCGGCATGTCTTCGACCAGGCGCAGCTTGTAGTCTTCGCCACGGGCCTTGAACACGTCGATGACTTCGGCGCGCGGGGTGACCTTCTTGACCACGTCGTAGTCTTTTTCGATCAGCTCCATCATGCGCTTTTCGATGGCGGCCATGTCTTCTGGGGTGAAGGGGCGCTCGTAGGCGATGTCGTAATAGAAGCCTTCGTCGATGACCGGGCCGATAACCATCTTGGCGGTCGGGTAAAGCTGCTTCACGGCGTGGCCAACCAGGTGGGCGCACGAGTGACGGATGATCTCCAGTCCCTCTTCATCTTTAGGGGTGATGATCTGCAGGGTGGCGTCGTGGCTGATCGGGTCGCAAGCATCGACCAGTTTGCCGTCGACCTTGCCGGCCAGGGTGGCCTTGGCCAGGCCGGCGCCGATGGATGCGGCAACTTCGGCTACGGATACGGCGTGATCAAACGAACGTTGACTGCCATCGGGAAGAGTAATAACGGGCATGGCGCCTCCTCTCCTAGTGGTGACCCCTACCAAAGGTCACGTGGGTTGGGATGAGCCAGTACAAGATCCGGCCTGCCTTCCGTCAGCGGGAAGCCTGCCTCACAGTGGCAGAAGCCTTTCGGCTTGTCAGGGACGAACCAGAGTGACTGGAAAGAATAAAGATAGTAGCGGCCGGCAAGCGCGCGGCCACAAGCGGAGCATGCTAGCACGCGGGTTGCACGCCAGGCAGAAATATTTGGAAATTGCACCATAACGGTGAACTAACGCGGAAAAAGTCCTATCAGACCTTGGGAAGCAACCTACTCTTGTTGAGACCTTAACCCAAGGAGTAACTGGTTATGCGAGTTCCGTCTCTTCTGGCCCTGGCGGCCGCTGGCGCCCTGCTGCTGCCTGTGGCCGCGAACGCCGGCAACTTCCCACCCGGGAAGGAGGCCGGCTACATGACTCAGTGCACGCAAGTGGCCAGCGGCCAGGGCGTTGACGCTGCGACCGCAAAAAAACACTGCGACTGTGGCGCACAAGCCATCAAGAAGAATTTCACCGACGCCGAGATTGCCGACCTGGACAGCAAGGACGGCGTGGATGCCAAGCTGATGCAGAAGGCGCAAACCGTTGTGAAACAGGCCTGCGCGCCCAGGAGCTGAAACCTTGCAGCCAGGGTTGGTGATCAATTATTTGCGTTGGATCAACATATAGTTAAGGTAAAAGGCGCTACATCCGCAGAATTAGACTATGATGTGTTCTGTGCTAGGAAGCTTAGGCGTCTACGGCACTTCGAAAAAATTCAAGTTTCTGGAGATTCATCCCATGTCCAATCGCCAAACCGGCACCGTCAAATGGTTCAATGATGAAAAAGGCTTCGGCTTCATCACCCCACAAGGCGGCGGCGACGACCTGTTCGTTCACTTCAAAGCCATCGAATCTGACGGCTTCAAGAGCCTGAAAGAAGGCCAGACTGTTTCCTTCGTCGCCGAGCGCGGCCAGAAGGGCATGCAGGCTGCACAGGTTCGTCCGGAGTAATTCGGAAGCTGTGAAGAAACCCGCCCTTATGGCGGGTTTTTTTATGGGGGTTTGTCAGGCCTACAGGCTTCTGCGGGCGCGGCTTTTCTTGGAGCGGCCTTGCCGGGGCGCCGGACCGGTCGGAAAGGGCGGCAAAGCGGCCCCGGCAATTTCAGCTGCGACGCTGAAAACCTGGGGCCGCTGTGCGGCCCATCGCGACGCAAGGCCGCTCCTACAGGGACCGTGTTGCTCTGGTAGATATGCACCAGCCTGTGGCGGCCTCTTCGCGGGTAAACCCGCTCCCACAGGTACGGCGCAGGCCTGAAGGTTAACGCTACCCCTGTGGGAGCGGGTTTACCCGCGAAGGGGCCACCACAGGAGCATGCATCAACCGCAGTTGACGCGGGTCACCACACCTTGCTCATCCACATTCAGGTTCAGCCGCTCGGAGCGGTATTCCAGGGTAACCACGTCGTGCGGCTTGAGAATGCGCGCCATCTGCGAGCCACTGGCCTTGCGTGCCTGCTCCAGCAATTCGGCGCTGGCTGGCTTGCCAATGGCGAAATCGGCGCCGCTGGCTGTGCAGCGGCCGTCGTTGCCGGCTGGCGCTTCAGGCGCCTTGCCGCCACCAGAATTACCACCAGTGCTGCAACCAGCCAGGACAGCAGCCACAGCCAAGGTTGCCAACAAAGCACGGGTACGGAACATGAATCCTCCTAAAACGATCTGGGAACTGTCTGATCCGACAGCTCCGCCAGGAATTTGTTGCAAAACCGGGCAAGTCTGCCTGAAGCAGGCGCCCCAAGCGAAAGGCAATCGTGACCGAATTTTACCGGTTGGCCAACGCGGTGCTTGGTTTGCGCTGCAAAGTCATGATTTACTTTAGGAAGTGAAGGCACAGTGCCTTCTCCCGAATACCAGGATCCGGTGTTCGCCCCTCCGCCACGGGCCCCAAGCGAGAGCCTTTCATGAGCAGCCACAGCATCGATGCCGATATCAAGGTCAAATGGGCCGAAGGCCAGAGCGCGTACAGCCCTGGCACACCGGAGGAGTTGCTGCTGATTGGCATCGACCTGCTGGTGCGCGATCGCGGCCCCGAGGCGGCCCGCAGCTTCATCGAGCAAGTGCTGGAGCGCTACGCGCCACACGCAGCTATTCCAATCGCGCCAACCGGGCGCTAAGCAGGTCGAACAGGCCCTGGGCGTCGCCCTGCTCCACCCACAGCACATTGGCCGGCTGCTTGAGCACGCCGTACCAGTCGGCGATGGTCTGACCGAAGGTTGGGCCTTCGCGGCTGTCGATGCTCATGTGGATACGCCGGCCACTGAACAGTTCGGGCTTTAACAGGTAAGCGATGACGCTGGCGTCGTGCACCGGGCCGCCGGGCAGGCCGTACTGGTCCATGTCGTGGGTGATGTAGGCGTTGAGGATATCCACCACGCGTTTGCTGGCCTGGTTGTTCACGGCTGCCAGTTGCTTGAGGCGGGCGTCGCTGGTCAGCAGCTTGTGGGTGACATCCAGCGGCAGGTAGATGAGCTGTACACCACTGGCCAGTACCACTTCGGCGGCATGCGGGTCGGCGTAGAGGTTGAATTCCGCCGCTGGGGTGATGTTGCCGCCGTTGAAATGGGCGCCGCCCATGATGACCACTTGCTTGATGCCTTTGGCGATGTCCGGGCGCTGGATCAGCGCCAGGGCCAGGTTGGTCTGTGGGCCGAGCATGGCCACGGTGATGCTGTGCGGTTTGGCGGCGCCGAGGGTGTCGACCAGGTATTGCACGGCATTGCCTTGGGCCAGCGGGGCTTTCGGTTCGTGGACTTGAACGCCGGTGAGGCCTTCTTCGCCATGCACGTCGACGGCGTAGATCGGCTTGCGCACCAGCGGGCGAGCGGCGCCGGCGTACACGGGGATGTCTTCGCGGCCGGCCCATTCGCGGGCCAGGCGGGCGTTGCGTGAGGTTTTATCCAGACGCACGTTGCCGGCCACGGTGGTGATGGCGCGGATGTTGAGTTCTTCGGGTGAGGCCATGGCCAGGAACAGCGCGACCACGTCATCGGCACCGGGGTCGGTGTCGATGATCAGGTCGATGGGGGCGGCCTGCAGGGTGGTGGCGGTGGCCATGAAGGCGATTCCTTGTAGGAGCGGGTTTACCCGCGAAGAAGGCGACGCGATGGATGGCACCGGCTTCGCCGGTGTTCGCGGGTGAACCCGCCCCCACAGGGGGGCTCATCCGCCTACTGAACCGTGAGTCAGAACGTGACGCCGGAGATGAGGGCGATGTTGCTGTAGGGCTGGCACTCACCGGTACGCACTACCGCACGCGCACTGCGTGACAGCACTTTGAATTCCTCATGGCTCATCCATTCGCGCTTGCCCAGCTTGCCCTTCAAGCGCTCGATCTCGACCAGTGCTGGCGGCACCACCTTCTGCATCTCCTCAGCCAACACATGCCGCTCTACCTGCAACTCGCTTAGCACCACCCTCAACACGCTGGCAAAATCCGGCAGGCCTGGCGTAATCGCCAGGTCAATCAGCTCGACCCCCGGCGGCACCGGTAGCCCGGCATCGCCGATTACCAATATGTCGCCATGCCCCATGCCGGCAATGGTCCGCGACAAGGCAACGTTCAGTAGCGGGGTTTTCTTCATGGCGTAAGCTCCGCCAGGTAGGGAATCGACGGCTGCGCACCCGCGCGGGTGACCGACAAGGCAGCAGCGCGCTGGCCAAAGGCGATGGCCTCGCCCTCCTCCAGCCCACGCACCAGGCCAGCGGCAAAGCCACCAATGAAGGTGTCGCCGGCTGCCGTAGTGTCCAGCGGCTGCACCACAGGCGCCGGATAATGCTGATGGCCTTGGGCTGTGACCAGCAAGGCCCCTTGCGCACCCAGGGTGATGATCACTTTACCCGCCCCCAGCTGCAGCAAGCGCTCGCCAGCGCGCCGGGCACTGTCCTGGTCGGTCACTGGCACCCCGGTCAGGGTCTCAGCCTCGCTCTCGTTGGGCGTGAGGTAGTCAATGTGCGCAAACCAGTCCGCCGGCAAGGGGCCAGTGGCAGGCGCCGGGTTCAGGATCACTTGCTTGCCCAGCTCACGCCCCCTGGCCAGGGCCCAGGCCACGGTCTCGGCCGGCACCTCCAGCTGGCAGATGATCACCTCGGCCGCCTGCAGCAGCGCATCGAAGCGCTGCACCGACTGCGGCGTCAGCAGGCCATTGCCACCGGGGATGATGACAATGCAGTTCTGGCTGGCGGCATCCACGGTAATCAGGGCTATGCCGCTGGACACCCCCAGGCAGGTGCTGACCCCCTGGCAGTCGATACCCTCGACGTACAAGGCACGGTTCAGCTGCCGACCGTAATCATCGTCGCCCACATTACCGATCATTGCCACGCTGCCACCCAGCCTGGCCACCGCCACGGCCTGGTTGGCGCCCTTGCCACCCGGCACGGTGAAAAAACTTTCGCCGGGGAGCGTTTCGCCAGCCCGGGGCAAGCGCTGGGCGCGGGCCACCAGGTCCATATTGAGGCTACCGACCACCACGACCTTGGCATTCATGACGTTTCCTTAGCGTTAGCGGTAATCGTTGAACAGGTCCGGGCGCGGCCCGGTGGACTCGCGCAAGACAATGCGCGGGGCGACGATGCGTTGCTCCGCCGCGCCTTGCCGGGGCGTACCGATACGCGTCAGCAGCAGCGAGGCAGCGCTCTCGCCCAGCTCGCGGATCGACTGGCCCACCGTGGTCAGCGGCGGGTACACGTAGCGGCTGAGCTCGATGTCGTCGAAGCCGATCACCGACAGCTCGGCGGGTACATTGATGTTGCGTTCGGCGGCGGCGCGCAGCACGCCGAAACCGATCATGTCGTTGCCGGCGAAAATCGCCGTGGGCCGCTTGCCCTCCAGCACCTGCTCCGCGGCTGCATGGCCACCCGGGCTGGTGAAGTCGCAATGCAGTACCCGGTTGCTTTGCACCTGCGCCCCGGCCTCGGCCATGGCATGGCGGAAGCCGCTGAGGCGCAGCTGGGTCACCCCGGTTTTGGCAGGGCCGCCGATGTAGGCGATGTCACGATGGCCCAGCTCCAGCAAGTGCTGGGTGGCCAGGTAAGCGCCTTGCTCATGGTCAATGCGCACCAGGTCGGCATCGACGCCTTCCAGTTCGCGGTCGACGATGACCATCGGCGTGCGCACGCAAGCCAGGCTTTGCAGCAGGTCGCTGTCCTGGCCCACCGAGGCCACCACCAGGCCGTCGATGCGTTTTTCCAGCAGCACACGCAGGTAACTGCGCTGCTTCTGCGGGTTGTCGTCGGAGTTGCACAAAATCACGCAATAGCCGTTGCGCTCGCAGGCGTCTTCAATACCCCGCGCCAGCTCGGCAAAGTACGGGTTGACGCTGTTGGGCACCAGCAGGCCAATGGTGGCCGTGCTGCGTGCCTTCAGCGAGCGGGCCACGGCGCTGGGCACATAATCCAGCTCCAGGATGGCGGCTTCGACTTTCTGCCGCACTTGCTCGCTGACCGGTCGAGTCTTGTTCAGCACATGGGACACGGTGGTGTAGGAGATACCTGCCAGTGCTGCGACGTCTTTGATGGTTGCCATGTCTTCAGTTCCGCCGGCCTGCACGCCGGCTACGGTAAGTGTCGAGCACCACGGCGATGACGATCACCGCCCCGGTGATGATGCGTTTGGTCGGTTCACTGGCGCCGATCTGTGCCAGCCCGGCGGCCAATACGGAAATGATCAGTACGCCAAAGAAGGTGCTGATGACCGAGCCCCGCCCGCCCATCAGGCTGGTACCGCCAATCACCACGGCGGCGATCACCTGCAGCTCCAGGCCGGAGCCGGCGTTGGGGTCGGCCGCTTCCAGCCGCGAGATCTGGAACAGCGCGGCCAGGCCGGCTAACAACCCCATCAGGGCAAACACCAGCACCTTGTACGGGCGTGGGTCGATGCCGGCCAGGCGCACGGCCTCTTCGTTGGTGCCAATGCCGATCAGGTAGCGGCCGAATACCGTGCGGGTCAGTACCAGCTGGGCCAGCACGATCACCAGCAAGGCGATGATGAACGCCGGCGAGATGCCAAAGGCGACCGGGTCGGAGAACCAGGCATAGGCATCGCCGATATAGGCGGTGCGCGAGTCGGTGAACTGGTAGGCCAGGCCACGGGCCATTTCCAGCACGCCGAGCGAAACGATGAACGACGGGATGCGCCAGGCCACGGTGACGCCGCCGGTAATGCTGCCGGCCAGCGCGGCCACGGCCATGCCCAGCAGCGCCGAGGGCAGCACGCCCCAGCCCCAGCCGAGGATCGCTACGCTGACCGTCGACGCGGCCAGGGCCAGCACCGAGCCCACCGACAAGTCGATGCCGCCGATGATCAGCACGAAGGTCATGCCCACCGCCAGCACCATCAGGTCGGGGATCTGGTTGGCCAGGGTGCTGAAGGTGTTGTACGACCAGAAGTGGCTGCTGAGGAACGAGAACAGCACGATCATCGCCAATAACGCGCCGGCCAGGCCCAGGTAGGTGCCCAGGCCAAAATAGGTGCCACTGCGGCGCACGGCGGCGGCGCCTTGGCTGTCGAGCGGGGTGGTTTTCATGCGTCCATCCTGGGGGCTGCCTCATGCAGCAGTGCGTCACGTTTCTGATAACCGGCGAAGGCGGCGGCCAGCAACTGGTCCTGGCTCCAATGTTCGCGTTCGAAGGTGTCGATCAGGTGGCCGGCGGACAGCACGGCGATGCGGTCGCAGATCAGCATCAGCTCGCGCAGGTCGCTGGACACCACCACCAGCGCCTTGCCCCGGCGCGCCAATTCGGCCAGCAGGCCATAGATGTCGAACTTGGCGCCGACGTCGATGCCACGGGTGGGTTCGTCGAACAGCAGCACCTGGCAGTCGCGCTCCAGCCAGCGGCCGATCACCACCTTCTGCTGGTTGCCGCCAGACAGCTCGCCGACCACCTGCTGCGCGCCGGCACTGCGAATGCGCATGGCCTGAATCTGTCGCTCGGCCAAAGCCCTTTCGGCTTCGCCATCAAGCACGCCAGCCCGCGAAACGGCGCCGAGGTTGCCCAGGGCGATGTTGGCGCTGATCGACTGGGTCAACAGCAGGCCCTCGCCTTTGCGGTCTTCTGTAATCAGCGCAATACCGGCCCGCACGGCGGCCTTGGGCGAGTCGATGCTGACAGGTTGCGGCGGCAGGCCAAGCGCGATGCTGCCGCTGTCTGCGCGGTCGGCGCCATAGATAAGGCGCAACAGCTCGGTACGGCCGGCACCGATCAGGCCGGAGATGCCAAAGATCTCCCCTGCCCTGACCTCGAACGACACCTCGCGCACCTTGTCGCTGCGGCTGAGCTTGTCGACCTTGAGCAACGGCGCACCGATCTGCCGGCGCCCCAGGTCGATATGCTCACCCAACTCACGGCCGACCATCAGGTTGACCAGCTCGGCACTGCTATAACGCTGAATCGGCTCGTCGCACACCAGCTTGCCGTCGCGTAGCACAACGATGCGCTGGGCAACACGTTGCAATTCTTCCAGCCGGTGCGAGATGTAGACGATGGCCACCCCGCGCTCGCGCAGTCGCTCGATCTGGGTGAACAGCAATTCCACCTCGCGCGCGGTGAGCATGGCGGTGGGTTCATCAAAGATCAGTACATGGCAGTCGCCGATCAGGTTGCGGGCGATTTCGACCATCTGCTGATGGCCGATGCCCAGCTCGCCGACCGGGGTGTCCGGGTCGATGGCATCGAGGCCGACCTGGGCCATGGCGGCCGTGGCCAGTTGGCGCAGGCGCTTGTGGTTGATCCAGCCGAAGCGGCTGGGCAGGTTGTCGAAAAACAGGTTTTCCGCCACGGTCAGCGTCGGCAGCAGGTTCAGCTCCTGCATGACCATGCGCACGCCCAGGCGCTCGGCCTCGCTGCGGCTTGCGGGCGCGTACGCCTGGCCACGGTAGCTCATGTGCCCGGTGGTAGGGGTTTCCAGGCCGCTGATCAGCTTGGACAAGGTGCTCTTGCCTGCGCCGTTCTCACCGGTCAGGGCCAGCACTTCGCCGGCGCGCAGGGTCAGGCTGACCTCGCCCAGCACGGGCTGGGCATAGGTCTTGCCCAGGCCGCTGGCGGCTAGCACCACTTCATTGGCCGATGCAGGCATGGCCGTTTCTCCTGGCAGCGTCAGGGCTTTTTGGTGATGAGTTCGACCGGGGTCTGGATGACGTTGTCGGCATCCACGTCAGGCTTTTCGCCGTTGACCATTTTCAGTGCGGCCTGGATGCCGTACACCGCCTGCTGGCTGGCGGCCTGGTCGAGGGTGGCAAGCACGCGGCCATCGGCAAGCATTGGCTTGATGGCGTTGATGTTGTCGTAGCCCACCACCTGCACCTGGCCGGTCTTGCCAGCAGCGCGCACTGCCGATACGGCACCCAGGGCCATGCTGTCGTTGCCGGCCAGCAGGGCCTTCAGGTCGGGGTATTCGTTGAGCATGGAGGCGGCGACGGCGTTGCCTTTGTCGATTTCCCAGTTACCGCTTTGCACCGAGACGATCTTCATCTGCGCGGCGTTCATGGCGTCCTTGAAGCCGGCGGTGCGCTGTTGGGCATTGGTAGTGGTCGGCACGCCTTCGATGATGCCGACCTGGTCGCCGGCCTTGAGCTTCTCGTTGGCCAGGTAGTCGCCGACCAGGCGCGCGCCCTTGCGGTTGTCGGGGCCTACGAAGGGCACGCTGATGCCTTTGCTCTTGAGCAGTTCAGGGTCCAGGCGGTTGTCGATGTTGATCACCACCACGCCTTTGTCCATGGCCTTCTTCACCGCTGACACCAGCGCCTTGGAATCGGCCGGGGCAATCACCAGGGCCTTGGCGCCGGAATTGACCATCTGCTCGACGATGCGGATCTGTTCGCCGGTATCGGTCTCGTTCTTGATGCCGTTGGCGATCAGCTCGAATTGGTCGGTGTGGGCTTTCTGGTAATCCTTGGCGCCGTCTTCCATGGTGCGGAAGAACTCGTTGGCCAGCGACTTCATGACCAAGGCAACTTTGGGCTTGTCTTCGGCGTGGGCAGCCGACAACGGCAGGGCTAGTGAAAACGAGGAAACGACAGCGAGGGCCAGCAGACGACCGGGGAACGGCAGTTTCATGGACGATGACTCCGAATCTTATGTTTTTTGTCGGATCGCAAACGTTTGCGTTGCCTAACTATGGAAACAAGACCGGGGTTTGTCAAATGTGTTGGCTGATGTAGGCCAAAGACTGCTGGTGCCGATTATCCAGATTTTTTCCGAAAAGCCGAACACCTTTTCCTATGCTTGTTCGGAATTTCGAATGGAATACTCCCCTTGTAGAGCGGCCTTGCGTCGCGATGGGCTGCATAGCGGCCCCGGGGATGTGTGCTATGGCGCCGATTTCTGGGGGCGCTACGCACCCCTTTCGCGACGCAAGGCCGCTCCTACAGAAGCAGTACGCGCAAGCTGGTATGAAAGATGCTTTCAAGCCTGTGCGATTCAAAAATCATCTCACTAGGAAGAGAGAATAATAACGATGAATGCCGCACTCAAAACCTTCGCCCCCAGCGCACTCGCATTGCTGCTGATCCTGCCCACCACTGCCTCGGCCAAAGAAGCCGAAACCCAGCAGAAGCTGGCCAACGTGGTCATCCTTGCCACCGGCGGTACCATTGCCGGTGCCGGCGCCAGCGCCGCCAACAGCGCCACCTACCAGGCCGCCAAGCTGGGCGTCGACAAGCTGATCGCCGGCGTGCCGGAACTGGCGGACATTGCCAACGTACGCGGCGAGCAGGTGATGCAGATCGCCTCTGAAAGTATCTCCAACGACGACTTGCTGAAGCTGGGCAAACGCGTCGCCGAACTGGCCGAGAGCAAGGATGTCGACGGCATCGTCATCACCCACGGCACCGACACCCTGGAAGAAACCGCCTACTTCCTCAACCTGGTAGAGAAGACCGACAAGCCGATCGTGGTGGTCGGCTCGATGCGCCCAGGCACCGCCATGTCGGCCGACGGCATGCTCAACCTGTACAACGCCGTGGCCGTAGCCGGCGACAAGCAGTCGCGGGGCAAGGGCGTGCTGGTGACCATGAACGACGAGATCCAGTCCGGCCGTGACGTAAGCAAGTCGGTCAACATCAAGACCGAAGCTTTCAAGAGCGCCTGGGGCCCGATGGGCATGGTGGTGGAAGGCAAGTCGTACTGGTTCCGCCTGCCGGCCAAGCGCCACACGGTCAATTCCGAGTTCGACATCAAGCAGATCAGCAGCCTGCCGCAGGTGGACATCGCCTATGGCTATGGCAACGTCACCGACACCGCCTACAAGGCGCTGGCACAGAATGGCGCCAAGGCGCTGATCCATGCCGGTACCGGCAACGGTTCGGTGTCGTCGCGGGTAGTGCCGGCGCTGCAGGAACTGCGCAAGAACGGCGTGCAGATCATTCGCTCGTCGCACGTCAACCAGGGTGGTTTCGTGCTGCGTAACGCCGAACAGCCGGACGACAAGAACGACTGGGTCGTGGCCCATGACCTGAACCCGCAGAAGGCGCGGATTCTGGCGATGGTGGCAATGACCAAGACCCAGGACAGCAAGGAGCTGCAGCGGATCTTCTGGGAGTACTGATCTCCACTTGGGATAACTGCGCGGCTGAACTATGACGGCAAGGACGGGCCACCTGGCCACCCGGATCTCAAGGGCTTTGGTGCCAACGGTCGGATGTTTTTCTGGCTAATTGCGCACAACCCTCGGGATCCGAGGCTGGCCATTTCACCGTAATCACTTGCCCGGCCACGGGCAACTCGATGATCACTGACGCTTCGACTGGCCGTCTAGGTGCGGCTTTTAGCGGGACGAAAGCCGGTAGTGAAGCCGCTGCGGGCTGATCTCGATAGAGCGGCAGCCATTTGCGGATGACATTGGCATTGATGCCGTGGCTGATGGCGACACTGGACACGGTTGCGCCAGGTTGCAGGCATTCCTGAACGACCTGGGCTTTGAACGGTTTCGGATAAGAGCTTCGTTGGCGCATGGAAACCCTGGCGATAAGGGTGATCGCGTCCGCTTAAAAATACGCGGACACCATCGCCCTTAATGCTGGAGTTCGGAACGTGAGTTCGCCGGACGCTTACAAAGAATCGGTATCGTGAGTGCTACGCGCACACTATGGGCTTCGCCAGCCATTGTGGGTCGTTCACAGCCGATCTGAACTTGCCTATCCCGCCCAGATGGGTGGTGATGAATGCATCAATTGTTCAGGCGAAAGACCTATTGGGCCGAACGCTGGTCTTTACCGGGCGCTCAGGCAACACTGCCGCTTGCAATTGCTGCCCCACGGGGTGATCGAACGACAGGTCACCGTTCACTGCGCGGTCTTCGACAATGCGCCCCGCATCGAGCACCACGACCCGTTGACAGAAATAACGCACCAGGCTCAAGTCGTGAGTGATCAGCAGGAAGGCTGTGCCGCTTTCGCGACGCAGTGCTTCAAGGCGTTGCAGCAGTTGCAATTGCAGCACACGATCGAGGTTCGATAACGCCTCGTCGAGCACCACCAGCTTCGGTGAAATCACCAGTGCCCTGGCGATGCTTGCCCGTTGCAGCTGGCCGCCGCTGAGTTGCTGCGGCAGGCGCTCGGCATGCTCGGCGCGCAGGCCCATTTGCTCCAGTAATTCAACGGCCCTTGTATGCCGGGCTGCCTGATCCAGATCGGTCAAGTGGCGCAATGGCTCGGCAATGCTCCAGCCGATGCTGCGCTGCGGATTGAATGCCCCCGGCGCGTCCTGGAACACCAACTGCACGGTGCGTTGGAAGGCACGCGCTGATTCGCCTCGTAGTTGGCTGACCGCTTGTCCAGCGTAGGTCACCTGGCCTTGGCTCGGTGCTTCCAGCCCAAGCAGCAGACGAGCAAGAGTGCTTTTGCCGCTGCCGCTGCTGCCCAGCAGGCCGACCGACTGACCTGGCTCAAGCCTCAGGTCCAGACTGTCGAGGACTTGCAACCAGCCACGTTTGTGCAGAAGTCCGCCCGTGCGGTAGCGGTGGCTCACCTGTTGGACATGCAGCAGACTCATGGTTGGCTCCCGCAGAGGATTTGATGGGCTTCAAGCAGCGTGCGCGCGGTGGTGCTGATGGGATGGGTGAACAGTGAATGCACCGGTTGCTGCTCGACGATACGCCCAGCCTCCATCACCGCGACCTGCTCGGCACAGCGTGCGACTACGCCCATGTCATGGGTCACCAGCAGCACGCCCAGGCCCTGCCGTTCAACCAGCTCCATGAGCAGATCGAGAAAGCGTGCCTGGCTCAACAGGTCCAGGTCGCTGGTAGATTCGTCAGCCAGCAGAAATGGCGTCTCGGCCATTAGTGCCAGGGCTATCATCATGCGCTGGAGCATGCCGCCACTGAGCTGGAAGGCAAATGACTGGAGTACCCGGTTGTGCTCCTTCAGGCCTACGACTTCCAGGCAGTGGGCCATGCGCTCACGGGCAGCGGCACCGGTCATGCCGCGCTGGCGTAGCGTTTCCAGGCCGTGGCTGGCCATGTCGCGTACCGGGTTGAACGCACTGCGCGGGTTTTGCAGGACCAGGCTAGCCAGGCGACCGCGCACCTGGGTGGCGCTCAACGGTTGGCCGTCGAGCAGCAACTGCCCGTTTGTGCGCACAACACCCGCAGGTAACAGGTCAAGCATGCCCAGGCAGCTCAGCGATTTGCCTGAACCGCTGGCCCCAACTAAGGCGCTGACTTTACCGCGATGCAGTTGCAGATCCACGCCATGCACCAGCGCACCGGTATTGGCTTCGATACGCAGGTCACGCACTTCAAGGGTCGATGGGCTCATCTAGTGGCGCTCCCGGGTTGGGTCGAGGCGGTCACGCAGCGCATCGCCCAGCAGATTGAAGGCCATCACCGAGAAAAAGATCATCAGCCCCGGCAGCAGCAGCAGGTGTGGGTACGTCCAAATGAACTCCTTGGCATCGTTGATCATCACGCCCCACTCGGCGGTTGGCGGTGTCACGCCCAGGCCAAGGAAGGACAGGCCCGAGACGTGCAGCATCATGTGGCCGATGTCCATGGTCGCCAGCACCAGCAGGGGACCGGCGATGTTCGGTAGCACGTGCTGGCGCAAACGGGTCCAGCGCGAGGCACCGGCCAGCCGTGAAGCCAGCACGTACTCGCGACCACGCTGGGCAATCACCATGCCGCGCACCATGCGCGCGTACCAGGCCCAGTGCGAGAGGGCGATGGCGATGATGACGTTGGTCAGGCCGGTACCCAGCAGGGTGACGAAGAAGAACGCCAGCACCAAGGTCGGGAATGTCATGAACATGTCGCACAGACGCATCAGCAGCAGGTCGGTGCGCCCGCCGACAAAGCCCGCGAGGCCACCCACGGCAAGCCCAAGGGCCAGCACCAGCGCCAGGGTCAGCATCACGCTGCCCAGCGACAGCCGGGTGCCGACGATCAAGCGTGAGAGCAGGTCGCGCCCCAGGTGATCGCTGCCCAGCCAGTGGCTGGCGTCGGGAGGCATCAGGCGTTGGCTGAGGTCGACCAGGTCGGGGTCGTGCGGGGCCAGCCAAGAACCAAACACTGCCAGTACAACCAGCAGCCCAACCAGGACCAGGCCTAGAATCAGGCCAGCATGGCCAGCAAACGCCGGCCGACGAATCGTCGCGAGAACGGTCATGCGCTTGCGCCCTCCAGGCGGCTGCGTGGGTCGAGCCAGGCGTAGCACACGTCCACCAGCAGGTTGCAAACCATCAGCAGGCCGGTCAGCAGCAGCGTGAAACACTGCATCACCGGGAAATCGCGGTTGAGCACCGCCGAAACGGCGAAACGACCCACGCCAGGCCAGGCAAAGATGGTTTCGATCACCAGCGCACCACCGATCAGTTCGCCTACGTGCATGCCGGTGGCCGTGACAAAGGGCAGCCAGGCGTTACGCAGGACATGGTCACGCCACACCAGGCGCTCGGGCAGGCCGCGGGCGCGGGCGAAGAGGACATGGCGTTGGCCGCTGACTTCAAGCAGGCTGGCGCGCAGCAGGCGAGCATTGATCGACATCGACATCAGAGCGATGGCCAGCACCGGCATCACCAGATGCCCGGCCGTACCGCGCCCGAGCGGCGGCAGCCAGCCCAGCCACAGCGAGAATAGTGCGATCAGCAGGAACGCCAGCCAGAAGTTGGGCATCGACACACCAAGAAAGGTAACCGCCCGCACCGCATGGTCGGGCCAGCGCCCCTGCCAGCGTGCGGCCAACAGCCCCAGAGGAATCGACAGCAACAGGGTACAGGCCAGTGCCAGCCCGCCCAGCTGAAGGGTCGCAGGCAGGTAGTACAACAGGTCATCCAGTACCGGCCGACCGGTCAGATAGGAAATCCCGAAGTCCAGGTGCAGGGCCTTCCACAGCCATGTCAGGTACTGCGCGTACAAGGGGCGATCCAGGCCCAGGGCGTGGCGGACTTCGGCGATGGCGGCGTCGGTTGGCGGGATATGCGACAGGCGCAGGTAATCCAGCGCCGGGTCGGTGCTGCCCAGGTGCAGCAATACAAACACCAGCAATGACACACCGAGCATCACCGGCATCAGCAGTATCAGGCGCAGCAGAATGTAGCGCAGCATGTCAGCGGTCCTGCTTCGGCGTCATGGCCTCGAACGGCACATCGAACAAGGTGCTTCCGAACTCGACCTGAGCGATCGAATCACGGCGTACGCTAATGGCGGTAAGGTGCGAGATGGGCAGGTATACCGCTTGCTCATGCAGTGTGTTCAAGATAAAGCGGTACTGCTCAGCGCGTTGTTGCTCGTCGGTGCTTGCCAGCACCTCGCCAATACGGCGGTCCAGCTCGTCCTTGATCGCCAGTCCACGCTGGGCCATGTAGTCGGCGTGGCCGGCATAGCGCATGGAGCTGACGAACGAGTGGGGGTCGTAGGGGGCGCCCCAGGTGTCGGCGAAGATCATGCCGAAATCGCCGTCGCGCTGCCGGCGTACCAACGCACCTTCCTCCACGGCACGCAGCGCGATCTGGATGCCGACCTTGGCCAGTTCGCCTTGCAGCACTTCGGCGAGGCTTTTCTGCAAGGCGCTGGTACCAAGGAACACCAGTTCGATTGAAAGCGGCTCGCCGGCCTTACTGCGCACACTGGCTCCGGGTGCGAGGGTCCAGCCGGCGGAGTCCAGCATCTGCTTCGCCTGGGCAGGATCGTACGGATAAGGTTTCAGTCCAATATCGGCATACGGCATGTTGCTGGCGAACAAGGCATCAGCCCTGGGTTCCAGGCCGTAGAGGATCTTGTCGATAATTGCCTGCTTGTCCACCGCCTCATTGATCGCCTGGCGCACAGCCAGGTCGCGAGTAGCGCCAAGGCCTGTGTTCATGGCCAGCGTTCGTGTGGCCAGCGGCGCTGAAAGTGCGGTGGCGTAGCCCTGGTCACGCAGGCGGACGAATGTGCCTGCGGTGATTTCGCCGGCGGCCCCCTGGATCAGCTCGACTTCTCCGGCTTGTAGGGCCAAGGCGCGGCTGTTGGGGTCGGGAATGACCTTTAGCATAACTTCGTCGTAGGCCGGCTTTGGCCCCCAGTACAAGGGGTTGCGGACGAAACGATCGAATTCGCCCAGGCGCGACTCGGCGCGCATCCATGGCCCGGTACCGACGGGCTGGCCGGGCTTGGCGGCAGGAGCACCGAAGCGCAGCGGGCGGACCTGGGCCAGCTCCATCAGGGTCGGGTAATAAGGATGCTTGAGCACCAGGCGCAAGGTTAGGCGATCGGGGGCTTCTACGTGATCAAGCGTGGTGACCAGCTCCATCCAGCGGTGGCGTTGGCTGTTGGCCAGGACAGCGTCCAGGTTGGCCTTGGCGGCCGCAGCGTCGAACAGCGTACCATCGCTGAAGCGTACGCCGTCGCGTAGGGTGAATGTGTAGGTCTTGCCGTCTTCGGAGACCTTCCAGCCCGTGGCCAGCCACGGCTCCACGGAGCCTGTGTGGGTATAGCGCACCAGAGGTTCGTAAACCATGGCCTGGGCGTACATCTGGTTGGGTGAATAACCGCGAGGATCAAGGGGGCCGGCGTTGACGGGCCAGGAGTACACCAGTGTCGGACCTGGCTGACCAGTGTCTGCGGCCTGAGCGAAGGCACTCGCCACTAGGAGAATAATGCCCCACAGGGCGGGCTTTCGTTTACCAGGCTGCTGCCTCACACTGCGTCCCCCACTTCAACGGAGGCCGTAGGCTAAAGAGTGGTGGGTATGATGTCTATTCAAAATCATCTTACCGGAAGTTACAAAATGCAACGGATCACCATCACGCTGGACGAAGAGCTGCTCGATCTCATCGATCGGCGGGTGGACGCGCAGGGATACCAAGGACGGTCCGAGGCCATTCGCGACATGCTGCGCAACGGCCTGCGCGAGGCAGAGCCCTTGCCGGATGATGCCCCGTGCGTGGCGGTGGTCAGCTACCTGTATGACCACGCGACCCGCGAACTCCCCAAGCGCCTAAACCAGACATTGCATGCCAACCATGAGCTGACTCGCTCGACACTGCACGTGCATCTGGATGCGGGCCATTGCCTGGAAGTCTCGGTACTTCAAGGCCCAAGTGGCCCCATCGGCAAGCTGTCTCGTCAGTTGATGGTCGAGCGGGGCGTCGAGCATGGGCAGGTGCAAGTGATCCCGGCTCCATCAGGCTAAGCGCCACCCCGGGCTTGAGCCAGGTCGACGGGGCTGTCGGCGTTGTTCTGGTTAGCCATTTCGCAGTTGTGCGGTTTTTCACGGCATGTCCTTACGGTTTTACAGTGACCGCAATGGGTCGATAGCAGCCCTGACCGCTAACGCCCCATAGCACAAATCCCGTGACGTTCCATGACCTGAATGCCCTGTTCTGTCAGCGTTTGGCGCACACCCACTTGGTAGCTTTCTATCGCGCCACGCAGCCAGATTTCAAACTTCTGGCTCGCGGGGGAACTTGGCCTTTTGGGTTTGAAGAGTGTGTAGTTCTGCGCGCTAACCAGGCCGAGTGGGTAGGGCACGATCAGCTCACCTCCGCGAATGGCAGGCATAGCCAGGAAGCTGTCGCCGATGGTTAGCCCCCCCCCAGATGCCGCGACGGACAGGCACAGGGTGGTTTCGTTGAACATCGTCTGATGGCGTCGTACGCCGCCGGGGTCGAGCCGGGTCAGGGTGCACCATTCCTCCCAGATGTCGTAGTTGGCATCGATCAGGTACGGCGCATCGCAAGGCTTGCGGCCTTCGCCTAGGTAGGTCTGGGCGAAGTCGCGGGTGCAGACCAGCAGATCGATCCAGCGGCACAGCTCGGACGCTTCCAGCCCGCCACCGACCTTGGCGCCATGCATGCCATAGAAAATACGGAAGTCGAAATCCTCGTCGAGGCGGAAGGTCGCGTTTTTCTCCGCGGTGATCTCCACGGATATTCCAGGGTTGGCGACCAGGAATTTTCCGACCTGGCCGGCCAGCCAGCTCGAGGCGAAGTCACGGCATACCAGCACCCTCAGCTGTTCGCCCTGGCGTGCCCGGCGACTGATGGTATCGGTGGTCAGCTGGATCAGCTCGAAGGCTTGTTGCAGGGCCACGAACAGCTCGCGACCGGCCGGTGTCAGGCGGATCACATTGCCGGTACGCAGCAGCAGAGGGCAACCCATATCGCTCTCCAGTTGCGCAACCTGCTTGGACACCGCAGGGCGTGTGACATGCAGCTCTTGTGCGGCGCACGAGATGCTGTTGAGCCGGGCAACGGCCTCGAAGGCTCGTAGCGCGGTCAGGGACTGGTGCTTTCTCAAGGGGGAGGCTCCGTAACCTGAGGTGACGCAGGCAGAAATCTTGTCACTTGTCTGCATGGAAGCCCGACCCTAGCCTTACTGTCAATCTCAACACGCAAATCCGAGGCTCCAACATGCTCCTTCCGATCCGTTTTTCTTCCACTGGTCCCGCGGGCTGGCAGCAATTGCCGAACCAAGCCCTTGAACATGCCGAGCTCATCGAAGGCCGGCCGATGGGCCTTGACCATGCCTACTTCAGCCGTGGCGAACCGCCGGTGAAATCGGGTATCTGGCGCTGCGAGCCGTATACCGAGCGCTACGAAAGCTACCCGGCCGACGAGTTCATGGTGGTGCTGGAGGGAGAGGTCACGCTGGAGGCGGAAGGCTTCTGCGAAACCTATATCCCAGGAGATTCCTTCTTGGTGCCCAAGGGCTTTCGTGGCACCTGGCGCCAACCAGTACCGATGCTCAAGTTCTACGTGATCGTCGGCTAGCCAGCCCAGGCCACGCCGCCACGCCTTCAACCCAATCCAGACCCCGAGCCTTGGGCCGGCACTGCCGCGCGAGGTGGGTGGGTCTGTCTCCAGCTATACGACGGTGGGGATCAGTACAATGTCGACTCCTGAGCAAACAGCGTTTTCCAGCCCGCACGACGAAGGACGCTATGACTACATCATCGTGGGCGCCGGCGCCGCCGGCTGCGTGTTGGCCAATCGCCTTGGCGAAGACCCTGGTGTGCGGATACTGGTCATCGAAGCCGGTGGCAGTGACAACTCGGTCATCGTGTCGATGCCCGCCGCGCTATCGATCCCAATGAACACCAAGCGCTTCAACTGGGGCATGAAGACCGAGCCGGAACCTGGCCTGGATGGCCGACAGGTGAACCTGCCCCGTGGCAGGGGGCTGGGCGGCTCCTCTTCGATCAACGGGATGTGCTGGGTGCGCGGCAACCCGATGGATTACGAACTGTGGGAAGCGCTGGGGGCCGAGGGCTGGCGCTGGTCGAATGTGCTTCCTTACTTCCAGCGCCTGGAAAATGTCGAGGGCGGTGGGCTCCTGCGCGGGACCCAGGGGCCGATGCGCATCAGCCGGGGGCTTCAGACCAACCCGCTCTACCAGGCCTTCGTCGAAGCCGGCAACGAGGCGGGCTACGCCGTCAGCGACAACATGAACAGTCGCCAGCACGAGGGCTTCGGCCCGATGGAGATGAACGTCGGCGACGGACGCCGCATGAGCGCTGCGCGTGCCTATCTGCGGCCTGCCATCGCCCGCGGCAATGTGCGTGTGATCAAGGGCGGCCTGGTCGACCGGGTGATGTTCGTAGGCCAGCGCGCCAGTGGCGTGCTGTTCTCGGTGGCCGGCAAGCCCGCCAGGGCCATGGCCACGCGGGAGGTGATTCTGTCGGCGGGCGCCATCATGTCCCCGGTGATCCTCAAGCGCTCAGGCATCGGCCCGGCGCAGGAGCTGGCGCAGCATGGCATTGCGGTGATCCACGACGCGCCTGAAGTGGGCGAGAACCTGATGGACCACATGGAACTCTACCTGCAAATGGAGTGCACCCAGCCGGTCAGCCTGTTCCCCACCCAGAGCCTGCTGGGCAAGGCCAGGATCGGGATCGAGTGGCTCGCCACCCGGCGCGGGCTCGGGGCGACCAACCACTTCGAGAGCGGCGGACATATTCGCAGCCGGGCGGGCATCGTTTATCCGGACATCCAGTTTCACTTCCTTCCGTTGGCCATCTCCTATGATGGGCAGACGCTCGCCAAAGGGCATGGTTTCCAGGTGCATGTGGGCACCAAGCGCTCCAAGAGCCGGGGTTGGGTCAGGCTGCGTGACGCCCACCCGCAGAGCCTGCCGCGGGTACGCTTCAATTACATGACCCATGCCGATGATTGGACGGAGTTCAGGGCGTGCGTGCGCCTGACACGGGAGATCTTCGCCCAGCCGGCCTTCGCGCCCTATCGGGGCAGGGAACTGGCGCCGGGCGCGGCGGTGCAGGACGATGCCGCCATCGATGTGTTTCTCAAGCAGAAGCTTGAAAGCGCCTACCACCCTTGCGGTACCTGCCGCATGGGCAGCGACGCCGCCGCGGTGACCTTCCCGGATGGCCGGGTACGCGGGGTCGACGGACTGCGTGTGGTGGACGCCTCGCTGATGCCGGCAGCCACCGCTGGCGACTTGCAGGCACCCACCCTGGTGCTGGCCGAGCGATTGTCCGACCTGATCCGCGGTCGTCACCTGCCGGAGGCGCAAGGGGCCGTGTTGTTGGCCGATCCGCAATGGGCCACCCGGCAGCGCGGGCCTGATATCTCCCGCGATTATGCCCGTGAACGCGACCGGTTGGCCGCCGCGCTTCTGGCCAATGCCAAGGGCCAACCGCTGCCGATGGGCGCCGGTTGAGTCAAAGCACCTGGCCCACTACCGCCATCGACCTGTGAGGAAGACCAACGAGCGCTCCATAAATGCAGCATCAATGATGCAACCCCTGATCAATCTCACCTAGGAAAACAAGAAAATGAGAATGACATCCAATGGGCAAAGTGCCTCGGTGAGGCCCGCGATCGCGCGGGGCCGGTCCGACGGTGCGGAACGGCGCTCCGTAGATTTCGTACCGGTGTCTGAGCGTCACGGCAGCGTGCGACACCTCGGTGCCGTCTGGATCGTTGCCAACATCAACCTGACCGCAATGGCGACCGGCGTGACGACACTGGCGCTGGGCGGCCCACTGTTCTGGACGTTGGTCGCGACCGTGTGCGGCTCGCTGTTCGGCACGCTTTTCATGGCGCTGCATTCCTCGCAAGGGCCGCACTTGGGGCTTCCGCAGCTGGTTCAGTCCCGAGCGCAGTTCGGCTTCTTCGGCGCCGCGATCACGGTATGGGTCTTCGCCCTCGTCAACTACTTCAACTACAACGTCGCCGACGCGATCCTGGCGGGGTCAAGCCTGCATTTTCTGCTGGGGATTCCAACCGCCTGGGGGTTCCCGATCGCAGTACTGTTCGCCGGCACCCTGGCGTTGTATGGCTACCGCTGGATCCACCGGGTCAACCGTTTCCTGGTCGTTCCGCTGGGTCTGACGATCGTGGTGCTGACCTTCGCCGCGGTGGCACGCAGCGCGATTCCTGAGGGTGTGTTTGAGCCTGGCCCTATCGAATGGCATGCCTTCGCCACCACCTTCGTCATCGTGGCGGGCTTCCAGCTTGGCTGGGCGCCCTACGTGTCCGACTACTCCCGCTACCTGTCCCCCAGCGTTTCCACGCGCTCATCGTTCCTGTGGACCTACCTGCCGTCGGCGATCTCGGCGCTCTGGGTGATCGGCCTGGGCTCCTTGCTCGCGGCGGCCACGCCCGGCGCCACGGTCATCATGGCGATCGCGCACGGTGGCGATAGCCTGTTCCCAGGTGGCGGGCACCTTGCGGTCGCGCTGCTGTTCCTCGGCCTGCTAGTGGTGATGGCGCTCAATGCCTATGGCGGCAGCCTGACCCTGATCTCGATCGTCGACTGCTTCCGTCGGGTGCGGCCGTCGCTGGCGATGCGAGCCGTCACGATCGTTGCGATGACGCTGTCGGTATGGGTTGTCGCGGCAATGGTCGGCGAGGACCGGTTCAACGTGTTCTATGGAAACGTCCTGGTATTCCTTGCCTACCTGTTCACACCCTGGACGGCCATCAACCTGGTGGACTTCTACCTCGTGCGCAAGGGGTGCTACTCGATCCGCGAACTGTTCAACCCCGTGGGAATTTATGGGCGTTGGGGATGGCAAGGCAATGTCGCCTACCTCGGCGCGCTGGTGGTGATGGTCCCATTCTTCGTCACGGCGCCCTATACCGGATGGATCGCACGGCAAATGGGGGATATCGACCTCTCGATGTTTGTAGGCCTGGTGGCTGCCAGCGCATTTTATCTTCTTACTTCTCGAACCCTTGATCTGGGCAACGAACGTCGCCTGGTGGAAAAGGAACAACAGGTCAGCGAGCGATGAACATGAAAACAACCGGCTGGATTTGGGACGAACGCTTTACCACTCACGATACCCGGGCCTGGAGCCTGCCCTGGCAGGAGCCGATCGACCATCCCGAGAAGGGCGATACCAAGCGCCGCTTCGCAAGTCTAGTCACGCGCAGCGGCCTTGAGAAGCAGCTTGTTTCGCTGCCCTTCAGCCCGGCCTTGCAGGCCGACCTGCTGCGGGTGCACACGCCCGCGTATGTCGATCGGATCCTGAATCCGACCGGCCCGGCCTGGAGCGATGCGGGCGATGGTGAGACGCCCGTGGGGCCTGGTTCGGCGGATGTCGCAAGGCTCGCGGCAGGTGCTGTGATCGCAGCGTTCGAAGCGGTCGTGGCGGGTACCGTGAGCAACGCCTACGCACTCATTCGCCCGCCAGGGCACCATGCGGTTGCCGACCAGGGCATGGGGTATTGCATCTTCCACAACACCGCGGTCGGCATCCGCCATCTCCAGCACACCGGCGCGGTGGCACGTGTCGCGGTCATCGACTGGGATGTTCATCACGGCAACGGGACCGAAACCCTGTTCTACGACGACCCGTCGGTGTTGACGATCTCCCTTCACCAGGACGGTCTCTACCCCATCGGGCGGGGGAAGGTTGACGACATCGGCGCAGGCGCAGGCATCGGCGCCAACCTCAACATCCCGCTTCCGGCAGGATCTGGGCGAGGTGCATATGTGGGTGCGTTCGAGCGGGTGGTCATCCCTGCGATCCGTCGTTTCCGGCCGGACCTCATCGTAATCGCGAGCGGCTTCGACTCGGCGGCAATGGACCCCTTCGGGCGCCAGCTGCTGCACTCCGAGGCCTATCGTGAGCTGACGACACTGGTGATGCGCTTGGCCGATGAGGTGTGCAAATCGCGGGTTGTGGCCGTGCACGAGGGTGGCTACGACCCGCTCATGGGGCCGTTCTGCGGGCTCGCCGTGGTCGAGACGCTTGCCGGGCGACGCACGGCCGTCGAGGACCCTTGGATCGGCACGGTCGTGAACCTACCGGAGCAAGCCTTGTTGCCCCACCATGACGCGGCGATACGCGCGTGCGAGCCACTTCTGGCGGGAGTTCCGGTTGGTTGCGAACCAGCCCGATGATACAGAGCGTAGGTGCCTGAAGTAGGACCAACGGATGTGCCATCACCCCTGCATGAGATCATGCAGGGGTGTTATTCCATAGCGAGGTTCACGGTCTTGCGGCAATATTGGTCGCTAACCGACCCAGAGCGGACGCATCTGGTAGGTTGCTTCGCGGGGTGTCCCGAATCATGTCACCGATCACCATTATTGAATTTTCTTCATTTGTACTTGGAAAATTCGCCAGAAATGGGAAATTCAATAAATAATAAACTGGCAGGCATCTCAATTGGAGTTCACCCCATGTCTGCTTACGAGTCACCCGCTTCGGCGACTTCTGTTGCAAAAGGCGCCGGCATCAGCGTCGCGATATTAGCCTTCTCAGCCTTCCTCATCGTTACGACAGAATTCCTGATTGTCGGACTGCTCCCGAACCTCGCCAGAGACCTTGGCATCTCGATTTCTGTCGCAGGGCAATTGGTAACGCTTTTTGCATTCACGGTCATGGTCTTTGGCCCGCCCCTGACGGCGGCGCTTTCCCATCTTGATAGAAAAAAACTGTTTATCTCGATCCTGTTGATCTTCGCCGCATCGAATGTGCTCGCTGCTGTCTCGAGCAACTTCTGGATTCTTGCGGTCGCACGGGTAGTACCAGCGTTAGCGCTGCCAGTATTTTGGGGAACAGCGAGTGAAACCGCCGGACAGCTTGCGGGCCCGGAGCGAGCTGGCCAGGCCATCTCCAAGGTTTACCTGGGCATCTCAGCAGCAATGCTACTTGGCATCCCGCTTGGCACCGTTGTCTCCAATGCAATTGGCTGGAGAGGCGCGTTCTGGTTGCTGGCGGGGATGTCCTTGATAATGGCTGTGGCGATGTTGGCCTACATGCCAAGTGTTGCGCGTACTACCAAAGTCGATTTTCTGAAGCAGGCGCGGATTTTCAAAGAAGCCTACTTCCTCTCCAACGTCCTTCTGTCGATCGTCGTGTTCAGCGCGATGTTCATCGCTTACACCTACCTGGCCGATATCCTTGAACGAGTAGCCGGCGTTGCCCAGGAAAATGTGGGATGGTGGCTTATGGCATTTGGCGCCATCGGGCTGGTAGGTAATTGGATCGGCGGAAAGGCCGTCGACAAGTCCCCAATTAAGGCGACAGGGCTTTTTTTGCTCCTCCTTGCAATTGGTATGGCTGCAATTGTGCCGTTAGCGCATACAGGTTTGCTTTTCTGCGCCGCACTGGGGCTGTGGGGAATTGCAAATACTGCGCTTTATCCGGTGAGCCAGGTGCGGGTCATGAGTTCGGTTTCGCACTCCCAGGCGCTCGCGGGAACCACGAACGTTTCCGCTGCCAATGCTGGTATCGGTATCGGCGCGATTGTCGGCGGAATGACTATCCCAAGTCTCGGCGTGGAGTACCTCGGCTATGTTGCTGCCGCAGTGGCGGTGCTCGCTTTAGCACTTGTTCCGGTGGTTCGTAACTTCGCACCAAAGTAAATTTTTAAGCGCATACAGGTGCTTGAGGGCAGAAACGGAGCAGCTTCGAGTAAGTTGGCTGCTCCGTTTTGCTGCCAGCATTCTACGAATCCATAGACCTCGTGCCATGTGCGGTCAACCGTGGAAGCAGGTAGTCCAATATTGCGCGAACCTTGGGAAGCCCTTCCCGGCTTTTCAGCCATACCAGATTCATCGGTAGGCCATCGGTCGCCAGATCAGGCAGCACCTCAACTAAAGCGCCAGAATCTATGTGTCGCTGAGTCAGCCAGGTGGGTAACTGACCTATCCCGTGCCCTGCTAACACCGCTGCGACCTCTCCCTCTCCATCGCCAACAGCAATGCGTGGCTGGAAGGTTCGACGTTCCATCTCCCCAGAATGGCGGCCCTTGAAGAACCAAGGGGTGACCATTCCATCGCTATGCCCATAACCAACACAATGGTGGTGTTCGAGTTCGCGTTCGTTTTGAGGTGTGCCGTTACGCTCCAGGTACTGAGGGGATGCACAGAAGATAAGGCGCTGCGCACCAAAATACTGGTGCCCCAGATTCGACGGCCACGCGTCAGGCCCGCCAATGCGAACGACTATGTCAATGCCCTCGTACGCCGGATCAATAAAGCGATCCGTGAACGATATGTGGGGTTGAAGCATGGGATGTAGTAGCAAGAAATCCATGAGCAGCGGGAGGACATGTAGCCGTCCGTAGGAGGCTGGAAGATCAACACGAACCTTGCCGTGAGGCTCATTGCCTTCAGCCACAATTGCATGCTCCACCTCTTCCAGATCCGCCAGAACTGATGTGCAGGTTCTGTAGAACACAACGCCGGAATCAGTGAGCGACAACGTGCGGGTCGTACGATTGAAAAGTCGTGCTCCGAGACGAGCCTCTAGACGAGCTACGCTCTTGCTAACTGCCGAACTTGTCAAATTCAGCCTTTCAGCAGCCGCAGTGAAGCTCCCGAAGTCAGCAACAGCAACGAATACGTCGATTCCTTTGAGCCGCTCGGATGAGAACATCGAAGGTCTCCATTGATGAAATTTTGTCAGCTTACTTGGAAAATTATTACGAAGGCATGCCTTAATTTCACTTATGGGTTAAATCACTATCGATGGCGACTTGAGAGGCTTAGCACCATGGGCTCTGCGGGCTTTGGACGAGTGTTGAGATTGATAGTCTTTTGGAGAACTGATGGGAGTTTTATCAACGAATTTCGTCTTGGCGATAGCCTCCTTCGCACCCGCTTCGTCATGGCCCCGATGACGCACTCTCACGCTCCTCTTCTGGCCGTGAGCTGCCTCTCCATGAAGGGCAGCTATGGGTCGATAGCGGCCTGTCACGGACGACCGCTGTTGCCCCATAGCCGTCAGCCAAACGGTCATGGCAGTTCGCCTCGTGGGGGCTATCGTTGCTTGTTTGGGCAACGACTACCGATCGAGGGTAGAGCCATGAACACCAGTGATTTGCTCGAACAGCTACTTCGTGCCGGCCAGAATGCGCAAGCGCAACAAGGCAGTAGCGGCATGTCATCGCAAGACGGCCTGGGCGGTTTGGGTGGTTTGCTGGGCGGCCTGCTTGGCGGTGGTAGTTCAACGGGCGGCGGCAATGGCCTTGGTGGATTACTGGGTGGCCTGCTGGGTGGCGGTGGCGCCAGCAGCGCTGGTAGCTCTTCCCAGGGGCGCGCTGCAGGCGGTATCAATTACGCGGCCCTGGCATCGTTGGGCATGATGGCGTTCCAGGCCTATCAAAGCTGGCAACGCAGCCAGGCGGCAGCCCCGCAACAGGCAGTGCGCACTGTCGATCAATTGTCCGGCCCCGAGGCAGAAGATCACAGCCATGCAATCTTGCGCGCGCTGATTGCCGCAGCCAAGGCTGACGGGCGCATTGACCAGCAAGAAGAACAGCTGATCTACGCTGAAATCAAACGGCAGACCAATGACCCGCAACTGCAGCAATGGCTTGATGAAGAAGTCAGCAAGCCACTCGATGCTGCCGAGGTGGCGCGGTCGGCCCAGGACCCCGGTATGGCCGCGGAAATGTACCTGGCCAGCGTGATGCTGGTGGATGACCAGCAGGACGCAGAGCGGGCCTACCTTGACGAACTGGCCAGCGCACTGCAAATCGATCCGACATTGCAGGTGCACCTGGAACAGCAGGCCAAGGGCGCCGCCTGATGGGCTGAGATGTGCGCATTGGATGGCTGGCCCTGGAGGGCCCCATCGCCAGCAAGCCAACGCTCATAGAACAACACATAACTCATTGATTAGCAGTGACCTGTGGGAGCGGGTTTACCCGCGAATGCGATGGTGATTTAACCGCCGCATTCGCGGGTAAACCCGCTCCCACAGGGTCTGCAATACGCTTGAGGACTCTGTTCTCTGCGCGACAGCGCAGCCCAAAGGGCTGGGTGATCTCCCACAGAGAATCGCGATCTCATGTGGTGAAAGTTGCTCAGCTCACATCACCCTCGATAATCAGTACCTCTCGACGATAGGTGCGTAATGCCACCGCCTTTGCTTGCGTATAGGCCGGGTCGTCATAGCACGCCTTGGCTTGGGCGTAACTGTCGAACTCGACAGCGAGCGCACGTACGCTGGTGTGCGCTTCCACGAGCGCAGCCGAATCGAGGACCTTGAGCCTTGCACCATACTTCTCGGCGATAGGCGCCCATAACCGACCGTACTCCTGCTGAGCCTCTGTATCGGTAACAGCAGCCCCAAGAATGATCCAGTAACCCTTCATCAATGACTCCTGTTTTCAGTTTTTACCTCACGGCGCCAGCCAGGAGGATTGCCACAATGCCTCATGGCGCAAGAAACGAGCCCGTTGCTGAACTGGCCGAGCAAGATCCAGCCACTCCAGCGCCCGCGCCTCGATACAAATGACCGCAAAATGCTCGAAACCATCCTGACTGCGCTCGTAGGCGCTTTCTTTGCCGAACGCCTGTCCGCGTAGAAGTACAACGTGCCTGCAAGGGCGTCGACATCACGCAGCACGACCGTTCTGGAGACGGGCCATCCTTGCTCGTCCAGAGTAGACAGTTGCATGAGCCGATAAGGGTTGCGCACCGGGCCGGCCGGGATGGCCAGGACCGCCCAGATGCGCTGAAGCAGATCGTGCAGCATGAGAGAGCCGATGTTCCATGAGGCGAAGGCCACAGCCGCGCAGGCTGCGGCCACGGATGATCAAACGCTGCGTGTCACGCCGCCATCGACCTTGATGTTCTGCCCGGTGATGTAGCCAGCGCCTTCGCTGGCCAGGAACGCGATAGTGGCGGCGACCTCCTCGCTGGTGCCATAGCGTTTGAGCGGCACGCTGTCGCGGCGCTGTTCGGTAGCCGGCAGGCTGTCGATCCAGCCCGGAAGCACGTTGTTGATGCGCACGTTATCCCCGGCGAAGTTGTCGGCGAAGATCTTGGTGAAGGCGGCCAGCCCCGAGCGGAATACCGCAGAAGTGGGGAACAGCTCGCTGGGCTCGAACGCCCAAGCGGTGGAAATATTGATGATCACCCCACCCTTCTGGCGCTGCATGTAAGGTGTCACCAGGCGAGTCGGGCGAATGACATTGAGCAGGTAGGTGTCCATGCCCTTGTGCCAGTCCTCGTCACTGATTTCCAGGATCGGCGCACGCGGGCCATGGCCGGCGCTGTTGACCAGCACGTCGATACGCCCCCACTTCTCCACCACAGCGTCGACCAGGCGTTGCAGGTCTTCGACCGACTGGTTGCTGCCGGTTACACCAATACCACCCAGCTCGGCCGCCAGCGCCTCGCCCTTGCCCGAAGATGAAAGAATGCCAACCTTGAAACCGTCAGCGGCCAGGCGACGTGCTGCTGCCGCGCCCATGCCGCTGCCACCGGCCGTGATAATCG
Source organism: Pseudomonas sp. NPDC089392 (assembly GCF_044749595.1). NCBI lineage: Bacteria > Pseudomonadati > Pseudomonadota > Gammaproteobacteria > Pseudomonadales > Pseudomonadaceae > Pseudomonas > Pseudomonas sp. NPDC089392. The sequence goes on from NZ_JBIVIF010000003.1 coordinate 364,765, forward strand.
CTACTTTTTCTACTGACATGCTGCCTCCGGGCTTGCAATTAGTGATTACTCAGGTGCAATCACCTTAGCAGCAGCGCTAGTTGCGAGGGAGGCAGCCAAACTTTACCGTTACAGTAGATTAACTATCGCCAGCCTGTTGCTTCAGCCAATCTTGCACGACGTTTAGCGATTCAGGCTGGCGCAACTTGCGTGGCCAGACCAGATAGAACGACTTGTCGAGCTGTAGTTGCTGAGTGAAGACCTGCATCAGCCTGCCTGATTGGATGTCATCGCTGACGAAAGCCAGGCTGGACAAGGCAATGCCCTGCCCGCTGATGGCCGCCTCGATGGCCAGTGAGGTCTGGTTGAAGCGCAGGTTCCTGGCCGTCGGCTGCACGTGCTGAGGGAACAGCTGTGCGAGGAACTGAGGCCAGAAATTGTGGGCATCGTGCAGCATGATGAAGCCCTGCAACTGCTCGAAGCTGCCGGGCACTTCGGTACCGCCAAACAACGTTGGGCTGGCCACCGCAACGATGCGCTGCTCCATCAGCTGTTCGCTGTTCAAACCCGCGCCGAATTCGGGCTTGCCATAACGGACCGCGAGATCCACGCCATCGGTGCTGAAGTGGGAGAGTCGATCTGTTGCCAGCACCCGCAAATCGATATCCGGATAGCGCTGCGCAAAGTTGGCGAGCCTGGGAATAAGCCATTTCAATGCGAAGGTCGGTGTAACGCTGACTGTCAGGTGAGCAGTCTGCGGCCTTAGCAGGCGTGTTGCCTCATCGATCATGGCCAAAGCACTGCGAATGCTACCGCTGTACCCCAGGCCCGCATCGGTCAAGGCCAAGCCCCGGGGCAGGCGTTCAAACAAGCGAAGATTCAGGCTCGCCTCCAGCCCGCGTATCTGTTGCGCAACTGCCGCCTGGGTCACCCCCAGCTCCTCGGCAGCCAGGCGGAAGTTCAAGTGGCGGGCAACCACTTCAAACACACGTAGCGCGTTAAGCGAGGGTAATTCGGGGAAACCGTCTGGCATGGCAATGGAAATTCTATCGGCTCAGGAGATTTTTTTTGCCTCTCTCATGCCTTGGTAGGGTTGATAGCCTAACCGGGCTGGAAAGATTCACTGCGCCGAGGCTACTCCCCGAGAACGAAAAGGCAAGGTGTTCTCCGTGCCTTTAGCAGCGCCTGTTCGATCGAGCGCCGCCCGCGCGGCGCTTCGCGGCACAAGGCCGCTCCCACATCTGTTTCGGGCCAGTTACTCCTGCCACCTGCGCACTCGCACCCTGGGTGCATGGCTGGAGATTGAGAGCAGCAGCGGCGCAGCCGATATCGAGGGGAACAAACAAGGCGGACAGCGGTGACCTCACAGAAGTGACTGGCCCGAAACAGACAGTGGGAGCGGCCTTGTGCCGCGAAGCGCCGCGCGGGCGGCGCTCGATCTAACAGGCAACCAAAATCCCAAGGCAAGCACCCGCCACCCAACATCAGACTGGAGTATCACCAGCCTTCAGGCAAGCGCCGTATTTGTGCGAGCCGCGGTTGCCGGCGATGGGCCGCGCCGCGGCTCCGGCATTCAAACCGTAGTCTGTTCCACGACGGTATCGGCAACGGGCGCAGGGACATGCGCTTTTGGCTTCGCACGATTTCGTCGGCCTTGGCTGCGTTGCCGCGAAGCCTGCTGCTTCGCATACATCGCCTGGGCGGCAGTCACAATGCCGGCTGCCTGCCCACCCAAGTCCAAGCGTGGCGCATTCTCCACCATACTTGCCCAGTATCGAGCTCCCCGGCACCAGGTAGAGATGCCCAGCTTGAGCTGTTCGCGGGTTATTCCGAGCAGTTCCAGGTGTTGCTCAGCATCCTTCAAAATGCCCTCTTTGAGCGGAACCTTGGGGGCCGGATTGACAGGGAACGCCAATGGAAAATGCTTCTGCAATGGCCAGATCGCTTCCACCGCCGGGTCCTGCTCACGAGGCTTGGCCTGCGCGGCGGATTTGCGTTTAGGGTGCGTAGCATTCTCGGCCTTTGCCTGCTCATTTTCAGCCCGCAGGCGGTCACGTAGTCCAGCTAGTTGTTCAAAACCCATCGTTAAATTCACTGCTTCGAGGTTGATTGCGTGGCGCAAGGATATTCCATACAGCGCTTGGGAGCAGCTGAAACCGGATAAATCGCTGCTGGCTTAGTGGATTTCACCTCTGCTTGGGCAGTCTTCGGCCATCCCAATCAAGCGCTCCGGTACATGCACATTTGGCGCCCGCCAACCGGTCGCTGCATCATTTCCCACTTGTCACTCTGGTCCAGAGCCGGGTACTCAAGCGCATCCCCGCCGGCGACAGGGTCTTGATCGGGAACAGCGTATCGAGCACCGATTCCGGCGGGTAGATCGCCGGGTTATCGCGCAGATCAGGCGTGATGTACTCCAGCGCCGCCGCATTCCCATTCGGGTACTTCACCGCATTGCTGATGTTGGCGATCACCTTCGGCTCTAACAGGTAGTTCAGGTACGCGTATCCATTCTGCCGGTGCGGAGCCCCCTTGGGCATCACTACCATGTCCACTGCCACGGTCGAGCCTTCACGCGGAATGCTGTAGCCCACATCCACCCCATTCCCGGCCTGCTTGGCACTGCTCATGGCCTGTAACACATCGCCACTGAAACCGATGGCCACGCAAATATTGCCGTTGGCCAAATCACTCACGTACTTGGACTGGTGGAAGTAACTGATGTAGGGCCGCACCGCCAGCAACGCCGCCTCGGCCTTCTTCAGGTCTTCGGGGTTCTCGCTGTGCGGTTCCAGGCCCAGTGTCTTCAGGGTGATGGAAATGATTTGCGTCGGGTTGTCGAGGAACGCTACGCCACAATGGCTGAGCCTCTGGATGTTTTCCGGCTTGAACAACAGGTCCCAGGACTGTGTCACCTCGGTGCTGCCGAAGATCGCCTTGATCTTCTCCACGTTGTAGCCAATGCCGGTGGTCACCCACATGTACGGGATCGCGTAGCGGTTGCCAGGGTCGCTGGCCTCCAGGATCTTCATCAGCTTTGGATCAAGGTTGTGCCAGTTGGGTAACTGGCTGCGATCCAGCGCTTCGATGGCCCCCGCCTTGATCAGGCGCGGCAGGAAGTGGTTCGAGGGGCTTGCCAGGTCGTAACCGCTGTTGCCGGTCATCAGCTTGGCTTCGGTGGTCTCGTTGCTGTCGATCAGGTCGTAGGTGGTCTGGATGCCAGTGCGCCGGGTGAACTCGGCCAGGGTGTCATCAGCGATATAACCGCTCCAGTTGGCGATGTTGACCCGTTCTTCGGCATGCGCCGCGGTAGCCAGCAACGCTGAGGACAACAGGGCCACGCAAATGTGCTTGCTCATGGACTCGCTCTCTTGTTCTTGTTTGAAAGGTAAAATCAGCGCTCGCCCTGGGCACGGCGCACTTCCCAGGCCATGCGCACGCTGGCGCCGAGGTCGAAAAACGGCCGTGGCGGCAGGTAGCCGGGGCGGGCCTGGCCAAGCACATCGCGCAGCAAGGCCGAATCGGCGCCAATGGCCATCTCCACCAGCAAGCGGCCCCACAAGGTGCCGCGGGCTACACCCGAGCCATTGCACCCGGCCACGGCATGCAGGCCGTCCTCGACCCGGGCGAAATAAGGCTCGCCAGAACGCGTGCCGCTGAGGTGGCCGGTCCAGGTGTATTCGAGGTCTTGCGCTGTGATGCCCGGGAAGCGCTTTTGCAGGCCCAGCAGGTGCTCGCGCTGGCGCACGACCAGGCCGGCGGCATTGATGTCGCGCTGGCGATATTCCACGGTGTTGCGGATCAACAACCGGCGCCCTGGCAGAAGGCGCAGTGTGCAGCCGCCTGGCAAAGTGGACAGTACGCCCCAGCCCAGGTCGTCGAACAGTTGCGGCCAGTGCCCTTCGGTGAGCGGGCGGGTAATGCTGGCGCTCAGCTCCAAGGGGAAAGTGCCGCTGCGCTTGAGGTTAACCCTTTGCAGGAACGCGCCCACACATACCAGGACCTGCCGGGCCTGCACTTCGCCTGCTTCGGCCTGGGCGGTCCAGCCTTTGCCGAGGCGGCGGCGCAGCTCGGTTACTGCGCTGTGCTCGAAGACTTCCACCTGCTCCGGCAGGCTGTCGGCCAGGCCTTTGACGTAGCGGGCCGGCTGCATCAGCCCGTTACCACCAGCGCAGTGAATGGCGCGGGTATAGAATGACGTGCCCAGACGCTGCTGCAGAGTCGTGCCCTCGAGGAACTGCGCCTGGGCACCCACGGACGCCAGGGTTTCCAGGGTCTGCTCGACTTCTTGCAGATGCGCCGGTTCATGCACCGCGAAGTGGTAGCCCCTGTCACTGATTTCGCAGTCCAACTGCAGCTCGGCGATGCGTCGACGCACCTCCTCCCCCGCCGCCACGCCAATACGCGACGCGACCTGGTAACCGGCGAACCCCGCCGTGCCGATCAGTTCGTCAGCCCCAGGCAACTCATGGCTGACCACAAACCCGGAATTGCGCGCCGACGCGCCTTGGGCGACGCGCTGGCGTTCGAGCAACACCACCCGTTGCTCGGGAAATCGCCGCGCCAGGGTATGGGCCGCCGAGAGGCCGGTGATGCCGCCGCCGATAATCAGCCAGTCGACCTGTTGAGTGCCCTCAAGGCGCGGCTTTACCGGCGACTCTCCTGCCAGGGCGATCCAGCCACAGTGATTGTTCATTGTCCGTCACTCCTTCACAATTGATGCGCAGGCGTGATCGACCAGATATCCCCGAAAGCCCGCTGCATGCCTTTAATCTACGGACATGAAGCCGAGCTTTCTAACGCTAATAATTCATCCATCCATTCGGAATTTGCATGGATACAAACCTTCGTATGCCCTCGCTGCAAGCACTGCAGGCGCTGGTCCGGGTAGCGGAAACCCATAGCTTCACCGAAGCCGCCCGCCAGCTCCACCTGACCCAAAGCGCGATCAGCCGGCAGATCCAGCAGTTGGAAGAGCACTACCAGACCGTGCTGTTCGACCGCACCAGCCGCAAGGTCGCGCTGACCGAGCACGGTCGCGAGGTATACGAGGTGACGCGGGACCTGCTCAAGTCCCTGCGCACGTTGGAACAGCGCTTGGCCCCAGCGCCCTTGGACCGCCCTTTCCGCATCCGCATATTCGTATCCCTGGCGGTGCGCTGGCTGTTGCCGCGGCTGAGTTCGTTCTATGCGGTGAACCCCGGGCTGACCCTGTCCATCGAGACCGTCAGCGGGGAACTGGTGGACGAAGGCGGCGATTGCGATGCCTATGTGCTGTACCTGCCTGGCGGCCTGGACGATCGCCGGCTGACGCCGCTGTTCGACGAATACCTGATCCCGGTGTGCGCCGCGCAGCTAAACGACGGCCGCGCCCCACCCAGTTCGGCCGAGGCACTGGCCGGCCATTCGCTGATCCACGGTTCCACTTCGCGCTACGAATGGAACCTGTGGCTCAAGGCGCAGAAAGACCTGCCCCTGCGCAACTACCAGCACCTGCTGTTCAACCTCGACGACCTGGCGCTGGACGCCGCCGCCCGTGGTCTGGGCATCGCCATGACCGACCGCATGCTGGCCCACGACGCGCTGGTGCGCGGCGATCTGCTGGTGCCCTTCGGCGAGGCGCTGAAGACCGGCGGCGTGTATGCCCTATGGCTACGGGACAGCGGCGTTGCTCATCCCGCGTGCCAGGCAGTGTTGAAGTGGTTCGAGGAACAGGTGGCGCAGACCATGCAACCGGGAACGCCTCTACGGTAATAGGCCAGAAGCGGTGCGTGTTCAGTGCTGAGGCAGGCAAAGCCTTGACGTTGGCAAGCTGAACAGGTGCCCGGTCTTGAGATAGACCGTGGCACCTTGGTCACCTGCCGTCACGCGCAGGCCAGCGCCGTTGGGCTGGCGCATCCAGCTGCCACTGCGCAGCGTTTGCCCGCACGCCTCGACCTGGCCGGTGATTACCAGCAATTCAGCACCGGCAACGTGCTGGATAAGCAGCGGCGTTCCCGGCCCCAAGCGTTGCAGGCAGACCTGTTCGTGGGCGCTATGGAAAAGCGCGCAGATCTCGCGCCCGTCCAGTTCTGCCCAGTTGGCTGGGTTATGGGTGTCGATACAAACCGAGTTGGTATCGTCAGCCTCCATCTGCCACAACTTGACGAAGATGACCGCCCCTTCAAGGCTGGACGGCTGATGGCTTGAACCCGGTGGATTGCGCAGGTAGTAGCCGGCCGGAAAATGCCTCTCGCCTTCCGAGAAGGTTCCGCCAAGTACAAGAATCTCCTCGCCGCCGGGATGTGAATGGCGCGGAAAACAGGAGTGAGGAGCATAGCGCACAATGCTCGTGGCCCTGGCTTTCTCACCGCCAAGCCGGTCCAGCATTACCCGCTCCACCCCCTGCTGTGGGGAGGCCACCCACTGGTAATCGTCAGCGGTGACGATTGCCGGCTGGGAGAAGTCTGCATTGACGCGCATATTCAAGGTCCTGGTAAAGAGCCATGGGGCAGTGCCAGCCCCATGATTATCCTGGCACAGCAGTTCAGAGGCTATCGGCTCAGAGGCTCATGACCATTTCGTGCCAAGCCATGCCACCGTGGTCGGAGGGCGAGGGACGCACATACTGGTAGCCCATCTTGCGGTACAGCTCGACATGCTGCTCCTTGCACATCAGGTGGATGGTCTGCTTGCCCTGCCCCTTCATGCGCGCAATGAATTCATTCATCAGCAGCTTGGCGTAGCCTTTGCCCTGTTGGGCGGGGTCTACCACCACCGACATGATCACCACGTTGGGGGCCACCGGGTCATGCCCGACCAGTTCCTTGAACGCCTCGTCGGACATCACCACTTGATGGGCGCAGCCGCTATTGATGAAGCCGACGATGCCTTGCTGGTCTTCGAGCAGCAAGAAGCCTTGTGGATACTGGCTGATGCGGGTGCGGATCTTCTCCAGGGTAGCCGCCTCGTCGCCTTCGTAGGCGCCGATCTCGATCTCGTAGCAGCGCTCGGCGTCCTCGACGACGGGCTGGCGGAATTGCGTGTTGCTCATTGGGCAGGCTCCGGAAAATGAAGTGACGACCCCGCTATGGTAAATGACCTTGTGCTTGCTGGCCGAGCAGGTTTTCGCGGAGCGTGCGCACCCTGAGCCAGCCATAGCAAAGCACTGCCCCAGCCCCTGCGGCGGCAATCACCAGGCACATCGGCCGCGGTGAACCATCGGCCAGGCTCCCCACCAAGGCACTGAACGCCGCCCCCATGGCAAACTGGGTCGCCACGGCTACCCCGGCCGCTGCGCCAGCATTGGCCGGGAACAGCTTGAGCAGGCTGGCCACGCAATTGGCGCCCATCAGGCCGGTGACGCTGACATACAACACCACCAGGCCGACGATACCGCCCAGGCCCAACAGCCCTGCCCCGCCCAATACACCCAAGCCCAGCGCTGCGATGCCGGCAAACACCGCACCCAGGCCCAGCATCGACAGCGGGCCGACGCTGCTGACCAAACGGGCATTGAGGAGGGTCATGATGATCACCCCGCCGATGTTCAGGGCAAACAGCCAGCCATAGGTGTGCGTGGAAACGCCGAAGTACTCGATGTACACATATGGCGATGCGGTAATGAAGGCGAACATGCCGCCGAACGACAGCCCCATGCACAGGATGAACGCCAGTGCCGTCGGGCTGCGGGCGATGTGCCAATAGCCGGCCAGGGCGGCGCCAAGCGAGCCTGCGCGCTTATCGGCGGGGTGGGTTTCCGGAATGCTCCACACGCAAGCGGCCAGACACAGGGCGGCGAATACGAACAGCCCGGCGAAGATCGTGCGCCAGCCTTCAAGCAGCATCAGGAAGCTGCCGGCCAGCGGCGCGACCAAGGTGGCGATCATGGTTACCAGGTGCATCAGCGACAGGGTTCTGGCGGCTTCGTTGATGGCAAACAGGTCGCGTACGATGGTTCGGGCCAGCACCGAAGCGGCGGCACCGCCGAGCGCCTGCAGGAAGCGCCAGGCAATCAGTTGTTCGACGCTGCCGGCCAGCATGCAGCCGACCGTGGCGCCCAGGTACAGCAGCATGCCGCCGATCAACAGCGGCTTGCGGCCGAAGCGGTCGGAGAGCGGGCCGTGGAACAGCATGCCCAGGCACAGACCGGCGAGGAACGCGCCGATGGTCAGTTGCACGCTGGCGGCGCTGGCCTGCAGGTCGCGGGCGATGGCAGGCAGGCTGGGCAGGTAGGTGTCGATCGACAGGGGGGCGAAGGCTACCAGGGCGGCCAGTAGCACGATCAGGCGGCTGGGGTGGGTCAACGTTTGCGCTCCGGGCGGTTGGGCGGACGGAAACGATAACATATTAATTAAATGGCACCATATGGGAGCAACTGTCTTGCTCAATTTCCAAGAGCTGGCGCGATCCCTGCGGGAGGGGGCTTGCCCGCGAAAAACCCAACGCGGTGCATGGCACCGGCTTCGCCGGTGTTCGCGGGCAAGCCCTAATGCCAGTCAGTTAAGCTCCCCAGGTTTCTTTTTCGGATATTTGGCAGGCTTGGGTTTGACGACCCTCGGATAACTGCGCTGCCGCCTCGC